>DASTWQ010000230.1:0-3364 GCA_035758545.1 Holophagaceae bacterium | reverse complement strand
GCCGGTCCTCCGGTCCCCCTTCACCATCGTCACGGTGTAGGTCTCGATCAGGTTGGAGTTGCTCTGGTCGGAGGCGGTGATCGGCCCGACATTGACGAGGGGGACGGACACGTTCTTGGCCGAGCCCGCGGGGCCGATGGGGAGCGTGATGTCCTTCAGGGTGTTCGTGAAGCGGAACTGGAAGGTCAGGTCCTCCTTCGCGTCCCCGTTGTTGTCGATCTCGATCTCATAGAGCGCGTCGGGATCGAGGGGGAAGAAGTTCGGGCCGCCGTAGGTCGCCTGGACCGGCTGGTAGTTGGCCACGATGGTCACGTAGCCGTCCCGGCCGCTCTCGTAGCTGCGGAACATGTAGAAGTCCGTGGCGTCCACCTTGGGGTGCTTGGTGATGCCCGGGGCTTCGCGGTGGCTGGACCTGGCGCCGAGGGCGAGGGGGACGAGGGACAGGCAGAGCCCGGTGAGGAGCCTGCGGGTGAGGGGAAGGGACCTGGGCATCGGTGTCCTCCGGGACAGGATGGGTTCGCTTCCCATACGGTCCGGAGGGGCGATCCGGATGACCGGCCCTTCAAAAAAAATCAGGCCCGCCCGCGGATCCCTTCCCAGGCGCCCTGGAGCAGGCCGCGCCAGCCCCGGAAGGCCACCTCGTCCTGCTCGACGCGGGTGAGGATCCAGCAACCCTCCTCTGGATCGCCCACGGGCGCGTGCACGGATCCCGCCGGATAGCTCATCCAGTCGCCGGCCTCCAGCGTCTGGGCGCCGTCCTGGCAGCCTCCCGCGAGGATGAGAGCGTCCTCTCCGCCCCGGTGGCGGTGCCTGGGGAAGCCTCCTCCAGGATGGAGGCGGATGAGGTACAGCGACGCGCCCGTGCGGGGGTCCAGCATCAGCTTCAGGTTGTCCATCCCCCGGGTGAACAGGCGGCTCCAGCGCCAGGGCCTCGCCGCGGCCGCCCGGGCCGCCAGGGCCGGTGGCAGGTCCGGAAGCCCCTGAGGCATGGCGGCCGGGGCCGGCAGGGCTTCCACCCGGGCCCAGAGCCGGTCGAAGGCATCGGGGGAGACGGGTTCCGGAGGTACGGCCTCCAGCAGGGCCCCTCCCGCCAGGCTCAGAGCCCGCATACGTCCGGCGCAGTCGTCGCACCGCTGGAGATGGGCCTCCAGGAGCAGGACGAGCGGCCCATCCGCCTCCCCCGAAGCCAGCGCGAGGAGGGCGTCTTCGGAGGGATGCCGCGGAGCCGGGCTCATGGGCGGCCCTCCAGCACCGCGCGCAGGGCCGTCAACCCCGCCCGGATGCGGGACTTCAGCGTTCCAAGCGGGACGGACAGCGCGCGCGCCGTCTCCTCGTAGGTCAACCCGCCGAAATACGCCATCTGGACGGCCCTCCGCTGCTCGGCGCTCAGGGTATGGAGCGCCCGGTCCAGGCTCAATACGAGATCGGCGTTGGATTGGATGAGTGGCGTGACCATTTTGTCCAAATCCGCCGCGTCCACCGCCAGAGCCGGGTCCCTGCCCCGCCAGTGGTCCACCAGCTTGTTCCGGGTGAGGGTGTAGAGCCAGCCCAGGGGGGTTCCCAGGGCGGGGCGGTAGCTGCCGGCCCGCTGCCAGACCGCGATGAAGGCCTCCTGCACCACCTCCTCCGCCTGGGTCGGATCGCCGCAAAGCCTCCGGACATAGCCCAGGACCCGACCCGCGTGGCGGGCATGGAAGCGGCGGAAGGCCTCCCGGTCGCCGAGGCCGATGGCCGCGAGCAGATCGCGGTCGTCGGGCCCCTCGGGGACTCCGGGGTGGGACATGCCTCAGGCCTCCGTGATGCCCTTCGGATGCCGCCCGGAGTCCCGGAGTGACCGGGGGTCAGAACGTGAGGACCAGGCTCGTGGTGAAGACCGTGTCGGTCTTCTTCAGCTGGACCGGCACCTGGCCCAGGATCACCGGCGGCGCCGCCACGGGGGTCTGGACCACGTCCACGCCCACGAAGGCAGGGTGGTTCTTGTAGGTGAGGTTGTAGCCCACCTGGAGGGCCAGGTGGTTGTTCATGGAGACAGTGAGCGCGTTCTGCCAGACCGCCAGGTAGTCCTGGCTGTCCTTGAGGCTGTCGGTCACCTGGAGGTTGGAGGTGAAGCTCGAGGCCGCCAGGAACTTCTTCTCGAAGGCGGCGCCGAAGGACCAGGTGCCGAAGCTGTTCTCGAAGCCCGGCGTCTCAAGCACCGGGGAGATCCGGGTGTAGCCGGCGCCGAGGTCCGTGCGGAACTTGGTGCGGTCCGACTTGATCCACCAGATGCCCAGGCCGGCGCTGCCGACTTCGCGGCTGTCGATGCCGCTCGGGACGTTGCGGTCCCAGGCCGCGGCGCCGAACCAGAAGAAGCGGTCCGACAGGTTGTGGTCGTAGCGCAGGTTGGCGAAGTAGTTCTCGGCGGTGGTGGCGGTCGTCTCGCTCTGGACCACGGTCACATTGCTCAGGTCCGGACCCGAGGCCGAGCGGTTGAAGGTGGTCGTGTTCACCCGGATGCCGCCGACATTGAAGGCGAAGGTGGCGTCGGACCACGTGTACTTGTACTCGTTGGAGAAGCCGAAGGACTGGGACTTCGCGTTGCCCCCCACAGCCACGAAGCTCAGGCTCGCCTTGTCCGTCCAGGGGCGCTTGGGGGCGTCCGTGGGCTTGGCGTCCTGGGCCAGGAGCGCGATGGGAAGCAGCGGCAGGAGGGCCGCGGCCCTCACTTCGCGGCCTCCGCCTCGACCTCGACCTTGAAGTCGGCGGAGCCGAGGGCCGTGCCATCGGCTCCGATGACCTTCACCGTCCAGGCGCCGCCGTCGCCCTTGCGGAAGGTGCGGTAGGCGTGGGTGCGGTAGGGGGAGTGGGGGACCTTCAGCTCCTGACGGGCCTTTTCCTGGCCGTCCTTCAGGAAGACCACCGTGACCGTGCCGTCGGTGACGCCCGTGACCTTGGCCCAGGCGTAGATCTTGGTGTCGGGCGCGACCTTGAACTCGGTGGCGGCGCCGGTGAGCTCGTAGTGCTCGACACCGAGGCCGGTCTTGACGTCCGCAGTGGGGGCCGGCGCAGGGGCCTGGGCGGAGAGGAGCGCGGGGATCGCGGCGAGGATCAGGGAGCGGCGCATGGGAGCCTCCGGAGGTTGGAAGCCCCGATTATGCGCCCCTCTGCAACCGGGCCCAAGCCTCCAGGCCCTCCACCACGTCTCGGATGCCAGGCCCGAAGCGCGCATTGGAGACCCAGTCGAGGCCCTCCGGCAGGCCGCCCAGGGCCTGGGCGAGCCGGGCCCGGTGCCCCAGCTCCGGCCGCGGAATGGCCCGCTCCGCCGTCAGCTCCCGCACCGCCACCGGCGCGGCGAGGCCCGGCTGCCAGGCCTTCAGCGCCGCGA
>DASTWQ010000120.1:0-9982 GCA_035758545.1 Holophagaceae bacterium | reverse complement strand
GGGAAGGGTGCGCCGGATCATGCCAACTCCATCCCTCCACCCTGCCGCGTTCGCCCGGGATCCGCTAGGGTAGGGCCGTGACCTTCCTGCGACGGCTCCTGTGCCTGCTGGCGTTCCTCGGTCCGGCCTACGCCGGCCTGGCCTGCGGCCGCGCGCCGCTGCCGCCCCGGCCGGGAAGGCCCGTCGTGGCCGGGACGGCCGCCCCGGCGGATCCGGCGATCCCCGCGGAGGCCTGGCGGGTGCTGGCCTACATCCGGGTCCACCACGAGGCCCCGGCGGGCTACGAGGGGGGCCGCCGCTTCGGCAACTACGAGGGTGTCCTCCCGAAGACCGATGCCGGGGGACGGCGCCTCCAGTACCAGGAGTGGGACATCCATCCCCACCGGGAGCACGTGAACCGCGGCGCCGAGCGCCTCGTCACCGGCAGCGACGGCCGCGCCTGGTTCACCGGAGACCACTACGGCCATTTCGTCGAGATGAGGTCCCCATGAACCTGGAACCCCTCAGGCGGCCCGAAGGCCCCTTCCTGCACGAGACGGCGGAGGAACCCGGCGCGCTGTGGGACGCCCTGCGCGCCTATCCCGGCGCCCGCCTGCTGCGGGGCGCGCGGATGGTCACCAAGGCCGGCGTCATGGCCGAATTCGCGGCGGCCCTCCAGTTCCCGCCGGCCTTCGGTGCCAACTGGGACGCCCTGGATGAAGCGCTGGCGGACCTCTCCTGGCTCGGGGGGCGCGGTCTGTGGCTCCTCATCACCGACGCGGACCAGGTCCTGTCCAAGGCCCGGGACGAGGATCGCGCGATCTTCCGGTCCATCCTCGAGGACGTCGCCCAGGCCTGGGCCAGCATCGAGCCCCCGGCGCCCTTCCATGTGGTGATGAACACCGAGGGTGCCGAAGGGGCTAGCCGCGCCGGAGGCGTGGCGTAGAGGCGCAGGACGCGGCGCGGGCCGCGAGGCCCCTGACGCGTCTGGAGCCGGGCCCCGCAGGCCCGGACTGGCGCCTCAGTCGGGTTTGGCCAGGAACGCGTCCAGCCCCTGGCGTGCCTGCTTGCGGACGGCCGCTTGCAGGAGGCGGGTGCGGCCGAAGAGGGCGCCCTTCCATCCGAGGGCCTGCTTGAGCCACAGCGGGAAGTCGAAGCCGTCCCGCTGGGCGAGGATGAGGCCGTCCCGGAAGCCGAACTGGGACGTCACGCGGTTCACCACCGGCCGTCCCGTGGCGGTGAAGGTGTAGCGGGCCGTCCAGTTCACCCGGTCCGCGCCCACCACCTCGAATTCCAGCGAGAAGTCCCGGGCCCGGCCCACCAGCATGCGCCACATGGCGGTGGTCTCGTCGTGGGTCAGCATCGGGAAGACCGGATCCGAGAAGGCGGAATCCGGGTGGTAGCAGGCGACCATGCCCTCCGCATCCTTCCGGGCGAAGGCTTCGTAGAAGCGGGTGAGGAGGTCTCGCATCAGCCCTCCATACGCTTCAAGGCCTCGATGTCCGCGAGATCCTGCATGCGGCCTGTGGCCTGCTTGTTCCGGATCAGGTCGGTCTTCCCAAGCACGGAGATGTCCTGGTCCCCATAGCGGCTCGGGACCCGGTGCTCCCAGGCCGCGCTGAATTCGACGCCGTCCGGCGCGGTCAGCAGGTCGATGCGGTTGGGCGCGATGCCCATCTGGAACACCAGGCCCGGCGTGTGCAGATCCTCAGCGCGGAGATCGCCGAGGGGTGCGCCGAAGGCTTCAAGCGCGGACCAGACTCGCCGGGCATTGGCGGGCGTGGGCCGGACCCAGAGATCGAGATCCTTCGTGAATCGGGGTGCGCCATGGGCAGCCAGCGCGTAGGCGCCGATGACCAGGTATTCAGCGCCCGCGGCGTTCAACGACGCAAACAGATCTCTGAAGTCGGGGTTCACCGCCATCCGGGGCCGTCCAGGCGAGGTAGTCGAGGGTCAGGTCCCACAATGCCTCCAGCCGTTGCTGGATGGAAGTGCCGCGCCAGGCCTCCCGGTCGAAGGTACCGTCGTCAGACCTCATGGAGATCACACGGGAGGTGCCCTGCCGGCGGCGGTCCTGAGGGGTCATGGCCCATTATCCCAGATTCACTTGCCGATGAGCCCCGCCATCGGGCTGCTGGCGCTGGCGGTGAGGCGCCTCGGCATGCGGCCGGCCTCGTAGGCCAGCCGGCCGGCGAGCACGGCGTGCCTCATGGCCTCGGCCATGCGGGTGGGTTCCTGCGCCTCGGCGACGGCGGTGTTGAGGAGGACGCCGTCGGCGCCCAGCTCCATGGCGATGGCGGCGTCGCTGGCGGTGCCCACGCCGGCGTCCACGATCATGGGGATCTGGTAGGGCTGCAGCACCTCGCGGATGAGCAGCAGGGTGAGGGGGTTCTGCACGCCCTGGCCGGAGCCGATGGCGCTGCCCAGGGGCATGACGGCGGCGCAGCCGGCGTCCGCGAGCTTCTTGGCGAGGATCGGGTCCGCGTTCACGTAGGGCAGCACCTGGAAGCCCTCCTTCACGAGGATCCTCGCGGCCTCCAGGGTCTCCTCGTTGTCCGGGTAGAGGTGGCCGGGGTCGCCGATGACCTCCAGCTTCACCAGATCCGTCTCCAGGGCCTCCCGGGCCAGGCGCGCCACGCGAAGGGCCTCCTCCCGGGTGTAGCAGCCGGCGGTGTTGGGCAGCAGGGCGATGGACTTCGGGATCCAGGCCAGGATGTTCTCCTCGCCCTTCGCGTCCAGGTCGAAGCGCCGCACGGCCAGGGTCACCATGTCCACGGCGGCGGCCTCGTAGCAGGCCTTCATGGTGGCGAAGTCCCGGTACTTGCCCGTGCCCAGGATCAGGCGGCTGGAAAAGGTCTTGCCCGCGACGGTGAGGGACATGGCGCGCTCCGGCCCTCCAGTGTAAGCCCTCAGGCGCCCTCGCCCGGCCGCGGCTCGCGGCGGCGCCGGAAGCCCGTGAGGCGGAGGATGAGGCGTTCCAGGCGGCGCCAGAAGCCGACGCGCTCCAGCACGGGGTTCAGCAGGTTGGTCAGGGGGCAGTAGTGGGTCTTGCGGGGCCAGCGGTGATGGCGGGCGTGCTGGCCCCGGGACTGGAGCAGGCCCTTGGCCTGGAGCCAGGTGATGACCGGGCCGTTCTCCGCGGGGGTCTGGTGGGCCCAGCGGTGCACCAGGTTGGTGAGGGCCGCGAGGACGAGGGCCAGGGCCAGGGGCCACCGGAGCAGGTGGAGGGCGTGCAGGCCCGTGAGGGCGAGCAGGGCGGCCAGCACCGGCACGTCGATGTTCCGCCACCAGGGGAGCCGCGTCATGGCCCGGGGATCCCGGTGGTGCAGGAGGTTCGGCTCGGCGACGAGGGGCCCCAGGAGCGGCCATTCCGCCCGGGCGTAGGCGTCCTCCCACCAGTGGACGAGGCCCGTGAGGAAGTCCGCCAGGAGCCAGGCGCCCAGGGCCTCCAGGGTCATGCGGGCGGTCTGCCGCAGGTGGAGGAGGGTGGAGGGTTGGGAGAGGGTGAAGGTCGCGCCCATGGGGGCTCCGGGAGATCCATACGGCATCGTATGGTTGGGGATACGGTTCCGTATGGTAGGCTCGGGGCAGACATCGTCAAGGCGCTACCGTGAGTCAATCTCCCAAGCGGTCCGCGGGCCCGGCCCCCGCCCTCTCGGCCCAGGACTGGGTCCGGGCGGCGCTGCGCCTCATCGCCCGGGAGGGCGTGGCCGCGGTCGCCGTGGAGCCCCTCGCCCGGGAGCTCGGGGTCACCAAGGGGAGCTTCTACTGGCATTTCGCCAACCGCGATGCGCTCATCCAGGCCGCGCTGGCGGCCTGGGAGGCGGATCAGGGCCGGGACGTCGTCATCCGCTACGAGGGCATCGCGGACTCCCGGAAGCGCCTGCGGGTGATCATGTTCGCGGCCTTCGAGGACCAGGAGAACGGCCGGCTCTTCGCGGCTCTCTCCGCCAGCAGCGAGGATCCGCGGGTGAATCCCTACCTGGCCCGGGCCTCGGAGCAGCGCCTCGCCCTGGGCATCCGGTCCCTCACGGCCCTGGGCCTCCCCGAGGAGGAGGCCCGGCGGAAGGCCCTGGCGCTCTACGCGGCCTACGCGGGCTACTTCCAGCTCCAGCGGGCCATGCCGGAAGCGGTGGCCCGGGTGACGGACCTCAGCGCCTTCGTGCGCGACCTTGTGGATGCCCTGCTTCCGGATGATCCTGCCCCGGAGCCCTCAACCCCGCCGGCCTGATCCGGCTCCATCCAGGGAGGCAAGGTCCCCTCATGCTCAGCCGCCTCGGCAAGTACGACCTCCTCGGATCCCTCGGCCAGGGCGCCATGGGCGAGGTGTTCCTGGCCAAGGACCCGGCCATCGGGCGGACCCTGGCGGTGAAGACGATCCTGGCCAGCTCCACCGCGGGCGAGGGCGCCAAGGAGCGCTTCGCCCGGGAGGCCCGGGCCGCCGGCACCCTGAACCACCCCGGCATCGTCACCATCCACGAGTTCGGGGAGGACCAGGGCGTCCTCTACCTGGCCATGGAGTACGTGGAGGGGGACGATCTCCAGGCCCTGTTGGCGGCGCGCGCGCTCTCCACGGCCGAGCTGCTGGAGGTGCTGGCCCAGGTGGCCGAGGCCCTGGCCTACGCCCACCGAAAAGGGGTCCTGCACCGGGACGTGAAGCCCGCCAACATCCGCGTGGGCCGGGAATCCGGCCGCCTCCAGGCCAAGCTCATGGACTTCGGCATCGCGCGGCTCTCGGAATCCACGATGACCAGCGCCGGCATCCTCCTGGGCACCGTGGCCTACCTGGCGCCGGAGTATGTGCGCACCGGCCAGGCGGACGGCCGGGCGGACCTCTTCGCCGTGGGCGTGATGCTCTACCAGGGACTCACGGGCCAGCTGCCCTTCGCCGGGGACACCACGGCGACGATCCTCTACCGCCTCGTCCACGAGCCCCCGGCGCCGCTGCCGGCCTCGGCCCTGGCGGGCGCGAGCCCGGCCCTCCGCGGGGTGCTGGCCCGCCTCCTGGACAAGGATCCGGAGCGCCGCTATCCCGAGGGCGACGCCGCGGCCGCGGCCCTCCGCGCGGCGAAGGATCCGGCCTGGCCCGGGGAGGGCACCCCCACCGTGGCGACGCGGCGGCCGGAGCCAGCTCCGCCGGCGCGCCGGACCGCCGGGGCCTGGCTCGCCGCCGGGGGCCTGCTGCTGGCCCTGGGGGGCGGCGCGGTCGTCTGGCGCCAGCGGCTGGCGAAGCGTCCCGCGGCACCGGCTCCAGTCCCGGCCCCGCTCCCGCAGGCTCCGACGGCGGCGGCGCCCCCTCCGGCGACCGCCCCCGCCTCCGCCGTCTCGCCAAATCCCGCTCCCAGGCCGGCTCCGAAGCCCGTTGAGAAGCCCGTTGAGAAGCCTGCCGAGAAGCCTGCCGAGAAGCCTGCGCAGAAGCCCCTCCGGCCGGCCCTCCCGCCGGAGCCGCCCCCTGCGGATCTGGCCACGGCCACCCGGGAAGTGGAGTCTGATCCGGCCCAGGCCCACCGGGACCTCGCGCGGCTCATCGCCCAGGAGCCGGGGAACCCGCACCTGCGGGCCCTGGATCTGGTGGCTCTGGCCAAGGCCGGGGAGGGCGCGGGCTTCGTGACGGCCTGGGACAACGCGCAGGCGGCGGGCATCGACCCCCAGGCCCTGCGCTTCACCCCGCGCTTCGCCTTCTTCCTGCAGGAGCAGAAGCGGAACCCGACCTTGCCGGACGCGGCCCTGGAGCGCCTGAAGGCCGCCTACGCCGGCCAGGAGCGGACCCGGCGCTGGCGACGGCGCTGAGCCTGCGAGGGCCTACCTGGCGGGCTCGGCCCCGGCGGTGAAGTCCTGGAGGTCCGCCACCTTCCAGTCGGAGCCCCGCTTCACCCAGTGGAGGATGTAGACCTTCCGGGAGGCGTCCGGCAGGATCCCCGTGCCCTGCTGGGTGGCGAGGACCTGGACCTTCTCGAAGGCGTCGGCCCCGTTGAGGCCCACGTCCTGGCTCAGGATCCGCACCGAGACCTTGCCCTGCTTGAGGATCTGCATCAGCAGGAAGCGGGTGCCGGCCTTGTCCAGGCCCTCGGGGCCCTGGTAGCGGTCATCGAGGATGGCCGTGGCCCCGGCGGCGTCGCCCGCCTCCACGGCGGCCACGGCCTTTGACAGAGTGTCACGGATCTCCTGGACGGGATCGGCCTTGGAGCGGCAGCCCAGGCCCGCCAGGAGGGCGGCGGTGGCCAGGAACACGGTCGCGCTTCTCTTCATGGGGTCACCCTCGCAGACTGAAGGACCGGAGACCGATCATGGCAGCCGATTCCCAGCATTTCGACACCCTCTGCATCCATGCGGGCCAGCAGCCGGATCCGCTCTCCGGCGCCGTGATGACCCCGGTCTACTTCACGAGCACCTACCTGCAGGAGGGGCTCGGCAAGCACAAGGGCTACGAGTACGCCCGCACCCGCAACCCCACCCGGGACGCGGTGCAGGCCAACCTCGCGGCTCTGGAGGGCGCGGCCCACGGCATCGCCTTCGCGTCGGGCCTCGCGGCCACCCAGGCCATCCTGGAGCTGCTGGACGGCGGCGACCACCTGGTGCTGGGCCACAACGTCTACGGCGGCACCTTCCGCCTGGTGGACAAGGTCATGGCCCGCTTCGGCCTGACCTACACCCAGGTGGACACCAGCGACCTCGCCGCCCTGAAGGCCGCTCTCACGCCCAAGACGAAGCTGGTCATGCTCGAGACCCCCACCAATCCGATGCTCGGCCTCTCGGACATTGCCGAGGTCGCCAAGACCGTGAAGGCCGCGGCGCCCCAGGCGATCCTCGCCGTGGACAACACCTTCGCCACGCCCTTCAACCAGCGGCCCCTGAGCCTGGGCGCGGACCTGGTCTTCCACAGCACCACCAAGTACCTGAACGGCCACAGCGACTCCATCGGCGGCGTCGTGGTGACGAACTCGGAGGACCTCGCGGCGCGGCTGGCCTTCCTCCAGAACGCCGCCGGGGCCATCCTCTCGCCCATGGAGAGCTGGCTCATCCTGCGGGGCACCAAGACCCTGCACCTGCGCATGGCCCGCCACAACGAGAGCGCCCTCACGATCGCCCGCTGGCTGGAGGCCCGGAAGGACCTGAAGGCCGTCTACTACCCGGGCCTCGAATCGCACCCCCAGCACGAACTCGCCAAGCGCCAGATGAAGGGCTTCAGCGGCATCGTCAGCTTCGACACCGGCGACGCCGAGAAGACCCGCCGCATGGCCGAGTCCTTCAAAATCTTCGCCCTGGCCGAATCCCTGGGCGGCGTGGAGAGCCTCGTCTGCCACCCGGTCTCCATGACCCACGGCTCCGTCCCCCCCGCGGACCGCGCCAAGCTCGGCCTCACCGACAGCCTCCTGCGCCTGAGCGTGGGCGTGGAAGCCGTGGAGGACCTGCTCGCGGACCTGGAGCAGGCGCTGAAGGCGTGAGAAGGTCTAATATCCGTATTGCTTCAATACATTCGGGTCAATTTTTCCAATGACGGATTGTGAGAGCTCGTTTCCGAGTTTCGCGGAACGCTCAAACCAATCGATGCCAGCTTTGATGTCCTTCGTTGTGCCGCGGCCCTCAAAGTAGAGGCCCCCAAGCACGAACATGGCGTATGTGCTGCCTGCCTTAGCTGCCTTCGTCATCCATTCGAAAGCCTTATGGTCGTCCTTCGGGAATGGACTTCCATCAGGGATGGTCCATCCATTCAGAAAGGCGCACCCAAGCGTAAGCATCAATTGCTTGTCGCCCATTCTTGCGCCGTCGGCTAAGGTCTCAAAGGCTTTCGTGACATCCTTCCCAGTTCCGATACCGCGGAAGTAGCAAGTGGCCAATGCGTGAATAGCCTCGTTATTGCCGAGCGCAGCACCGCGTTGGAACCAATGGAATGCCTTTACTGGATCCTGAGGAAGATCGCGGCCGTACAGGTAACGAACACCCATTGAATCAGCAGCACGGCCGGATCCTTCATTCGCGGCCTTGGAATACCAAGCCACTGCTTGAGCCATGTCCTTTTCAGTACCCTCACCCTTCGCGAAGCAAACCCCTACTTCGTTTTCGGACTCGAGGTGGCCGTCCTTTGCGGCCTGGATCCAGTAGGAAAAGGCGCGCTCTTGACTCTTCTCTACACCGTTTCCGAGGAAGTACCGGATACCCAATTCGTATCTGGCATCTTCATCACTTTTTCGCGCCAAGCCTTCAAGGGCGGAGAGGTTGAGGTCCTGATACTTCCGTTTCGGGCGATTCTCCTCTCCGGGAGCATTGAAAATGCCAGCGGCATACACGACAGGAATGAAGGTGCTCTTGTCGTGCGGCTTTAGTGCGATCTCTGGCGGGATTTGGACAAGGAATTCCTGCGCCATCGCCGTGGAAGCTGCACTGCCTGAGATCAAAAACAGAGCGGCAGGTGTATTGAACCTTCCGAGGTGACTTCGCATGAGGGCTCTCCTGCCCTAGCTTGCCGCAATCCTCGTTGGTCCTTGCGCCCTTAGTGCCTTCGCGGTGAATCAGGCGGTCATCCGCCCCAGGAAGGCCGCCGCGGCGTGGGGATCCACGCGGGGCGGAAGCTTGCGCCACTGGGGCTCGGGGCGCAGGAAGCTGAGCATGTCCTCGGGGCAGCCGAGCTGATCGAAGAGGGCCTCCACGGCGCGGCCGAGGGTGGTGGGGGTGTGGTCCTGGCTCAGCAGCTCCCGCAGCCAGGCGAGGCGCCAACGGTCCTGGGCCTGCTGCCAGGCGGCGTCGCCGGGGAAGGCCACGCGGCCCTCCCGCTCGAGGCAGGCCTCCCGCAGGGCCCCCTCGAAGGCGCCGTCATCCACCGGCGGCAGGGCGAGCAGTTTCGCTTCGGAGGGACCCGCCACGCCGCGGACCCGGAGCCAGGCCTGGAGTTCCAGGACACTGAGGAAGCCGAGGGCGAGCCCCACGCGGAGCTCCGACCAGCGGAGCGCGCCGGGCGTGTGGCGCTGAAGGATCTGGAGCGCGGCACTGACCATGGGAAACCTCCTGCACCCAGGATCGGCGCCGGCCATGAAAGCCCCGTGAGGACGCTGCAACATCTCGGCGTCTGCTTCAGGGATCGCCCTCAGCCCAGGAGGTGCAGCGCGAGGTGCGCGGCAAGCCGCGCGGTGGTGTCCGCGCCAGGCAGGGTGGGCGCCAGCTCCATGAGGTCCGCGCCGACCCAGGGCTCGTCCCAGCGGTGGACGAGGCGCAGGAGGGGCAGCAGTTCCGAGGCGGCGAGGCCCGCGGGCACGGGCTCGGCGACGGCGGGGGCCTCGGCGGGATCGAGGGCGTCCAGGTCCAGGCTCACGTAGGCCGCGCCGCGGCCCACCCGGGCCAGGTCGCCCCGGAGCTGGGCGGCGAGGTGCGGATCCCGCAGGTCCCAGGGGGTCCAGGCCCGCACGCCGTGGCGCTTCAGCCAGGCCAGCTCGCCGTCGTCGTGGCGCGGGGCGCGCAGGCCCAGCTGCACCGTGCGCTGAGGATCCACCAGACCCTCCTCGATGGCCGTGCGGAGCCAGGTGCCGTGGTGATGGGCCGTGCCCCAGACCGCGCCGTCCGCGGCGTCGGGATGGGCATCCACGTGGAGGAGGCCGAGGGCGCCGTGGCGGCGGGCGTGGGCGCGCAGGGCGCCGAGGGTCATGAGGTGGTCGCCGCCCAGCATCAGCGACCGCGCGCCGCAGGCGGTCCAGGCGGCGACGGTGCCCTCCACCGCCTGCAGGGCTTCGTCGATGTCGAAGGGCCGCGTGGGCGCGTTGCCGCCGTCCACCCAGCCCGCGGGATTCCAGCCCTCCGCCGTCTCGGCCTCGCCCTGGAGCCGCAGGGGCAGGGCCTGGCGGCCCAGGCCCAGGCTCGCGGCCCGCAGGGCCCAGGGCCCGAGCCGGGCGCCGGGGCGGTTGAGGACGCCGCCGTCGAAGGGCGCGCCGAGGACGACGCCCTCGACGAGGCCAGGCTCCAGCTGGAAGCGCAGGCCCAGGAAGGTCGTGAGGCCCGTGCGGAGGCCCTCGAG
>DASTWQ010000185.1:0-12179 GCA_035758545.1 Holophagaceae bacterium | reverse complement strand
CTGCTCTCGATGAGCACGTCGGCGAAGAAGAGGCCCGTGTCCAGGCGCACGCTGGCGACCTTGCTGAGGTGGATGCTCATCTCGTTCACCGAGAACCAGCTCCGCTTGCGGCGGATGACGGCCTGGTCCGTCACCTCGATGACGGTGGGGAAGAGGCGGTTGTCCTTGGTCCACCGGCTGGCCTTGAAGACTTCGCTCATGGGTCGCTCCGGGATTGAAGGATCATAGAAGGTCCGACATGACCGCGCCCGCCCAACTTCCCATCGACGCCCTGCTCCCCGGGCTGGCCGCGGCCCTGGGCCGGGCCCCGAACCTGGTGCTCACCGCCGAGCCCGGCGCCGGCAAGACCACCCGGGTGCCCCGGGCCCTGCTGGAGGCGGGGCTGCTCGGGCCTCCTGAAGCCCAGGCCGAGTGCTGGATCCTGGAGCCCCGGCGCCTGGCGGCCCGGCTGGCGGCGACGCGGGTGGCCGCGGAGCTGGGCGAGCCGGTGGGCGGGACCGCGGGCTACGCCGTGCGCTTCGAGTCGAAGGTCTCGAAGACGACGCGCCTCCGCTTCGTCACGGAGGGCCTGCTCCTGCGCCGCCTTCAGTCCGATCCGGAGCTGAAGGGCATCGCCGCCGTGGTGCTGGACGAGTTCCACGAGCGGCACCTGCACGCGGACCTGGCCCTGACCCTGCTGCGGCGGCTGCAGCGGACCGCGCGGCCCGACCTGAAGCTCGTGATCATGAGCGCCACCCTGGACGCCGCCCCGGTGGCCACCTTCCTGGAGGCGCCGGTCCTCACCAGCGAGGGCCGCGGCTTCCCCATCGAGGTGCGCCACGCGCCCAAGGAAGATGCCCGGCCCCTGGCGGAGCGCGTGGCCGAGGCGGTGCTCGCGGTGCAGGCGGAGCGGCCCGGCCACCAGCTGGTCTTCCTGCCCGGCGCCGCGGAGATCCGCGCCTGCACCCGGGCCCTGGAGGGACCGGCGGGCCGCCAGGGCTGGCGGGTGCTGCCCCTCCACGGAGAGCTGAGCGCCGAGGCCCAGCAGGAGGCCCTCGCCCCCAGCGCCGCGCCGAAGGTCATCCTCAGCACCAACGTGGCCGAGAGCAGCGTGACCCTCGAGGGCATCGTCGCGGTGATCGATTCCGGATTGGGCCGCGAGGCGAGGCACTCCCCCTGGTCCGGCCTCTCGAGCCTCGCCACCGTGCGCATCAGCCAGGCCCGCTGCACCCAGCGCGCCGGCCGCGCCGGGCGCACGGGGCCGGGCCTCTGCCTGCGGCTCTTCACCGAGGCGGACTTCCGGGCCCGGCCCGCCTTCGACGCGCCGGAGCTCCAGCGGGCGGATCTCGCGGAGGCGCTCCTGGGCCTCCACGCCCTGGGCGTCGCCGACCCCGCGGCGCTGGCCTGGTTCGAGGCCCCGCCCGCGGCCGCCCTCCAGGGCGCCGAGACCCTGCTCCGGGCCCTGGGGGCGCTGGATGGGGACGGCCGGATGACCGCCCTGGGCCGCCGCCTGGTGGACCTGCCCCTGCATCCTCGCCTGGCCCGCCTGGTGCTCGCCGGCGAGGCCGAGGGCATCGCCGACACCGCCCGCCTCGCCGCGGCCCTGCTGGAGACCGGCGACCTGGCGGCCCGGGGCTCCCTGGAGCGCGGCCGGGACCGGCAGCCCGGCGGCGCGGCCCTCAACTGCGACCTCCTGCCGCGGCTGGACGCCTACCGGGAGGCCGAGGCCGCGGACTTCCACGCCGGCGCCCTCCGGGCCGCGGGCCTGGATCCCGGCGCCGTCCACCGGGCCCGCCTCGCCCGCCGCAGCCTCGGGAACGCGTCCGACACGGCGGCGGATCCCGACACCGCCCTGCGCCGCGCGCTCCTCCTCGCCTACCCGGACCGGGTGGCGAGCCGGGGCGAGGGCCGCAGCGTCCGCCTGTGCGAAGGCGGCGGCGCGACCCTGGATCCCGCGAGCCGCGTGAAGGCCGACCTCCTGCTGGCGCTGGAGGCGGACGCGAAGGGCGCCAGCGTCAGCCTCCGCCTCGCCTCCGCCCTGGAGCCGGAATGGCTCCTGGAGGCCTTCCCGGACAAGCTCCGGGAGGAGGACACCTTCGAGTTCAACGCCTCGCGCCGCCGGGTGGAGCAGGTCAGCGCCCTCTGGTTCGGCGAGGCCTGTCTGGACGCCACCCGCAAGGCGGCGGACCCGGCCGATCCCCGCGCCGCGGCGCTCCTGGCCCAGGCCGTCCAGGGCAAGGACCTCGGCGAGGCCTTCGACCGGCTCGTGCAGCGGGCCGCCTTCCTGCGCAAGCACCGCCCCGAGCTGGACCTGCCCGAGGATCTGGGCCAGGCCTTGCTGGTGCAGGCCTGCACGGGCCTCGTCCACCTCAAGGACCTGGAGAGCACGGACTGGGCCTGGGCCTTCCGCGCCCGCTTCGGCGACGCGGCGTCGCAGCTGCTGGACAAATGGGCGCCGGAAACCGTGCAGCTGCCCAAGGGCCGTCCCGCGAAGATCCACTACGACGGCGAAAGCCCCTGGGTGGCGGCGCGGCTGCAGGAGTTCTGGGGCCTCAAGAAGGGCCCGGCCCTCGCCGGCGGCGCCGTGCCGCTGGTGCTTCACCTCCTGGCGCCCAACATGCGCGCCGTGCAGGTCACCACGGACCTCGCCGGTTTCTGGGAGCGCGCCTACAAGGAGCTGCGCCCCGCCCTGTCCAGGCGCTACCCCAAGCACCATTGGCCGGAGTGAAGGACCTTGACGACCTGTCCAGACCGGTAGGCATCGGCATGGCTCTGGGGGTTCAATGAGGGCATGGACCTGACCTTCCGCCCCATCCGCCCCGAGGACGACGCCGCCATGGCGGCCGTCATCCGCACCGTCATGCCGGAGTTCGGCGCCGATGGGCCCGGCTTCGCGATTCACGATCCGGAGGTGGACCACCTGGCCGAGGCATACGCCGCGCCCGGGGCCGCCTACTTCGTCGTGGTGGACGAGGCCGGCCGCGTGCTGGGCGGTGGCGGCGTGGCGAAGCTGGAAGGCGCCGAGGACGGCACCTGCGAGCTTCGGAAGATGTACTTTCTGAAGGAGGCCCGGGGCACGGGCCTGGGCGAGCGGCTCCTGCGCCACTGCCTCCAGGTGGCGAAGGACCTGGGCTACCGCCGCATCTACCTTGAGACCCTCACCGGCATGGACGCCGCCATGAAACTCTACGCCAAGGTCGGCTTCCAGCCCCTCTGCGCGCCGATGGGCGCCACCGGACACACGAGCTGCGACCGGTGGTATGCGATGGAACTCTGATGCAACGACCTCCGCATATAGCGCAGTCACTCCGAGAACCCCGAGATCAGGAAGGGCCTGCCGTCCTGGTGATCCATGGGTGAGCGCGGCCTCAAGGCGGTGGCCTTCCTACCGGTGTTCGTGGTCCACCTCATCGGCTCCTTCGTCGCGTGGGCCCTGGCGCCTGGGAACACCGCCACCGAGTTGCCGCTGGGTGGGTTGCGCCACCTGGCGAGCGGGGTCTTCGGCTTCCCCCTGATCGATCTGCTCCCTGCCGACTTCGTGACCCGCTGGTTCGAGCTCCTGGTCCTCCTCAACAGCGCGCTGTGCGCGGCGGCGCTGGTCTGGATCGGCTTCCGGCTCTTCCGCCGGCACCCAACCGGGCCCAAGCTGTAGGGGGCTCCTCCCACTCCCTGAAGGCACGCTTGCCATGATCCTCGGCCTCGGCTCCGACCTCTGCCCGGCTCCGCGCTGGGCGCACCTGATCGCGCGGTTCGGTCCGGAGAAGTGCTGCGCCAAGATCCTCCACCCGGAGGAGGCGGCCTACCTGCTGGCGGGGAACCGGGAGCGGCTGCCGGAGCGGCTGGCGGGGCGCTGGGCCCTGCGGGAGGCCTTCGGCAAGGCTCTGGGCGTGGGCCTGGACGGCTGGTCCTGGCGCCAGCTGCGCTACCTCAACGGCCGCCTCTGGGCCGTGGACCGGCTCGCGGACCAGCTGAAGGACCGCGGCATCACCCGCCTCCACGCCACCGTGGCCCACGACGGCGGCCTCGCCTTCGCGACGGTGATCCTGGAAGGGATGTGAACATTTAATCCGGCGATTCCGGCGATTCCAGTGAGGCCGGTCCCGCTTGGTTGAGCCTCCTGGCCCACCCCTCGCAGGAATCGCCGGAATCGGTGGATGCTTGTGCTTTGCCTCTCGGGGATCTCCCATGACGCGTCTGCTGCTGCTGAGCACCTCTACGGTCCACGGGACGGCCTACCTGGAGCACGGGGCCGAGGCGCTGAAGGCGCGGCTGGCGGGGGTGTCGCGGGTGCTGTTCATCCCCTACGCGCTGAAGGACCACGGCGCCTACGCGGCCAAGGCCCGGGCGGCCTTCGAGGGCATGGGCTTCGCCCTGGACAGCCTCCACGAGGCAACAGATCCGGCGGCGGCGGTGGCGAAGGCCGAGGCGATCTTCACCGGTGGCGGCAACACCTTCCGCCTGCTGGATACGGTGCAGCGCCTGGGGCTGGTGGACCGGATCCGCGCCCGGGTGGCGGATGGCATGCCCTACACCGGCGCCAGCGCGGGCACCAACCTCGCCTGCCCCACCATCCGCACCACCAACGACATGCCCATCGTGGAGCCGGCCTCCCTCGCGGCCCTGGGCCTCGTCCCCTTCCAGATCAACCCCCACTACCTGGACCCGGATCCCGGCTCCACCCACATGGGCGAGACCCGGGAGCAGCGGCTGATGCAATACCACGAGGAGAACGACCTGCCCGTGGTGGGCCTGCGGGAGGGCGCCATGCTCCGGGTGGACGGCGACCGCGTGACGCTGCTCGGCCGAACGGGCGCGCGGATCTTCCGGCGGGGCCAGGAGCCCGTGGAGGTCGAGCCTGGGACCGAGTTGAACGGCCTGTTGGGGTGAAGCATTCGAAAGCTTGTTCACCGCAGAGGCGCAGAGGCGCAGAGGGGCGCCGACCCACCAGACCCGGGCCCGCCGCGACGCGGCGGCCTTCTCGCAAAGCGAGAAGGTGGATGAAGGGAGCGGGGGGATTCCGCGACCCAACGCGGAATCCCCCCGCTCCCTTCATCCCTGCCCTGGCCGGCGATGTGCCTCGCCCCCTTCGTGTCTTGGTGTCTTGGTGGTGAGGCTTTATCCCTTGAGCTTTTTCAAAACCTTCGGCAGCCGGTTCAGGGCGGCCTGGGTCTCCACCCACTCCTTGTGGGGGCGGGCGGGGTAGCCCGTGACGAAGGAGCCCTCCGGCAGGCTCTTGGCCACCACGCTGGCGCCGCCGATGATGCTGCGGGCGCCGATCTCGATGTGGCCCACGAGCCCCGCCTTGCCCGCCAGAGTCACGTAATCCCCCAGCTTCGTGGAGCCGCTGACGCCGCTCTGGCTCACCAGCAGGCAGTGGGCGCCGATCTGGCAGTTGTGGCCGATCTGCACCTGGTTGTCGATCTTGGTGCCCTCGCCGATGCGCGTGGCGCCCAGCACGCCGCGGTCGATGGTGACGCCGGCGCCGATCTCCACCTCGTCCCCCACCTCCACCCAGCCAACCTGGGGCACCTTCTCGTGGCGGCCGTTGACGAGGACATAGCCGTAGCCGTCGCTGCCCAGCGTCGAGTTGGCGTGGATGCGCACGTTCCGGCCCAGGCGGGTGCGGCGGTAGAGCACCACGCCCGGGAAGAGCTCGCAGCCCTCGCCCACCACGCAGTCCTCGCCGATGTGGACGCCGGGGTGGAGCACGGTGCCCGCGCCGATCTCGCAGCGGGCGCCGAGGGTCACGCCGGGGCCCAGGCTCACCCGGCCGTGGACCTTGGCGGTGGGATGGATGGGCGTCTCTGCCCAGTCGGGCGCCGGTTCCGGGTGGAGCCAGCCGATGCTCCGGGCGAAGGCCCAGTAGGGGTTCTCCACGACGAGCACGGGCTGGTCGCCGAGGTCCGCCTTGGGGTCCACGAGGATCAGGCCCGCCTGGCTGCCCTTGGCCTTGGCCGCGTACTTGGGATTGGCGAGGAAGGAGAGGCTGCCGGGAACCGCCTCCTCCAGCGGCCGCACTTCGGAAATGGGCCGATCGGGGGGACAATGGCGGAGGGAGCCGCCCAGCCGTTCCGCCAGGTCCCCCGCGGTGAGCGTCCGCGCCGCGTCACGCATGTCTTTCCTCCGGTCCCGCCCAGTGTCCCACAGTCCCGATCCCGATTCCCTGCAGGCCCCCCGTTCCGACCGCTGGTGGGCCATCCTCTCTCTGGGCCTCCTGGCGGTCGTCTCCATCTGGGCCGGCGTCGTCTGCGTCCGGCTGCTGCGGGTGCCTCCTCCCCCGGCGGCGGCGGTGGACCACGGCCCCCTGCCCGAGGCCGTCCGGGCCAAGGCCCTGGCGATCCTCAACGTGCGCCTGAAGGACGCCAAGCTGGAGGAGCGCTGGGAGAGCGGTGCCCGGGACTTCCACGTCATGGGCACGCCGCGGCCGGAGCTGGTCAAGGACTTCTCGGGGCCCTTCCGGAAGGACGTCGCCGAGCAGCTCATGCCCCTGCTCCGCCCCTACGGCGAAGTGATCAGCTTCGAGATCTACAACTTCGACTTCGCCCCGGCCCGGCTGCGGGCCCTCCCGACGAAAGCGAGCTGAGCCCCGATGCATCCGGTCCTCTTCCACCTGGGCGACTTCCCCGTTGGCACCTACGGGCTCATCCTCGCCCTCGCCTTCTTCGCCGGCGTGGGCCTGGCCCGGCGCCAGGGCGCCCGGGACGGCCTCCCCCCGGCCGCGATCTCCGACCTCTCCATCGCCCTGCTCATCGCCGCGGTGATCGGCGCCAAGCTCCTCATGGTGGTCGTGGGCCTGCTCACCCCCGCGGGCAGGGAGGGCGCCATGTCCTTCGGGGACATCTTCACGATGTCCACGCTGCGGGCGGGCGGCGCCATCCATGGCGGGGTCATCGCCGCGGCGATCGTCTTCTTCTGGTACACGCGGAAGGGACGGGAGCTGCCCATGCGGACCACCGGGGACGCCCTCGTGCCCGGCGTGGCCCTGGGCCAGGCCCTCGGCCGGCTGGGCTGCTTCTCCGCGGGCTGCTGCTACGGCACCGAGACCCATGCCCCCTGGGCCGTGACCTTCACGGATCCCAATGCGGCGCTCTTCTCAGGCACGCCCCTGGGCCTGCCGCTCCACCCCGTCCAGCTCTACACGATGGCGGGCAACCTCATCGTCATGGCCCTGCTCCTCATGGCTCGCAAGCGCCGGGGCTTCGAGGGCCAGGTATTCGCCCTCTACTTCATCTTCGAGGGCATCCAGCGCGCCATCACCGAGATCTGGCGCGGGGACCTGGACCGGGGACTCTGGGGCGCGGCCTGGCTCAGCACGGGCCGCCTCACCGCCTTCGGTTTTGTCATCCTCGGCGTCGTGCTGCTGGTCCTCTGGCGCAAGAAGCCCGCGACGGTGGCCGCGTGACCGAGGCCTTCGACTTCCTCCTCGACGCCCCCGAGCCCCGGCTGGACAAGCTCCTCTCCGAGCGCTGGCCCGCCCTTCCCCGCTCCCGCTGGGAGGCCTGGATCCGCGCGGGCGAGGTCCGCGTGAACGGCGAGGCCGCCACCAAGCCCGGCACCCGGCTCCGGGCCGGGGACCGGGTGGAGGGCCGCCTGCCGGACCTGCCGCCCCCCGCCCTGCACCTGGAGCCCGAGGCCATCGAGCTGCCCACCCTCTACGAGGACAACAGCCTCTGGATCGTGGTCAAGCCCAGCGGCATGGTCGTGCATCCCGGGCCGGGGCATCCGAGGGGCACCGTGGTGAACGCGCTGCTGGCCCGGCTTGCGGCCGGAGGCCGGAGGCTGGAGGTCGCCGAAGCCGATGACGAGGCGGAATCGGGTGATGAAGTTCCGGACGCGCCCTGGCCGGGCCTCGTGCACCGGCTGGACCGCTACACCAGCGGCTGCCTCTGCCTCGCCAAGGACGCGGACGCCCAGCGGGGGATCCAGGCCCAGTTCAAGGCCCGCACCGTGGAGAAACGCTACCTGGCGATCGTCCGCATGGGCCGGCGCCTGCCGGAGATCGGCTCCCTGCTCATCGACGAGCCCATCGCCCGCCACCGGGTGGAGCGGCTCAAGATGACCATCGCCGCCGCGGGCCGCCCCTCCCAGACCCGCGTCCGCCTGCTGGGCAAGGCCGCGGGCCTGGCCCTCATCGAGTGCGAGCTGCTCACGGGCCGCACCCACCAGATCCGCGTCCACCTGGGCCACATCGGCTCACCCCTCCTCGGCGACCCGCTCTACGGCGGCGCCGGCCGCTGGCAGGACAGCCGCCAGCAGCCCATCGAGGCGCCCCACCCGGTGCTCCACGCCTGGAAGCTGGCAGTGGACCATCCGACGACGGGCGCGCGCATCGCCGTCACCGCCCCCCTGCCGGAGCCCTTCAAGGCCCTGCTGGCCCGCCTGGAGCTGCCGGAGCCGAGCTAGGCGCCCGCCTCCTCCGGCGTCCCCCAGCGGTCCCACCAGATCAGCAGGAGCAGGCCGGGGATCGCCGACAGGGCGCAGACCCCGCCGAAGAAGAAGCCCCACCCCTTGGCCTTCACCACCAGCCCCGCGGGGGAGGCCAGCAGGGTGCGGGCGACGGCGGTGAGGCTCGTGAAGAGCGCGAACTGGGTGGCGGTGTAGTGGCGGTCGCAGAGCCGCATCATGAAGGTCATGAACACCGTCACCCCCATGCCGTAGCCCAGGTTCTCCAGGCCGATGGAGAGGCCGAGCACCCAGAGCTTCGCGCCGAGGTGGAGCGGCAGCAGCAGGGAGAGCGTGGACGCCACCTGGAAGAGCCCGCAGACGAGCAGGCCGCGCCGCAGGGGCCACTTGGCCATCCACCAGCCGCTCAGGAAGCCGCCGGCCATGAGGGCGGGGATGCCCACGCCCTTGGACAGCAGCCCCACCGCCGCCAGGGAGAAGCCCCGGTCCAGGAAGTAGGGCCAGGTGAGGGAGGTGGCCAGCTGGTCGCCGATCTTGTACAGCACGAGGAAGGCCAGCGCGACCCAGGCGCCCCGTCGCCGCAGGTAGACCCGGAAGGGCTCCACCACCGCCTCCTGGAGGCTGCGGGGCGCGTGGTCCAGGTCCGGCTCCTCCGCCAGCCAGGTGCCCGCCAGCCCCAGGAGCATGAAGCCCGCCATCAGCAGGTAGGTCAGCCGCCACCCCCAGGTCGCGGCCATCAGGGCCGCGCCGGTGGAGGCGATCACCATCGCGAGGCGGTAGGCGCTCACATGGACCGCGGTGCCCATGGCCTGCCGCTCCTGCGGGAGGATTTCCGCGCGCCAGGCGTCGGTCACCGTGTCCTGGCTCGCGCTCACGAAGGCGAGGCCGAGGGCCAGGGCCGCCAGGAGCTTCAAGTGGCCGTGGGGATCGCCGAAGGCCATGGCCGCGAGGATCGCGGCCAGCACGCCCTGGGTGAGGGCGAGCCAGCCCCGGCGGCGGCCCAGGAAGGGCGGCACGAAGCGGTCCAGCAGCGGCGCCCAGAGGAATTTCAGCGCGTAGGGCAGCTGCACCAGCGCGAAGAACCCGATGACCGTGATGTCCACGCCCGTCAGCTTCAACCAGGACTTGAGCGTGGAATCCGTCAGCAGCAGCGGGAGGCCCGAGGCGAAGCCGAGCAGCGAGAGGGCGGACCAGGCGCGGGGACGCATGGTTCATCTTCTTACGGCTTTGGGCTTTCGGCTCTGGGCTTTTGCCCTCCCGCGCCTGCGAAAGCCAAAGGCCGAAAGCCGAAAGCCGAAAGCCCAGGATCCTCAGCCCAGGAACTTGCCGAGGAGGCCGCCGAGGCCCTGCTGAAGCTGGCTGGCGTCAGGCATGCCGCCATTGGGGGTGAGGTGGTTCACCAGCTCCGGCAGCAGCGAGGCGAGGCCCTGGGAGGCCTGGGCGGGATCCATGCCGGCCTGCTGGGCCAGGGCCTGGAGCTGGTCGCCGGTGAGGGCCTGCTGGATGTGGTCGGCGGTGAGGGGCTGGTTGGCGCCGCTGCCGATCCAGCTCTCCACGTGCTGGGCGAGGCCCGCCTGCTGGAACTGGCCCAGGAGGCCCTGCAGCCCGCCGGAATGATTCTGGATGAGGCCGATGGCCGCCTGCATCAGCGCCGCCTTGGAATCGCCCTGGCCGCCCAGCAGCCCGCCGACCATGTCCATGAGACCCATGGGATCTCCCTTCGAGGATGAGGGGCCCAGGGTCCTCCGGCCCGGGGGCCGGCGCAAGTGAAAGGCGCGTGACGGCCTCAGGCCGAGGGGCGCCCGCCGGGCCACGCGAGGAACATCCCCGGGTTCCAGAGGATGGAGACTCGGTCGAAGCGGCCCTGGGCGTCCAGCCGGAAGACCCAGATGCCCTCCTCCGTCGGTCCCGCGGGCCCCTCCCCGTGGATCGCCACCCGCACCGCCAGATGGGGCCCGGCGCCGAAGGTCCGCAGCGCCTCGAAGCGCTTGAGGCCCATGCGGGAGCGGGCGGAGCGGAACACCCCCCGGGCGGTCTCGATCCCATCCGCGGTCATGCGGCTCACGGAGCCGAAGTAGACCAGCTCCGGCGAGAGGAGGGCCATGTGGGCGTCCTCGTCCCCGGCGTTGTAGGTGCGGAAGTAGGCCGCGACGGCCTCCGCCGCGGCAGCGGGGAGGACGGCGGGATCGCCCGGCAGCAGCTCCGCCGGATCCCACAGGCAGGCCAGCCGCTCGATGCGGCCCGCCGGATCGAAGCGGAAGGCCCAGACGGCCTCCGCGACCCGCCCCCCCGCGGCGAGGCGGAGCCGCGCCGCCAGCTCCGGGCCTTCGCCGTAGGTGCGGACCGGCGTCACCTCCAGCGCCGGCAGCCGGCGGCGGAGACCCGACAGGGCGGCGGCGAAGCCCCCGGCACCGGCGACAGGGCCCGCGAGGCTGCAGAAGCCTTCGGCCTCCGGCGTGAACCCCGCCTGGAAGCCAGAGGCGTCGCCGCGGCGGACCGCGTCGAGGCTGGCCTCGAAGGTGGATTGAAGGGCGGGATCGATCATGGTCGGACCCAGCATGCGCGCGGCCCCGCCGCTTGGGAAGGGGCCTCAGGCCCGGAGTCCGAGCATCAGATGGAGGGACAGCCCCAGCAGCACCAGGCCCATGATCCCCCGCTGCATCGAGAGGAGAGCGGGACGGGCCGCCAGAAAGGTCGCGAGGACGCCGGCCCCGAGGACGAAGGCGCCGTTCACGCAGGCGCTGACGGCGATCTGGAGCAGGCCCAGCTGAAGGCCCTGAAGGATGAGGTGCCCGCGGGCCGGCTGGAGGAATTGGGGCAGCAGCGACAGGTAGAGCACCGCCGTCTTGGGATTCAGCAGGTTCGTCGCCAATCCCATGCCCAGGAGGCGGCGCCGCCGGTCCGGAGGCAGATCGCGGGCTTCGAAGGGTGAGGCCCCGCCGGGCCGGAGGGCCCTCCAGCCCAGCCAGGCGAGGTAGAGGGCGCCGGCCGCGCAGAGGACCCGGTAGGCCAGCGGGTTGGCGAGGAACAGCGCCGTGAGCCCCGCCACCGTGAGGATCAGGTAGACGAGGAAACCCATCAGCACCCCGAGCAGCGAGATCAGGCCCGCCGAGCGCCCCTGGCTGACGGCCCGGGACACCAGATAGACCTGGTTCGGCCCCGGCGTGAGCGCCATCGTGAGCGCGACGGAGCCGAAGGCGACGAAAGAAGAGAGCGGGACCATCGGGGGCTCCTGACTCCATCATCCGGGAGCGCCTCGCCGGCCGGAAGCGGCCTTGACGCGCTGTCAATCGCTGAAGGGCAGTGGGGTTCCGGGTGGCGGCGGCGCGGGGGGCGGGGCCGGTTCGGGCCCCAGCGCCGAGGCCCGGACGCCCAGCAGCCGCAGGCGGCGGTCCAGGTCCACGCGCTTCAGGCAGGACCGGGCGGCGGCCCGCAGCGCCTCGGCGTCCTGCACCGGAAGCGCCAGGGTCGTGTCCCGGGTGACGGTCTTGAAGTCCGCGTAGCGCAGCTTGATGCCCACGCCCTTCGCCCAGACGCCCTTGCGGGCCAGGTCCCCGGCCAGGGCCTCGCAGAGCCGGAGCAGGATCGCCGAGAGCGCCTCCCGGTCCAGCTTCGGATGCAAATCCCGCTCGAAGGTCGTCTCCCGGCTGATGGACTTGGGGTCGCGTTCCGTGACCACGGGCCGGTCGTCCCGGCCCTGGGCCGCGTCGTGGAGCCAGGCGCCGTAGGCCCGCCCGAACTGCGCGAGGAGGAGCTCCGGATCCGCCGCCGCCACCTGGCCGAGGGTTTCCAGGCCC
>DASTWQ010000179.1:0-10788 GCA_035758545.1 Holophagaceae bacterium | reverse complement strand
ATGTCAGGGCCCCTCTGCGTCCTCTGCGACTCTGCGGTGACGTGTTTCAGGCCACCTGGCCGCTCTTCCTCGGATCGAAGTCCAGCTTGGCGGCCTTGCAGGCGGCGACGAAGCTCTGGCGGTCGTGGCAATGGGTGTAGGCCTCCATGGGATCCACCTGCTCCGCCTTCACCAAGGCCACCAGGGCCTCGGCCTGGGTGACCTGGCCGTAGGCGCGGCCGCTCTTCATGGCGGCGGGGAGCTTCGCCAGGTCCCACTTCCTCAGGGCGGCC
This sequence comes from Holophagaceae bacterium, assembly GCA_035758545.1. Taxonomy (GTDB): domain Bacteria; phylum Acidobacteriota; class Holophagae; order Holophagales; family Holophagaceae; genus JAFDVN01. Next base: position 10,516 of record DASTWQ010000179.1, on the reverse strand, counting down.
TGCACATCGGGCGAATTGAAGACCGTCTCGAAGACGGCGACGCGGCCGCCCCCCGCGCGCCCCAGCAGGGCCTGGTGGGCCACGGCCTTGAGCCCTGTGGCGAGCAGCGCACGGACCAGGTGCTGGGAGTCCGGCGGATGGCGGTCCACGAGCCGCTCCAGGGCGCCGATGGCGGAGGGCGCCTCCACCACGGCCACCACCAGGCGGCCGGAGATGCCCGCTTCCAGCACCTGCAGGGCCGTGGCGCCGTCCCGGACCGCATCGATGGCGAGCACGTCCGGGGCCTGCCGCAGCGCGGCCCGGAGCGCCCGGCGCTGGTCCGCGCCGTCGCCGCCGGTCTCCCGCTGGCGCACCACGGCCCCCGCGGGCGGGATGCGGAACTCCAGGGAGTCCTCGACGGTGATGAGGTACCCGCCCCGCTTCTGGGCGGCGCGGCGGAGCAGGGCGGCGAGGGTGGTGCTGCGGCCGGAGCCCGGCGTGCCGGCGATCAGCACCAGGCCCTTCGGGATGTCCGCCAGCTCCAGCACCGCCTCCGGCAGGGCCAGGACCTCGTCCTCGGGGATCTGGTCCGGCACGACGCGGAGCGCGGCGGAGGGGCCGTCCAGGTCCCGGGAGAGGTTCACCCGGAGCCGCAGGCTGCGGGCGGGGTCCCGGTGGGAGAAGTCGGCCTGCCCGTGCTCCTGGTAGGCCTTCCAGTGGCGGGCCGGAGCCAGGGCCTCCAGCCAGGCGGAGAGCTCCGCCGCCGAGGCGGCCCCGAAGCCCGGGATGGGCTCCACGTGCCCCTGGTGGCGCACCAGGGGCGCCTCTCCGGTGGAGAGGTAGAGGTCCGACCCGCCCATCTCCAGGAGCTTCTCCAGCAGCAGTTCCCAGGGCGCCTGCCCCGGCCGGGTGCGCTCCGCCGGAGCCGGCGCCAGCTCGGGGCGGGGCGCTGCCGGAGCCCCGGCGGGGGGGGCCTCCGCGGCCGCAGCGGGGGCGGACGCGGCCTGGGGCGCCCGGGCCAGGCGATGGGCCAGGAGGCTGCTGCTTCCGGAGGCCCGGGTGGCCCGGACCTCGAACCAGACCTCGGCGGCCTGGCGCTGGAAGATCACCATGTCCCCCCGCAGGTAGGCGGTCTTCTGCTCCTCCGGCAGGATCTCCTTGATGAGCCCGTCGATGATCGGGGAGAGCAGATCCTGGATGCCGAGCATGGCCCGGTGCCCGCCGGGCAGCTCCACCGTCGCCGGGGCGCCAGGGCTCAGGTAGAGGGCGGTGCCGCCCTTGCTGGCGAGCTGGTTGAGGAATCCGTCGATTTTGGCCATGGAGGCTCCATCGGGATCGCGGGTCCGGGGGATCTGGTCAAGGTGCGTGCCCCCAGGATCGGACCCCTGGACGCGCCTGTCGAGGCCTCCGCTTTCGCTAGTCTGGAACCATGGCCGGCTTCGGACATCTGCCCCTCGCCACCCAGGTCGGCGTCCTCCGCGGCCTCGGGCCCGCGCGGCTGGAGGCGCTGCAGGAGGCGGGCATCGGGACCTTCCGGGACCTGCTCTGGAGCCTGCCCTTCCGCTACCTGGACCGGGGCAGCGTCGTGCCTCTGGGGGACCTGGCCCTGCGCGGCCTCGGCGCCGTGCCCGAGGGCCGCGAACTTGTGACGGTGATGGGCGAGATCCGGGACCTGCGCCAGGCGCCGACGCGCATCCAACGGATGACGATCACGGAGGTCCTCCTGGAGGATGCGAGCGGCGCGCTGAAGCTGGTCTTCTTCAATCAGCCCTACCTGGGGCGGACCCTGAAGCCCGGGGACCGGCTGCTGGCCTTCGGTCCCCTGAGCGAGGGCCGCGGCGGCTGGGAGCTGCGCTCGCCCCAGATCGAGCGGCTGGGCAAGGGCGAGGATCCCTTCGTGAGGCGCTTCCTGCCCCTCTACCGGAAGCTCGGCCCCATCTCGAGCCGCGTGCGGACCCAGCTCGTGAAGGAGGCCTTGGACCGGGCCGCGCCGGAGGAGGACTTCCTGCCCCGGGAGCTGGGCAAGGGCCTGCCGGACACCCTCACGGCGCTGCGCCTGCTCCACGAGCCCCCGGACGACTGCGACCCGCGCCAGCTGGAGGCCCGGACCACGCCGGCCCACCAGCGCCTGGCGGCGGAGGAGCTCTTTGGCTTCGCCCTGGGTGTGGCCCTGCGCCGGGAGGGGCGGCTCCAGCGGAAGGGCCTGAAGGTGCCCACCTCCGCGGGGCTGCGGGAGCGGCTCAAGGCCTACCTGCCGTTCCCTCTCACCGCGGCCCAGCGCCGGGCCTTCAAGGAGATCGTGGACGACCTCACCTCCGGCCAGGTCATGCACCGGCTTCTGCAGGGGGATGTCGGCAGCGGCAAGACCCTCGTGGCCTTCCTCGCTCTGGCCATGGTGGCGGAGACCGGCGGGCAGGGGGCCCTGCTGGTGCCGACGGAGGTCCTCGCCCGCCAGCATGCGGCGAGCCTCGCGCGCTACCTGGGCCCGGAGGCGCACCGGCTGCAACTGCTCCTCGGAGGCATGAAGGCCGCGGAGAAGCGCGCGGCCCTGGCCCGCATCGCCAGCGGCGAGGCGGCCTACGTGGTCGGCACCCACGCCCTCTTCCAGGAGGCCGTGGCCTTCCACCGGCTCCAGCTGGTGGTGGTGGACGAGCAGCATCGCTTCGGCGTGAAGCAGCGGGAGGCCCTCAAGCAGAAGGGCGGCGATCCCCACTGGCTCGTCATGAGCGCCACGCCCATCCCGCGCTCCCTGGCGCTCGCGGTGTTCGGCGACCTGGACCAGTCGGTGCTCGACGAGCTGCCGCCGGGGCGCCAGCCCATCCAGACCCGGCTGCTGCGGCCGGAGTCGGCGGAGCGGGCCTGGGACCTGATCCGCCGGGAGCTGGATCAGGGCCGCCAGGCCTTCGTCGTGAGCCCCGCCATCGATCCCTCCGAGGAGGGCAAGGTCCAGCTCCGGGACCTGCAGGCCATGGAAGGGACCCTCCGGGCCGCGCTGCCGGAGGCGTCCCTGGAGATCGTCCACGGCCGCCTCAAGGCCGAGGAGCTGGCGGCGCGCATGGGCCGCTTCGCCCGGGGCGAGGCCCGGATCCTCCTCGCCACCACGGTCATCGAGGTGGGCGTGGACGTGCCCAACGCCACGGTGATGGTGGTGGACCACGCCGAGCGCTTCGGACTCTCCCAGCTGCATCAGCTGCGGGGTCGCGTGGGCCGCGGCGCCCATGGCGGCCATTTCGTCATGCTGAGCGGCTCCGAGACGGCGCGGCTCCAGGCTCTGGTGGAGACCTCCGACGGCTTCCGCATCGCCCAGAAGGATCTGGAGCTGCGGGGCCCCGGCGAGTTCTTCGGGGTGCGGCAGGCGGGCCTGCCCCAGTTCCAGGTGGCGGATCTCGTGCGGGACCGGGCCCTCCTCCAGCGCTGCCGGGAAGCGGCCGAGGCGGCCATCCGGGAGGGACTGGCGGATCCCCAGCGGGACTGGCTGCGCCGGGAGTGGGCGCGGCTGAAACTGGCGGAGGTGAGCTGATGCGGGGCCTGATCCGCGGGACCTTCATCCTGCTGCTCCTCCTCCAGATCGCCGCGCACTTCCAGGCCCGCCACCTGCTGCTGTGGAAGGTCGCCCTGGGGGTGCGGGAGTTTGGCCACTGGGCCGCGGCGCTGCTGCTGGCCCTGGCGCTCCTCGCCCTCCTGGCCAGGGCCACCCGGCTCTGGGCCCTGCCGCTGGTCGTCCTCGCGGGCGTCTACGCCGCGCCCGCGGCCTGGGCCGCCTGGCGGGGCGCGGCGGTGCAGCGCCAGGCGGAGCTGGACCTGGGGCTGCCGCCGGAGGCCTCCGGCTTCTCCTGGCGCCGGGCCTTCGCCCTGCGATCCGGCCCTGGGGCGGAGGTCCAGACCATGACCTTCGCCCGCCCCGCGGGCCAGGCCCTCGACCTGGACTTCTTCCCGGGCCAGCGCCAGGGCCCGCGCCCCTTCGTGGTGGTGGTCCACAGCGGCGGCTGGGACGGCGGCACCCGCACCGAGTTCCAGGCCCTCAATGCCCGCCTCTCGGCCGCCGGCATCGCGGTGGCCTCCCTGGACTACCGCCTCGCCCCCGGCGCCACCTGGCCGGCGCCGAAGGAGGATGTGCTTTCGGCGATCCGCTTCCTGAAGGCCCACGCTCAGAGCCTGCATCTCGATCCCTCCCGCTTCGCCCTCCTTGGCCGCAGCGCCGGCGGGCAGATCGCCGAGCGGGTGGCCTACGGAGAGACGCTGCCGGGCCTGAAGGCCCTCGTGGCCTTCTACGCGCCGGCGGACCTGGACTTCGCCTACGCCTACTCCAAGCCCGACGACCTGCTCCATTCCCGGCAGCTGGAGGAGGCCTACCTGGGCGGCGCTCCGGCAGCGAAGGCCGCGGCCTACCACGACGCCTCCGCGCCGCGCTTCGTCACGGCGGACGCGCCGCCGACCCTGCTGCTCCACGGCCCCGGCGATCCGCTGGTGTGGTTCAAACAGAGCGAGCGCCTGAAGGCGAAGCTGGACGCAGAGAAGGTGCCGAACGCCCTCCTGGCGCTGCCCTTCGCCACCCACGGCTTCGATTGGACGCCGACCGGCCCTGACGGCCAGCTGGCGGACGGCCTGGTGGCGGCCTTCCTGGAGGCCCGGCTGAAGCCCTAGCCCTGCTTCAGGCGGGCGGTCACGCGCTCGCGCAGGAGCTCCGGTACCAGCTCCTTGAGGTCGCCGCCGAAGTGGCCGATCTCCCTCACCAGCTTGGAGCTGAGGGCGCTCAGCTTCTCCTTGGGCATGAGGAAGACCGTCTCCAGCTCCGGGGCGAGCTTGCGGTTCATGAGGGCCATCTGGAACTCGTACTCGAAGTCGCTGAAGGCCCGCACGCCGCGGATGATCACCTGGGCCTTCTGCTTCTTGGCGAAGTCCACCAGCAGCCCGTGGAAGCTCGTCACCTCCACCTTGGGCATCCCGGCGGTCAGCTCCTTGAGGAAGGCGATGCGCTCCTCCACGGTGAAGGCGGGGACCTTCGCGGGGTTGTTCAACACCGCGACCACGAGCCGGTCCACGAGCTTGTCCGCGCGCTGGATGAGGTCCCAGTGGCCCAGGTGGACCGGGTCGAAGGAGCCGGGGTAGATGGCGGTGCGCACCGGAAGGTCCTTGGGGATCGGGGGCCAGTGTACGCTATCCGGGCCTATGAGCCAGCCCGCCCCGCGCCTCTCCGTCGGCCTCCTCTTCGGGGGCGAATCCCCTGAGCACGAGGTGAGCATCGTCACCGCCCGGGCCATCGCCGAGCAGCTGGATCCCGCCCGCTTCGAGGTGCGTCCCCTGGGCATCGCCCGCAACGGCGTCTGGGCCGTGCTCACGACGGCGGCCGGGGATCCCTTCGCGCGGCTGGCCGCGGGAGAGCTGCCTGAGCGCAGCGACCATCCCTTCCTGCCCCTGGAGCGCGGGGCGGAGGCCACGCCCCTGCCGGACGTCTTCTTCAACGCGCTGCATGGCGAGGGCGGCGAGGACGGCCAGATCCAGGGCTACCTGCAGCTGCTGCACCGGCCCTACACCGGCGCGGGCCTGCTGGCCATGGCCGCGGGCATGGACAAGTGGATCACCAAGCGCATCTGGGAATCCGAGGGCCTGTCGGTGGTGCCCTACGCGGGCCTCACGGAGGAACAGTGGGGCCGGGACCGGGAGGCCTGCCTGGCCGAGGCGAAGAAGCTGGGCCTGCCCCTCTTCCTCAAGCCCGTGAACCTCGGCTCCAGCATCGGCGTGGAGAAGGTGAAGCGCGCCGAGGACCTGCCGGCGGCCCTGGACCGGGCCTTCGGCTTCGACCGCCGGGTGCTGGTGGAGCAGGGCCTCGACATCCGCGAGATCGAGGTGGCCGTGCTGGGCGGGGACGACCCGGAGGTCTCGGTGCCCGGCGAGGTGATCGTCGCCGACGAGTTCTACACCTTCGAGGACAAGTACCTGGCCGGCAAGTCCACCACCCGGATCCCCGCGGAGCTGCCGGAGGAGCTCTCGGACCTCATCCGCAGCCACGCCCGCCGGGCCTTCCGGGCCCTGGACGCCTACGGCATGGCCCGGGTGGACTTCTTCCTGGAGAAGCTGACGGGGCGGGTCTTCCTGAACGAGATCAACCTCATCCCCGGCTTCACCAGCATCTCCATGTTCCCCAAGCTCATGGCCGCCAGCGGCGTGCCCTACCCGGACCAGCTCAGCCGGCTCATCGACCTGGCCCTGGCCCGCCACCAGCAGATGGCCGCCAAGTCCAAGGCCTTCCAGAGCGGCAGCGACTGGTTCCGAGGCTAGGGATGAGGGTCGAGGTGGTGAGGTGGCGAGGGCGCCGGGAGGCGAATTCTCACCCCTCACCCCTCGTCGCCTCGGCCCTACAATGAAGGCATGCACGCGCGGACCTGGCTCTCGGCCCTCTCTCTGCCCCTGGTGGCGGCCTTCACCTGGCCCGTCGCCACGCAGAAGCTCCCGGCGGGGGACACCAAGCCCGCCGCCGCCCAGGACCCGCTGACGGGTCTGACGGACATCGAGGACGTGCTCACCCTGGTCCAGGCCAACTACGTGGACCGCCCCGACATGCCCAAGGTCATCGGCGGCGGCATCCAGGCGGCCCTGGAGCGGGCCCATCCCCTGAACAGCCTGCTGACGCCCGAGGATCTCCGGGCCGGCGACCCGGGCCCCGCGGAGGCGGGCCTGGTGGTCGTGAAGCGCGGCATCTACGCCCAGGTCCTCGCGGTCACCCCCGGCGGACCCGCGGACCGGGCGGGCGTCCAGGTGGGCGATGTCATCCGCCGCGTGGACGACACCCCCATCGGTCCCCTCAGCGCCTGGAGGCTGAACCGCCTGCTCCACGGCAAGCCGGGCGCCAAGCTGGCCCTCTTCCGCTACGCCGCCGCCACCGCGGACCTGGGCAAGGTCGAGATCACCCTTGAGGTGCCCCAGGCCCGGAAGGTCCAGGCCCGCACCACGGAGCAGGGGACCCTGATCGCCCTCCCGGACCTGAAGGCGGGCCGGGCCGCGGAGCTGAAGGCCGCACTGGCGGGCCTGGACCGCGCCAAGCCGCTGGTGCTGGACCTGCGGGACGACACCGAGGGCAGCCTCGCCGAGGCCGCCGCCGTGGCCGGGCTCTTCACCGGCGCGGGCCCCTTCGCCACCGTTCAGGACGCGGGGAAGCCCGACCGGGCCGTGGCCGTGCAGCCCGCGGGCCTGCCGTCGTTCCAGCGCCTCATCGTCCTGCAGGGTCCGAGCACCCTCGGCCCCGCGGAGGCCCTCAGCGCCTGCCTCAAGAAGCACGGCGCCGCCGTCGTGGGTGAGCGCACCCCCGGTCTGGGCGTGGCCCAGACCCGCATCCTCCTCCGGGAGGGCGGGGCGGTGGAGCTGGTGACCGAACGCTGGATCGGGGACGGCGGCGAGAAGCTGGACCGCGAAGGCGTCACCCCCACCCGGGCCCTGCGGCTCGGGCCCAAGGACGATCCGCTTCCCTCGGTGCTGGCGGCCCTCGCCACGCCCGCGCCCGTGAGCACCCGGACGAAGCAGGAGCATGCCTAAGCGGGGCAAATCGGCCTCCACACCGGCGCTCCTGGCCTGGGCCGCGGGCGTCCTGGCCCTCGGCCTGGGCGCCGGCGCCCTCCTCGGGCACCTGAGCTGCGAGCGGAAGAAGCCCGAGGCGCCCAAGGCGGAGGCCCACGCGAAGCCCCCGCGGCCAGCGCACAAGGCGCGGCCGGAGCTGCCCTCCGTGGAAGCCCCCAAGGCGGTCGCCCAGGAACCGGGCCTGCCGAAGCTGGCCCTCGTCATCGACGACCTGGGCTACGCCGAGCCCGAGCTTGTGAAGCGCCTCTGCTCGGAGCCCGTGCCCCTCACGGTCGCGGTGCTGCCCTACCAGGAGCACACGGTGGAGAGCGCCGACCTGGCCCACGAGATGGGCAAGGCAGTCATCCTGCACCTGCCCATGGAGGGCATCCCCGGCAAGGATCCCGGGCCGGACGCCCTGAAGTACGACCTGCCCGAAAGCGAGGTCCGCGCCCGCACCCGCAAGGCCCTGGCGGACGTGCCCTTCATCGAGGGCGCCAACAACCACATGGGCTCCCGCATGACCGCGGACGCCGCCCGGATGCATTGGATCCTGGAGGAGTTCAGGGGCCGCCGCCTCTACTTCCTGGACAGCCGCACCATCGCCACGACCCAGGGCTGGGCGGTGGCCCGGGAGCTGGGCATCCCCACGATCCAGCGGAAGGTCTTCCTGGACGACGACAAGAGCTTCCCGGAGATCCGCAAGCAGTTCGAGCGCGCCATCGCCTTCGCCCAGAAGGACGGCGAGGCCGTCGCCATCGGCCACATCTACCCGGAGACCGTGGAGGCCCTCGAGAAGCTCATCCCCGAGGCGAAGGGGAAGGTGCAGTTCGTCTTCGTGCGGGAGCTCGTGAAGTAGCCGAGGGCGACAACCACTTACACGGAGGACGCAGAGAGGCTGAGGACGCTGAGGCTTTGTCTCCGCGACCTCCGTTCCTCCAAGACCTCCGCGTAAGTTGTTTTTATTTCCTGCGGATCTGTACGACCTTGTCCACCTCGGCGTGGACGAGGCCGTCGGCATCCACCAGCTCCACCCGGTAGGTGCGGTCCAGCTTGGGCTCCAGCTCCAGCAGGCGGCGCACCTCCGCCAGCTCGGCGTCGTCGATCCGCATGACGGCGGTCAGGGCGCCCTTGCCGGGCCGGCGGAAGCGGATGCTCGCCGCCTTGTCCCACACGAGAACGCCGGGGCCCAGGCGCTTGAGGAGCATGAGCATGAAGAAGGGATCCACGCTGGCGTAGAGGCTGCCGCCGAAGATCGTGCCGACATAGTTGCGCGTGCGCCAGGAGAGGCGCAGCCGGATCCGGATCTCCGACCAGTCCTCCGCGATGAAGGTGACGCGCGCGCCCGTGCCCCGGTAGCAGGGCCAGAGGTTGGTCATCCAGCGGAACGCGCGGGTACGAAGGGATTCACGCATGGGAAGAGTCCAGCAGGAGCGGCCCCGGTCCGCCACGGCTACCTGGAGGCAGATCGTGCGAGGATGGCGGCATGGATCCGCTCAGGCCCGACTATGGCATCGACGCCCCTGGCGTCGTGCGCAACCTCTTCCTGGCCTCGGCCGTGGGCCTGGCCCTCTTCGGGACCGCCCTGGCGGAGCTCTGGTCCGGCGCGGTGCTGGGCTTCCCTCTGGCGGGGGCGGGACTCTGGACGGGCCTCGGCTGCGCCGGCATGGGCACCTGGATGCTCTACGACAGCCGCATCGGGAAGCTGAAGGAGCGGGAGCGACTGCTGGACCTTGCCGCGCTCCGAGGGAGCGATCAGGTGCTGGACGTGGGCTGCGGCCGCGGCCTGATGCTCGTCGGTGCGGCCCGCCGGCTGTCCACGGGACGGGCGACGGGCCTGGACCTCTGGAGCCAGGAGGACCTCTCCGGCAACCGCCCGGAGGCCACCCTGGAGAACGCGGCGCGGGAGGGCGTGGCGGACCGGGTCGAGGTCCGCACCGGCGACATGCGGGAGATGCCCTTCGCGGATGCCTGCTTCGATGCCGTCGTCTCGAATGTGGCCATCCACAACATCTACGACCGCGAGGGGCGGCGGAAGGCCATGGCCGAGATCGCCCGCGTGCTCAGGCCCGGCGGGCGCCTCGTCATCCATGACATCCGCCATGTCGCCGAGTACGCCGAGGACCTGTCGGGGCTTGGTCTCGCGCGGATCCAGCGCCGGGGCTCCAAGGCCGCCCAGGTCCTCCTGCTCCTGCTGACCTGGGGCTCCCTGCGCCCGGACATCCTGACGGCGGAGAAGCCCCTCGCCTAGAACCGCACCGTCACGTCGCCGTCGGCCTTCTTCACGGTGTCGATGAAGTGGATCTTGCGGCTCTGGTGGGTGAGGACGAGGCTGCTGGTGCGGATGCCGTGGCTGAAGTAGCGGACGCCCTCCAGCAGATTGCCGGTGGTGACGCCGGTGGCGGCGAAGACGATCTGCTCGCCGGGGGCCAGATCCTCGGTCATGTAGATGCGGTCGAAGCGGGCGCCCATGGCCTCGGCCTTCTCCTTCGACGCGGTGTTGGTGTCCACCACGAGGCGGCCCTGGATCTCGCCGCCCAGGCACTTCAGCGCCGCGGCGGAGAGCACGCCCTCGGGGGCGCCGCCGGTGCCCATGACCGCGTGGATGCCCGTGCCCGAGACGGCGGCGGAGATGGCGGCACTCAGGTCGCCGTCGCCGATGAGCTGGATGCGGGCGCCGGCGGTGCGGATGTCCTCGATGAGCTTCGCGTGGCGCTCCCGGTCCAGCACGGTGACGACCAGGTCGCCCACGCCCCGGTCCAGAGCCTTGGCGATGGCCTTGAGGTTCTCGGCCACGGGGGCGTCCAGGCTCACCTTGCCCTTGGCGGCGGGTCCGACCACCAGCTTCTCCATGTAGAGGTCCGGCGCGTGGAGGAGGCCGCCCTTCTCGGCGGCGGCCAGCACGGCGATGGCGTTGGGGGCCCCGGTGGCGCAGAGGTTCGTGCCCTCCAGGGGGTCCACGGCGATGTCCACCGCCGGGTTCCCG
>DASTWQ010000177.1:0-4862 GCA_035758545.1 Holophagaceae bacterium | reverse complement strand
GCCGGAACAGGTCCCGGCAGCGCTCCCCCAGCCGGGTCAGGGCCGCCGCCAGCCGCTCCAGCCGCTGGTGCCGCTCGGCCTCGGCCTCGGGATCCGGCGCCGGGTCCTGCAGCAGCTCCGCGTCCACCGCCGTGCCCTCCCCCCGGCGGAGGGCCTTCCGCGCCGCTGCCGCGAGCTTGAAGCGGAGGATCTGGAAGGCCAGGGGCACCAGGTCCTCCGGCCGCTCGAGATGCCCGTACTTCGTGTGGATCACCACCAGGACCTCCTGGGCCAGATCCTCGGCGCCCGCCCCTGCATTCCGGGATGCCGCGAAGGCGACGATCCTTGCGCGGAGGGCGGCCAGCACCTGCTCCCGCGCCTGGGGCGGGGCGGCCGGGAGGGGCAGGGCGTCGTCGGGCATGGGTCGGCTCCCATCCTGGCATGGGCTCGCGCCTTGCCGAGGCGTCAAAGGCGGTGGCCGGCGGGAGCGTGCCCTGTAACATGAGGCATTCCCCCGAGGTCCCCATGGTCCGCGTCCCATCCGCGATCCCCCTTCTCCTCGCCGCCGCCGGCGCCCTGCCCCTGGCGGGCCAGGCGGCCCCGTCGGCACCGGCGGACGCCTACGCCCCCGCGGCCCGGAAGCTGGCCCAGGCCGTGGACCAGGAGGGCGGCCGCCATGCCTACGCCACCCTGGAGGAGCTGACGGACGACATCGGCAACCGCATCAGCGGCTCCGAGAACCTTCAGAAGGCCGAGGCCTGGGCCGTGGCGCAGATGAAGGCCGCGGGCCTGCAGAACGTCCACCTGGAGGCGGCGCAGGTGCCCCACTGGGTGCGCGGCGCCGAGTCCTGCGAGCTGCTGACCCAGCATTCGATGGCCCTCGACATGATCGGCCTGGGCGGGAGCGTGGCCACGCCGCCGGAGGGCATCGAGGCCGAGGTCGTCGCCGTCTCCAGCTTCGACGAGCTGGCCAAGCTCCCGGATTCGGCCATCAAGGGCCGGATCGTGCTCTTCGACGCGCCCTACGTGAGCTACGGCAAGACCGTCGCCTACCGCGGCGCGGGGCCGTCCATCGCCGCCAAGCGGGGCGCGGTGGCCTGCCTCATCCGCACCGTGGGCAGCGCCTCCCTGGGCAACCCCCACACCGGCGTCACCCACTACCAGGATGGTGTGCCCGCGATCCCCGCGGCGGCCCTCTCCATCGAGCACGCGTCCATGCTGCACCGGCTCTGCGCCAAGGGGGAGACCGTGCGCATCCGCCTGAAGATGGACGACCACATGATGGGAACCGCGACCGACCACAACGTCATCGGTGAGATCCCCGGCTCGGAGATGCCGGACGAGGTCGTCATCCTCAGCGGCCACCTGGACAGCTGGGACGTGGGCCAGGGCGCCCAGGACGACGGCATCGGCGCGGTGCTGAGCCTCGAGGCGGCCCGGCAGATGCTCCAGGCGGGCCTGCATCCGAAGCGCACTGTCCGGGTGATCTTCTGGACCTGCGAGGAGTGGGGCGGCGTCGGCGCCGCGGCCTACGCCAAGGCCCACGCCGCCGAGTCGAAGCAGGTCGTCGCGGCCTTCGAGAGCGACAGCGGCAACGGCCGGATCCAGGGCTTCTCCGTGGACCTCCACGGCGAAGAGGACGGCCCCGCCCAGGACCGGAGCGGCGACGCCGCGGAGCGCCGGGCGGTGGAGACCCTGGACTCCTACGCCGCCCTGCTGCCGGAGGGCGCCCGGAAGATGACCGCCGGCAGCAGCGGGGAGGACGTGGGCTTCCTCATCCCGGATGGCGCCGTGGGCATCGGCGTGGGCCACGACATCACCCACTACTTCGACGTGCACCACAGCAAGGCCGACACCTTCGATCACATCAGCTACACGGACCTGGTGCACAACCTGAAGGCCTACTCGATCCTGGCCTACGTCCTCGCGGACATGCCCGGGAAGCTGAAGTAGGGGCCGTCCTGGACCGGCCCGCGCTCAGGGCGCGAGCCGGTCCAGGGGCAGCCACCAGGCCTCGGTGTCCTTCACAAGCAGGAGGGCGCCGGCGCCGGGTTGGAGGTCCCGGGGCAGGGGGAGCGGGAAGTCCGGCGGCACGCCCAGGCCCTTCCAGGCCGCCTTCCAGTCCACCATCCGGAGCCCGCCGGCGGCGGGGTCCCAGACGTAGACGCGGTCCAGGCCCTCCTTGAGGTAGTCCAGCCAGGGACCGGGATCCTCGGCCTGGGGCGCGGGCGCGGCGGAGGAGCCGGCGAGGGCGGCCGCCGCCTCCAGGGCCGGGCTGGCCGGGGCGGCGGTGCGGATGGTGAGGTCGGGATTGGCGAGGGTGAACCAGAGCCGGCCCTTGGGATCGGCGCCGGCCAGATGCAGCAGCTGCAGGTCCCGGCTCCGGGAGGCCGGCACGTCCGCGGCGGGGGGGACGGCGGGCGCGAAGGCGCCGCTGTCGGCGCGCTCCAGCTGCCCGGGCCGCGCCTGCCAGTAGAGGGCGCCGTCCCGGGCGGCAAGCCCGCCGGGGACGCCGGGGAAGGCCAGGCTCCCGGGCTCAGGCAGGGGCTCGGAGGTCCACCCCATCCGGCTGAGGAGCGCCAGGCCGCCGGGATGGGCCAGGGCCACCCGGCCGTCCGGCAGGGCCACCACCGCGTCGCAGGCCTGGACGCCCGCGGGCAGGCCGAGGTCCTCCAGGCGGGGCGTCCCCGCCCAGGTGACGCGCGCCAGGGCGCCGGGGCCCCAGAGCAGGCAGCTCTGGCCGTCCGGGCCCAGTACGAGGCGGGTGCCGACGCCCCGGATCGCCCAGCGGACCCTGGCGCTGAAGGGATCGAGGGCCACCAGCCAGGGCGCGGTGCCGGAGCCGGTGCCGTCGCCATAGAGCAGCAGGCAGGTGCCGTTGTCCAGCTGCACCGCGTCCTCGAGCCGCGCGAACCGGAAGAAGGCCGCCGGCACGCCCTCGGGCGTGGGCACCCGGAGCGTGTCCCTCCAGCGGCCCTCCAGGAACCGCCCCAGGAGCTGATCCCCGGTCTGGGTCAGCACCTGAGCCAGCACCCAGCCTCCCTGGAGAGGCGGCAGGAACCGCACCGTGCGCAGGGGCTGGTCCGGTGCGGCCTGGAGGCTGAGACGCCAGCCCTTCCCGGCGGGCGCGGCAGTGAAGAGGCTGGACACGGCGGGGCCTTGGGCCGGCGCGGACGCGGGATGGCGCCGCCCCAGGGCGAAGAGCCCCGCGGCGATGCCTCCGGCGGCCACAAACGTGAGGATCCAGGGCAGGGCGCGTTTCATGCGGGCAGGTTCTCCAGGCTCAGGTGGGTCTCGAGGGCCCCGAGGGCGCGGGCCCGGTGGGCGGCGCCCTTGGCGGACCTGACGCCGGCGCGGCCCCCTGCGCGCTTCGCGGCGCGGGTGTCCACCGTCCCCTCGGGCAGCTCGGGGAGGAGTCCGATCATGGCGTTGGTGGGGCCGAAGTCGGCGAGGGACGCGTTCGCCAGGTAGTGGAGCAGGGCGCCGAGCATGGTCTCCCTCGGCAAGGGACGGGCCGCGCCCGCGCGGAGGGTCTCGTCCACGAACCGGCCCGCCGCCAGGCCCCCGGCCGCGCTCTCCAGGTAGCCCTCGACGCCGCTGAGCTGGCCGGCGATCCAGAGATTCCGCACACCCTTCACCGCCAGCGTCGCGTCGAGCACCCGAGGCGCCTGGACGTAGGTGTTGCGGTGGATGGAGCCGAAGCGCACGAACTCCGCCTCCCGCAGCCCGGGGATGAGTCGGAGCACCTCCCTCTGGGCGCCCCACTTCATGCGTGTCTGGAAGCCGACGAGGTTGTAGTGGTCTCCGGCCAGGGTGTCCTGACGCAACTGCACCACCGCGTGGGGCCAGCGCCCGGTGCGGGGATCGTCGAGCCCCACGGGCTTCATCGGCCCGTGGCGAAGGGTCTCGCGTCCGCGCGAAGCCATCACCTCGATGGGCAGGCAGGCCTCGAAGTAGGGCGTGTCGAAATCATGGAGCGGCGCCAGCTCCGCGGCGAGGAGGGCGTCGAGGAACGCCTCGTACTCCGGCTGGCTGAGCGGGCAGTTGAGGAAGTCCGCGCCGCCCTTGTCGTAGCGGGAAGCCCGGAAGGCCACCGCCTCGTCGATGGAGTCCTTCGTGACGATGGGCGCGATGGCGTCGTAGAAGTGCAGGCGCTCGGAACCAGTGACCTCCGCAAGCCAGGCCGAGAGAGGATCCGCGGTGAGGGGTCCCGTGGCCACCACCGTCGGAAGAGACAGGTCCGGCTCCGCCACCAGCGCGGGCGTGAGCGCGATGCGCGGATGCGCGCGGAGCGCGGCGGTGACCGCCTCCGCGAAGGCGTCGCGGTCCACGGCGAGGGAGTTCCCCGCGGGGACGCGCGTGGCCTCGGCGCAGCGCAGCACGAGCGAATCCATGCGCCGCAGCTCGGCCTTGAGGATGCCCGTGGCGGAGTCGGGATCGTCGCTCTTGAAGGAGTTGGAGCACACCATCTCCGCGGCGCGGTCCGTCTGGTGCGCGGGCGTCATCGTGCCAGGCCGCATCTCGAAGAGCCGCACCCGGTGGCCGCGCTGCGCCAGCTGCCAGGCCGCCTCCGACCCCGCCAGCCCTGCGCCGATCACCTGGATGTCCGCCATGAAGCCCATTCTAGGGCCCCGGGAGGGGGAGATCGCCGCCTCCGGAAATCAGGTGTTGACGTTCCGCGCCCCTGTGGTAAATTGAATGTTCCCGCCGCTTGAGGGTGGCCGGGCAGCAAGGCAGGGCCTTGCAGGCGTCTTTGAAAACCGGATGGAGAGAAGATGAGAGCCTTGCGAGGGCGGGATTCAGGTCCTGCTCAAGCAACGTAACCAAAAGATAAGAACCGAGCCGGTAGCGGGTGCCCGAGAGGGTGCTTGCGAAGGATCGTT
>DASTWQ010000091.1:0-5594 GCA_035758545.1 Holophagaceae bacterium | reverse complement strand
CGTCGTCGGGGGGCAGGTCTTCAAGGGCTACAACGGGGGGGCCTACTTCTCGTTCTCGGAAGGCGTCTCGCTCTATGTGGACTGCGAGGACCAGGCGGAGGTGGACGCCTACTGGGAGAAGCTGCTGAAGGCCGGGGCGACGCCCACCGCCTGCGGCTGGATCAAGGATCCCTTCGGCCTCACCTGGCAGATCGTCCCGCGGCGCTTCGTGGAGCTGATCCGCGACCCGGACCCCAAGAAGGTGAAGGCCGTCATGGACGCCATGATGACCATGGTGAAGCTCGACGTGGCCGCCCTGGAGCGCGCCTATGCGGAGGCGTAATGATAGGTCGTGCCTCGCCGTAGGCCTAGAACGCGGCGTCCAATCCGATCTCTCAGCGACCTTCAATTAGGAGGATCTTCCCTCGACCTGTTTCCATTCGTCCAAGTTCAAGTGAGGTCAGATTGTCCATCGAATCCCCAAACCTCATCGATCTTGTTGCGACCAAGCCAGATGACCCCATGGTGCATCTGGTGATCGCCGATCATTTGGGTTGGGAGGATGAGAGGGCCCACCTCCAAGCGTTACAGCGCAAGCTGGATACCTATTTGGAGTTTGTGAATTCCGGTCAGCTTTCGAAGGAGTATCCAAGCTCGGTCGGAAAGGGGGTGCAAATTGATCTCGTCCTGAAGCATGCCCCTGAGGGGATCACACAGGAGAGCTTTCTTCTGGAAGTCCGAAACAGGATTGATCGGTGTGGGATGACGTTCACCTGGAGATCCCACTAACTGCTTGGATGGCCGGTCATGGAATCGGTCCTCCGCGGCCCTCCGCGGCCCTCCGCCCCTCCGCGGCCTCCGCGTAAGTGGTTTTTGGGTCGAAGCAGCCTTGACGACCAATGCTTAGGTGATTACCTTACCATTGTCGTCCAGGTGAACCCCATGCCCCTCCCGCTCCTTCCAAGCCCCCGCCGGGGGGCGCCATGATCCAGCCGGTGACCGCGGACCGGGTCTTCTACGCGCTCTCGCACGCCCTGCGGCGGGAGGTCGTGGAGCGGCTGGCGGCGGGCCCCGCCACCGTGAGCCAGCTGGCGGCGCCCTACGACATGAAGCTGCCGTCCTTCATCCAGCACCTGGCCGTGCTCGAGCAGAGCCATCTGGTGCGGTCCCGCAAGGAGGGACGCGTGCGCACCTACGAGCTCGTGCCCGAGCCCTTCCAGGCCGCGGAGGACTGGCTGTCCGCCCGGCGCCAGGCCTGGGAGGCGCGGCTCGACCGCTTCGACCAGCACGTCCTCCGCCTCAAAGCCCAGGAGACCGAGCCATGAGCCACCTCATCCCCTTCGATCCCAAGCTCGATCTCTCCCTTGAGCGCTTCATCGACGCGCCGACCCGCCTCGTCTGGAAGGCCCTGACGGAGCCGGAGCACCTCAAGGCCTGGTACATGCCCAAAGCCTGGGGCCGCGTGACCCGCGCCGAGCTGGACCTGCGGCCCGGCGGCATCCTCCGCATCGACATCGCGGTCGGGGACGGCACGGAGGTCCCCAATGTCGGCTGCATCCTGGAGGTGGTCCCGATGGAGCGCCTGGTCTGGACCTCCATGCTGTTCCCGGGCTACCGGCCGGCGGTCTTCGACGACATCCCCATCACCGCCATCATGACCATGGAGCCCAAGGGGACCGGCACCCGCTACGTCTTCACCGGCCTGCACCGGGATGAGGCCGACTTCGAGAAGAACAAGGCCTCCGGCTGGCAGGAGGGCACCGAGATCGCCCTCCAGCAGTTCGTGGACCACGTGATGACTCTGAAGTAGCCCCAGCTGCAGTCAAACCTCCCGCGTGGCCGGTCCCGAAGGGCCCGGACCGGCCCGCCTTTCCTTGGGACACCCATGCGAACCCTCCGACTCTTCGAACACATCTCCCTGGACGGCGTGATCCAGAACTCCGCGGACGAGGACGGGTTCCCCTATCCCGACTGGACCGGCCCCTACCGGACCCCCGAGGGGCGGGACGCCCTCATCGCCGCCTACGGCGAACGCTACGACCTGCTGCTGGGCCGCCGCACCTACGACCTCTGGTCAGGCTTCTGGCCGAAGGCGCCCTCCAGCCCCATGGCGGACCGCCTGAACGCCGCCACGAAGGTGGTCGTGACCCACCGCCCCGAGCGCCTGGCATGGGGCCCCGTGGAGGCCCTCGGCCCGGACTTCCTCGACGGCGTCCGCGCCCTCAAGGCCCAGGAGGGCCCGGACCTCCTCCTCTGCGGCAGCTCCTCGCTGACCTCGCCGCTGCTGGACCAGGGGCTCGTGGATGAGCTGAACCTGATCGTCTATCCGGCGCTCCTGGGCACCGGGAAGCGCCTCTTCGCCGAAGGCACCCCCGCCCGCGGCTTCGAGCTCACCCGCTCCCAGGCCTTCGCCTCCGGCGTCGTCCTGAACAGCTACAAGGCCACGGGGTCCCTGAAGCCGGGCGTGTGACAACTTACACGGAGGCCACGGAGAAGGCCCCCCATTCTCCGCGGCCCTCCGTCCCTCCGCGACCTCCGCGTAAGTGGTTGAGGCGCTGGAACGCCTATACGCCCCGTCTCAGCTCACGCCCCAGCGCTGCTTGGTCTCCTCGATGGGTCCCACCACAGCGGGCGCGGCGTGCTTGGCCTTGGCGGCGGCGAGGGCCTGGTCGAGGGTCTGGAGGGCTTCGGTCTTGAGGCCGAGGGCGCGCTGGAGGCGGGCCTTCACGAAGAGGTTGGTGGCGTTGACCTGGATCTTCAGGGAGCGCTCGATCCAGTCCAGGGCCTTCTGGAGGTTCACGTCCTGCTCCACGCAGTACTCGGCGGCCTGGGACCAGATCTCCCAGTCCGTGGGCTTGGCCTTGGCGAGGGCCTTGTCGAGGCGGGCCTGGACCTGGGTCTCCAGGTCCGTCTCCACCAGGAAGCTCACCCGGGTGTGCTCCCAGTAGAGGTCCACGTAGGCGGTGCTGGCGCTGGCGGGATAGACCTCGAAGGTGAGCCACTCGTTGGAGCCCACCTGCTTGGGCCGCACGTCCCAGCGCAGGAGGTCGTCCTTGGGGTCATAGGCCCAGGCGCCGAACTGGCGGGCCTGCTTGCTGAGGATGAGGGTCCACATGTCCGCCCGGGGGATGGCGAAGAGGGCGTAGGTGCCGGCGGGCACATCGTAGCCGTCCACCTTCACGGGATCGCTGAAGCTGATGGTCGTCGCCTCGTTGGCGCCCAGCCGCCAGACCTGGTCGAAGGGCACGAGGTCGCCCCAGATGCGGCGGCCGCGCACCGCCGGGCGGTGGTAGTCGATGGTGACCTTGGTGAGGCCGATGACCTGGCTCACCTCCGCGGCGGGGCTGAGCTGGGGGAAGAGGGTCGGGTTCTGGGGATAGGCCTGGGCCCGCAGCGCCAGGGGCGCGATCCCCAGGACGGCGCCCAGAGCCAGGGCCGGGATGGCGCTCCGCATCACTTGCTCCACTCCGCCTTCAGGGCCCGCAGGCCGTCCACGTATTCCTTCGGCGCGCCCTGGGAGGGGGCCAGGGCGATGGCCTTGTCCACCTCCGCGAGGGCCTCCTTCACATGGCCCTGCTTCTGCAGCAGGCGCCCACGCCACTCGCGGGTCCAGAAGCTGTCCTTGATGGCGGCGGCCTTGTCCAGGGAGGCGGCGGCCTCGTCCAGGCGCTCGCCGCGGAGGATCCAGTACTTGGCGTCCGTCAGGTAGGCGCCCATGCGCTTCGGGTCCGTGGAGGCGTCGGCCTGTTTCACCTGGTCCGCCAGGTAGGCCTGGTAGATCCCGTCCACGTCGGCGTGGATGGGGAACCGCACCGCCAGCTTCTCCCAGCGCAGCACCAGGTCCGCGTCCCCGAGGTCGTGGAGGTCGAAGGTATAGGCGAGGCGCTCCTGGAAGGGCGCCGCCTCGGGCTTCACGTCGAAGCGGAGCAGGTCCTGGTCCGCCTTGTAGAAGAAGGCGCCCCACTGGTCCGCCTGCTTGTTGAGGATCAGCGTCCAGCGCTCCTTGCCGGGGATGGCGAAGAAGGCGTAGGTGCCCGCGGGCACGGGGTGGCCGGCCACGGTCACGGCGGTGCTGAAGTGGAGGGTCGTGGCCTCGTTGGCGCCGGTGCGCCAGACCTCGCCGTAGGGCACGAGGCCGCCCCAGATGGTCCGGCCCTTCACGCCGGGGCTGTGGTACGTCACCTCCACCTGGGTGAGGCCCAGGTCCAGGGAGACGCTGGCGGCGGGGCTCGGCCAGATCTGGCGGGTCTGGGCGCTCAGGCTGGCGGCGGCGACGAGGGCGGGGAGGAGGGCGAGGGCGCGGTTACGCATGGCCGGTTCCTTCAGAGGGATCCAGTCTACCGGGGGCGGCCTTGGCGGGCGCCCAGAGGAAGCGGCCGGGCTGGCGGTTCAGGGCCCGCAGCAGGCGGCGGCGGAACTCCCGGCGGCCCTTGGGGTCCAGGTCCCGGGCGCGCATGGCGGTGCGCAGGGCCAGCCAGAAGGAGACGCCGAAGTTGCAGACGCCGATGAGGGCGATGCTCCCCAGGCCCCAGAGGGCCAGGGGCCAGTTCCAGCCGGCGGTGCCCCACAGGCTGCCCAGGTCCAGGGCCAGGGAGGCCGCCTGGAGGGTGACGTGGCGCACCTCCAGGTGGATGCCGATGAACTTGCTCACGAGCACCGGCACGAAGCCCAGGAGGAAGCCCAGGGTCACGTAGCCCACGATGCCCGAGAGGTGCTTGCGGGTGGCCTCGCCCAGGGCCGCGGCGGCCCGGGCGCCGAGGGTCTCCCGGATCCGGGCGCTGGCGGCGATGGCCTCCGGCAGCTGGCGGTAGGCGGCCCAGTTGCCGGCCCAGCCGGCGGCCAGGCTCTGGGCCCAGAGACAGACGCCGGTGAAGATGGCGTAGACCGCGGTCCAGGACTTCCAGGGGTGCAGGGTCTCCACGCCGTGGAGGGCCGTGGCGTGGCCGAGGATGGGATGCCCCGTGGCCTTCATCCAGATCCAGCAGAGCAGCAGGCAGGCGGGCATGGTCGCGAGCACGTTGCCCAGGGTGGCGACGGTCTGGGAGCGGGTGATGGCCGCCACCAGCTCCACCTCCTCGTCCAGGCCGTCCTCCCGCTCCAGGCCCGCGGCCAGTGCGGATGCGGTCATGGCGGGCTGCTTGCTCGCCAGGGTCATCCCGAAGAGCTGCATGAGGATGAAGCTCACGGCGTAGTTGAGGGCG
Organism: Holophagaceae bacterium; assembly: GCA_035758545.1. Taxonomy (GTDB): domain Bacteria; phylum Acidobacteriota; class Holophagae; order Holophagales; family Holophagaceae; genus JAFDVN01. The sequence goes on along the minus strand of DASTWQ010000091.1, from coordinate 414 downwards.
AGGCCCGTGCCCTCCACCAGCGGCGAGAGCGGCAGCCCCGCGATGGCGTACTTGCCCACGGCGGTGACGACCGTCAGCAGGCCCGCGGCGGCGGCGGCCCAGCCGATGAGGTTCCATTCCTTGCGGTCCCGGACGATGTAGTGCTCGCCGGTCTCCCCTGTGTGCTCCACGACCTTTCGGGCGAGGCGCTTGAGGGTCACGCCCAGGTGGGCCCGCAGGCTGCGGTGGCGGGCGGCGTCCCGCACCAGGCGGCCGGCGAGGATCCGGCGGTCCTCCTGCCCCGCGGCGGCGTGGAGCAGCGCATCGAGCCGTGCGAGCTGGGCGTCCAGCAGCTCCATGCGGTAGACGAGGTCCGTGGAGACGCCCCGGTCGTCGAGCAGGGCGGCGGCGCGGGCGAGAGAGGAGCGGCAGGCG
>DASTWQ010000054.1:0-20153 GCA_035758545.1 Holophagaceae bacterium | reverse complement strand
GATCCGGTGGACCAGGGCGTCGCTGCTGAAAGGCAGAGGAAAGTCCGGGCTCCGCAGGGCAGTGAGCCTGCTAACGGCAGGGCGGGGCGACCCGACGGAAAGTGCAACAGAGAACAGACCGCCGATGGCTCTTCGGAGATCAGGCAAGGGTGAAACGGTGGGGTAAGAGCCCACCGCCGGACTGGCGACAGGACGGGCACGGCAAACCCCTCACGGAGCAAGACCAAATAGGCTGGCGTACTCCTCACGGAGCGAGGATCGGCCCGATCGAGCCAGCGGGTAGGTTGCTAGAGGTGGCGGGTGACCGCCATCCCAGAGGAATGACGTCCTCCCCAGCGATGGGCAGACAGAACCCGGCTTACCGGTCCACCGGCCCCCGCAAGGGGGCCGCGCTGTTTCCGGCGACACTGGGGCCATGCGCCTGAAGCCCTCCTCCGCCGCGCTGCTGGTCACCGGCCTCGCCTTCTTCACGGACATGCTCCTCTACTACCTGCTGGTGCCGCTGCTGCCCCGGTACGCGGCGACGCTCGGCCTCGGGCCGATGCGGGTGGGCCTGCTGTTCGGGAGCTACGCGGTGGCCCTGCTGCTGGCGACCTTCCCCCTGGCAAGGCTCACGGACCGGCACGGGCGCAAGGCCGTGATGGTGGCCGGCCTGCTGGGCCTGGGTGCGACGACCCTGCTCTTCGCCTTCGCGCACGCCTTCTGGCTGCTGGTGCTGGCCCGGGCCCTGCAAGGGGTCGCCGGCGCCGCAACCTGGGTGCCGGGCATGGCGCTGCTGGCGGACCACTTCGGACCGGAGGGCCGGGGCAAGGCCATGGGCACCGCCTTCGCGATGGCCAACCTGGGGGTGCTCATCGGGCCTTCGCTCTCGGGCTTCCTGGACCAGCACGCGGGGCCCCGGGCGCCCTTCCTCATCGGTGCGGGGCTGGTGCTCGTGGATGCCGCGGCCCGGGCCTTCCTGCTCCAGGACGCGCCCCGGAAGGCCGAGCCGCCCATCCCCTGGAGGGTGCTGCTCAGCCAGCCCCTGATCCGCATCTTCGCCGGGGCCATGGTGCTGGCCTCGGGCCTCTGGGCCCTGGTGGAATCCACGCTGCCGCTGCACCTGGATGCGAAGCTCCACCTCGGCCCCGCGGCCATCGGGCTCTGCTTCACCGCGGCCGCCCTGAGCCACACGATCTGCTCGCCCCAGATGGGCCGGCTCTCGGACCGCATCGGCCGCGTGAAGGTGCTCCGCATCGGCCTCGCCCTCTGCCTGGTGGCGCTGCCACTCCCCGCCTTCATGCCGAGCCTCTGGACCGTCCTGCCGGCGATGGTGCTCCTGGGCGCCACCGCGAGCTTCGTCATGGCGCCCTGCGGGCCCGGCATGGCGGATGCGGTGGAGGCCCTGGGCCGCAGCGACTACGCCTCGGGCTTCGCGCTGCTCAACCTCGCCTATTCGATCGGCATGGTCGCGGGCCCCTTCGCAGGCAGCGCGCTGGTGGCGCTGGCGGGGGTGCCGGCGACCTTCGCGGTCCTCGCCCTGGTCTACGCCGGCTACGGATTCACGCTGCGACGGGCCCGACCTTGAGGTATACCTTGCCTCACGAGGTCCCCATGCGCGCCCTTCCGGCTCTCCTGCTCTCGGCTCCGGCCCTCTTCGCCCAGTCGCCGGTGCCCCCCGCCGGCTGGCACCACACGCGGCTGCCGAAGGCCTTCTTCGCGGGGAACCGGGCCCGGCTCCTCCAGGCCCTGAAGGCCATGGGGCCCGGCACGCTGGCGGTGATCAAGTCCATGCCGGTGCAGCCCCGGAACGGCGATGCGGACCAGCCCTACCGGCAGGATTCGGACTTCTACTACTTCACCGGCGTGGAGGAGGAGCACGCCGTGGCCCTCCTGGACGGCGACATGGGCACCTATACGCTGCTGGTCCAGCCCCGGGATCCGGCCCGGGAGACCTGGACGGGTCCGCGGCTCGGCGTGGACGGCGCCAAGGCCGCCGGCGCGGACGCGGCCTTCACCTTCGAGGAAGGGCAGGAGGGACCCGGTGACTCCCCCGCGGACAAGGCCCTCGGAGAGGCCCTGGCCAAGGCCGCCCGCATCGTCTTCATCGACAACTTCGACCGCCCCTTCCGGGAGCGCATCCTCGACGCCGCCTATCCCTATGGCGCCCGCAACTGGGGCGGCGGCGACAAGGTGCTCGTGGACGGGCGCGCCCTTTCCGCCGAGATGCGCGCCCACAAGCAGCCGGAGGAGCTCGAGATGATCCGCAAGGCCGTGGAGGTGAGCATTGAAGGCCACCTCGCCGCCATGCGGGGGACGCCGCGCTTCGTGAACGAGGGCCAGGTCGCGGGGGCCTTCGAGGGCACCGTGCGCGCCCTCGGGGCCCGCTTCCTCGCCTACGAGACCATCGCCGGGGCGGGCAACGACGGCTGCGTGCTCCACTATCCCTTCAACGACCAACCCATTCCCAAGGGCGGGCTCGTGCTCATGGACGCGGGCGCCGAGATGGGCTTCTACGCGTCGGACATCACCCGCACCTGGCCCGCCAGCGGCACCTTCAGCCCCGAGCAGCGGGCCCTCTACGACCTGGTGCTGAAGGCCCAGGACGCGGGCATCGCCCAGATGAAGCCCGGGAATCCCCACATCGCCAGCATGTACGCCGCGGCCCGGATCATCAGCGACGGGCTGGTGGACCTGGGCATCCTCAAGGGAGACAAGGACGAGGTCTACAAGAAGATGGCCTGGAAGCGCTTCCTGCCCCACGGCGTGAGCCACTGGGTGGGCCTCGACGTCCATGACGCCGGGAGCTACGGCAAGGGCGATGCGATCTATCCCAGGGGCGGGGGCCGCAAGCTGGAGCCCGGCATGGTGCTGACCATGGAGCCCGGGATCTACATTCCCAAGGGCGCCGAGGGCGTGGATCCCAAGTGGCAGGGCATCGGCATCCGCATCGAGGACGACATCCTCGTCACGAAGGACGGCCCGGTGAACCTGAGCGCGCGCCTGCCGAGGAAGGCCGAGGATGTGGAGCGGGTCGTGCGCGAGGGCCTGAAGCGCCGCTGAGGCTGGCACGCGGGTCGCCCTGCGGGCGTCGGAAGGAGGGGGCCATGCCCCCTCCTTCGCGTCTCGACCTCCTCCCATGGCCGACCTCCAGATCGTCTGGTTCAAGCGGGACCTCCGCCTCCAGGACCATGCCCCCCTTCGCCAGGCGGCGGAGGCGGGCCCTGTGGTGCCGGTCTACGCCTTCGAGCCGAGCCAGCTGCGGCATCCGGACGCCTCCGCGCGGCATGCGGGATTCGTCCTGGAGTGCCTGGCGGAGCTGGAGCGGGATCTGGCGGACCGGGGCCTGAAGCTCCTCGTCTGGCGGGGGGAGCTGGTGGACCTGCTCACGGCGATCCGCCGCCAGGCCCCCATCGGCGGCCTCTGGAGCCATGAGGAGACGGGCCATCTGGCCAGCTACGCCCGGGACAGGGCCGTGGCCGCCTGGTGCCGGGACCACGGCGTGCCCTGGACCGAGCTGCCCCAGATGGGCGTGGTGCGGCGGCTCGGATCCCGGGACGGCTGGGCCCGGCGCTGGGAGGCCTTCATGTCGGAGCCCTTGGCCGCTGTGCCGGACCGCATGGAACCGGGCCGCCTGCGCCTGGAAGGAGACTTCCCGGAGCTCCGGGAGCTGGGCTTCGCGGACGGGGACGCTCCGCGCCGCCAGCCCGGCGGGCGGCAGGCGGGGCGCCGGATCCTGGAGGCCTTCCTCGCGGAGCGGGCGGCCCAGTACCGGGGCTGCCTGTCGAGCCCGCTGAAGGCGGCGACGGGCAGCTCCCGGCTCTCGCCCTACCTGGCCTGGGGCGCGGTCTCCCTCCGCGAGGTGGTCCAGGCCAGCCGGACCCGGCGCCGGGAGCTCCGGGAGGATCCGCTGGACCGGGGCCGTGCCCGGGAGCTGGCCTCGCTGGCGGCTTTCGAAAGCCGCCTGCACTGGCACTGCCACTTCATCCAGAAGCTCGAATCCGAGCCGGAGCTGGAACGGCGCAACGTCCATCGGGGCTATGACGGCCTGCGGGAGGATGCCTTCGATCCCGCCCGCTTCGAGGCCTGGCGCCGGGGCGAAACGGGCTTCCCCCTCCTGGACGCCTGCATGGCCCGGCTGCGGGAGACCGGCTGGATCAACTTCCGCATGCGGGCGATGCTCATGAGCGTCGCCGCCCACCACCTCTGGCTCCATTGGCCCGAGCCCGCGCGGCACCTGGCGGGGCTCTTCCTGGACTACGAGCCGGGCATCCACTACCCCCAGGCCCAGATGCAGGCAGGGGTGACGGGCATCAACGCCCTGCGCATCTACAACCCCGTCAAGCAGGCCCGGGACCAGGATCCCGAGGGCCGCTTCGTGCGGCAGTGGCTCCCGGCCCTCCGCCGGGTGCCGGACGCCTACCTCTTCGAGCCCTGGCGCATGCCGCCGGAGCTGCAATCCCGCTGCGGCGTCCGCCTCGGCCGGGACTATCCGTCGCCGGTGGTGGACCTCGGTGAATCGCTGCGCCTCGCCCGGGCCCGCTACCAGGCCTGGCGGCGGCGGCCGGGGCTGCGGGAGGAATCGGCCCGGGTGTTGCGCCGCCACGGCAGCCGGGGGAATCCGGACCGGATCCCCGAGCGGCGTCCGCTGAGGGACCCCGCCCAGCCCTGTCTCTTCGGTCCGGCAGAGCTGGAGGCCTGAACGGCCGAGGCCCCCGGGAGCGGGGACCTCGGGACCAGGATTCCGGCCTACTCGGCGTCGTCAGCCTTCTTGAGGATCGGGGGCGGCAGCTCCTCCTTGCCCTTGGCGGCCCAGTGGTACCGGGTGCCGCGCTTCTCCCCCTCCTTGCGCACCAGGCCGGCCTCGATGAGCTCGCTGAAGAGGCGGCGCAGGGTGTTGGGGGCCCAGTCGCACTCCTTCAGATGCAGCTTGTCCTGGGCGTCGAAGCTGCTGAGGCTGCCGTCCCGCTTCAGCAGGTCGATGAGCTGGTCCTTCAGGGACTCCAGTTCCTTCTTGTTGCGGCGGGCCTTGCTCTTGAAGTCCGGGGTGGGCTCGGCCCGGCGGGCGGGCGCGGGCTCCTCCGCCCGGACGGCGGCGAGGGAGAAGGCCGGGGCGGCGGCGGCGGCGCGGGGGACCTCCACCAGGGTGCCGTCCATGTAGAGGTCGCCCTGCTCGAGCTCATAGCGCAGCACCACGCTGCCGGGGGCGATGCCCTCCTGCTGGAGCGCGTAGAGGATCCGGTCGCCAAGGCGCTTCTTCTGCTCTCCGCTGAGCGCAGGGGTCTTCAGGGTGATAAAGGCCATGGCGGCTCCTTCGGTATGTATACGTATGAGTGCAGTCTAAGGCCGGTTTCAGGAATCCGGAAGGGACCGCTAGAATCCTGGACGAGGCATCCATGACCAAGCGTCCTGCCAAGCGAGCCGCGGACATCGAGCAGGCCCAGGGCCGGTTCGAGACTTTCCTGCGCAGCCGGGGGCTCAAGCTGACGGAGGAGCGCCGCAGCCTCGTGGCGTCGGTCTTCTCCGAGGCCCACCACTTCGACGCCGACGGCCTCCACATGAGCCAGAAGGGACAGGGCCGGGACATCTCCCGGGCCACGGTCTACCGCACCCTGGACCTGCTCGTGCAGGCCGGACTCGTCCGCAAGAGCAGCTTCGGGGACCAGCACGCCCACTACGAGGCGGTGCGCCACGACGAGCATCACGACCACCTCATCTGCCTGAACTGCCACACCATCCTCGAGTTCTACCGGCCCGACCTGGAGGCCCTGCAGGACCGCATCTGCGAGGAGCACCGTTTCAAGCCCCTCCACCACAGCCACCAGATCTTTGGCCTCTGTGAGAGCTGCCAGCGGAAGGGCGCGGATGAGCTCTTCCTGGCCCACAAAGTGAGCCAGCTGAACGCCTGAGGGATGGACACCGCATGCTCCTTCTGACGCTGCTCCTCGGCTCGCATTCCCTGCCGGCATCGAGGAGCCAGCTCCTCCAACGGGCCGCTCACGGAGATGTGAGGGCCGAGGTCCAGCTCGCGCTCTCCCTGCAGGACCCCAAGCAGGGACCGCCGGACCTGGCCGCGTCCGAACGGTGGCTGCGCGCCGCGGCGGCGACCGGCGATGCCGAAGGGGAACTCTACCTGGGCAGGATCCTCCACCTCGTCCCCGGCGCGCGCCACGATTTCGCCGAGGCCCGCTCCTGGTACAAGAAGGCCGCGGACCAGGGCAATGGCCGCGCACTCAACAATCTCGGATTGATGTACCAGGATGGGGACGGTGTCGCGCAGGACTGGAAGGCTGCCGGAGCGTATTTCCGGGCCTCCGCGCGCCTGGGCAACAGCTACGGGGAGACCAACTACGCTGGTTGGCTCGTGGACCATCCAAGCGTCATGAGGAGCGCTGGGTCCGTCGTTCGCTGGGAGGTCGATGCCCCCCAGGTCCTTGACCTCCTCCGGAAGGCCGCGAGCCAAGGGGAGCCGGAGGCGATGATGAAGCTGGCCTCCTGCTACAAGCGGGGGAATCCCCTTGGGCTTCCGGAATCACCCGAGCGCTATGCGGAGTGGACCCGGCGCGCCGCGGAGGCGGGGACCCCGGACGCCATGGTGAGCCTGGGCTGGGCCTTTGAGCACGGCTACGGCGTGCCGAGGGACGGAGCCCAGGCGGTGGCCTGGACCCAGCGTGCCGCCGAGGCAGGGCATCTGCAGGCCATGACGAACCTCGGCATCCTCTATTCGCAGGGCCGCGTGGTGCCGAAGGACCTGGAGAAGTCCGTCGCCTGGCTCAAGCGCGGAGATGCGGCCGGATCCTGGACCGCGACCTATGAGCTGGCCGTGGATTACCGGGAAGGGAAGGGTGTCCCGAGGGATCCCGAGGAGGCGGCGAGGCTCTTCGAACGCGCGGCCGCTTGCGGATGGGGGCAGGCCTGGCTCGGCCTCGGCCGCCTCTATGAGGACGGGTACGGCGTCCCGAAGAATCCGGTGAAGGCCCTCGACTGCTATTTCATGGGCGCCCGGCGGTGGGATGCCACCTCCATGAACAACATCGGCGCCTTCTACGAGCACGGCCTGGCCGGCAAGGAGGACGTCCCGCTCGCCTGGTGCTGGTTCCATATCGCCAAGGCAGCGGGCAGCGACCTGGCCGCCAGGAACCTCAATAGCCTCGAGGACCGGATGGGTTTCCTCCAGAAGCTGAAGGCGGCGCGGACGCTGCCGTCTGTCGAGGCCTGGCTGGCGCAGGCGCAGGAGGAGGAGAGGAAGCGGGTGGACCAGGCGATGGCCGGAGGAAGGTAGGATGGTCCATGCCGAAACTTACCCTCTCTGACATCCAGCGCCTCCCGAAGACCGACCTGCACGTCCACCTGGATGGCTCCCTCCGTCCCCGCACGATCCTGGAGCTGGCGGAGGAGCAGAAGATCAAGCTGCCGGCGGAGACCGAAGAGGGCCTGCTGCCCTTCGTCCAGAAGGGCGAGGACTGCCCCTCCCTGGTGGAGTACCTGAAGGTCTTCGACATCACCCTCTCGGTGATGCAGACCTACGAGAGCCTCGTCCGCACGGCCTTCGAGCTGGCGGAGGACGCAGCGAAGGAGAACGTCCGCTACATCGAGGTGCGCTACAGCCCGATCCTGCACCAGCAGAAGGGGCTGACTCTCCACAACATCGTCCAGGCCGTCCTGGAGGGCCTCAAGAAGGCCCAGAAGCAGTACGGCATCCGCTACGGCGTCATCATCTGCGGCATCCGGCACATCAGCCCCGAGATGAGCAACAAGCTGGCGGACCTGACGGTGGCCTTCAAGAACAAGGGCGTCGTGGGCTTCGACCTGGCGGGCGCGGAGGAGAACTTCCCCGCCAAGAAGTTCCGGGAGGCCTTCGGCCGGGTGCTGGCCAACAACATCAACTGCACCCTCCACGCGGGCGAGGCCTACGGCCCCGAGAGCATCCACCAGGCGGTGCACCTCTGCGGCGCCCACCGCATCGGGCACGGCGTGCGGCTCATCGAGGACGGCGACCTCCTCAACTACATCAACGACCACCGCATACCCCTGGAGTGCTGCCCCTCGAGCAACGTCCAGACCAAGGCCGTGAAGCGCATGGAGGACCACCCCATCCGGCTCTTCTTCGATCTCGGCCTGCGGGTGACGGTGAACACCGACAACCGCCTCGTGACGGGCACCACCGTCAGCGAGGAGTACCTGAAGCTCCACGAGACCCTCGGCTTCACCCTGGACGAGATCAAGGAGCTCATCATCATGGGCTTCAAGAGCGCCTTCCTGCCTTACGCCATCAAGCGCGCCATGCTGGCGGACGTCGTCGCGGAGCTGAAGAACTTCAAGCCCAAGAGCCTGGAGAGCAAGAAGGAGCAGCTCTGACTCCGACGCGATTCAACTCTCCCAGGGCCGTGGCTGATCTGCTTGAGTCATTTCTTGGCGGTACCTGTGGCCCTTATGATTGGGATGATTTCTGCTCGACACCTCTTTCTGATGCACCTCTGGAGGCGATCCGTTTGAGATGTCTGGCAATCCAGGATGAGTTTCCATCGAAATCGAAGGGCTACTGCAGTCCGAAAGGGTTGGCTGCTCTGAGGGAGATCGCTGAGGGTCTCCGGCGCCTTTGAACCCTAGCAGTGAGATACTTCCCCCATGCTCGACCGTTTCGCCGCCTTTCTCGACCAGCACCAGCGCTTCCTCCTGACGACCCACGAGAACCCGGACGGGGACGGCGTCGGCGCGTCCCTCGGGCTCGCGGCCTACCTGCGGTCCCAGGGCAAGGAGGTGCGGCTCGTGGTGACGCCGGAGCTGCCGGAGAACCTCCACTGGCTGGACGAGGCCGGCCTCGCCGAGGCCTACGAGCCCGAGGGCCGGCACCGGGACCTGGCCGCCTGGCCGGATGTCTGGCTGGTGACGGATGCCTCCGAGCCCCACCGCCTCGGGCCCATGCACGCCGCCTTCCAGTCCACGCCCGCCGTGAAGGCCTGCCTGGACCACCACCTCAAGGACGCGCCGAAGGGCTTCGACGCGGAGTTCACGGATCCCTCCGCCAGCGCCAGCGCGGAGCTGGTCTACGGTCTCGTCGCGCCGCGGCTGGAACGGCCCTGGCCCCTGGAGCTGGTGCGGGGCCTCTACGCGGGCATGGTCGCGGACACGGGGAACTTCCGCTTCTCCAACGCGACGCCCAAGCTGCACCAGGCCGCCGCGGACCTCATCGCCCAGGGCGCCGAGCCCGCGCGCACCTACCAGAACCTCTACCTCACGGACACGCCACAGAAGATGAAGCTCTGGGGCCGCGCCTTGGAGGGCCTCCGGCTCCTGGAGCAGGGGCGGGTGGCCCTGGTCACCGTCACCCTCGCGGACCTCGCCGCCTGCGGTGCCACCCATGAGGACCTGGACGAGCTCGTGCAGCAGCCCATGCGGCTGAAGGGCGTGGAGGTGGGCGGCCTGCTCTATGAGGCGGCGGACGGCCGCATCAAGCTGAGCCTGCGGTCCAAGGAGCGGGTGGACGTGAACGCGGTCTGCCGGACCTTCGGCGGCGGCGGTCACCGGCTGGCCTCCGGCGCCAAGCTCGACGGACCCCTGGCGGAGGCCGCGCAGCGGGTGGAGGCGGCCCTCGCCGCCCAGATAGCCCGGGACCTCGGGTGAGACCCCGGGATTCAGGCCCGGGCGATCCGGGCCGATGAGCTAGGCATGGCCCGCCGCCGGATCCTCCACGCCGTCCTTGGCGCTCTCGGCGCCGGCCTGCTGGCGGTGACACTGCGGGCCCGCGGTGTGGAGCAGGACGGCGGGCGCCTTCCCTTCGTCCTGCTCGGCCGGGAGCAGGGCCTCCCCTCAGGCTCCGTGGCCTGCCTGGACCAGGACGCGCAGGGCTTCCTCTGGCTCAGCGGCGAGAGCGGCCTCGTGCGCCACGCGGCGGGGCAGTGGCGGGTCTGGACTTCGAAGGACGGGCTCCCCTCGGACTTCGTCCCGCAGCTCTCCGCCGCGCCGGATGGCCTCTGGGTGGCCTCGCTCCGGGGTCTCGCCCGGTTCCGGGACGGCCGGGTGGAGCTGGCCACCGTGGACGGACACCCGCTGGACGGCGGCGTAGGCCGGCTGGTCCGGGACCGGGAGGGCCGGCTCTGGGCCGCGCTGGGCGAGCGCATCTACCGGCAGCGGGAGGGTCTGGCCTTCGAGGCGCTGCCCTGGGCCGCGCCCTCGCCGCCCTTCGCGATGGCGGCGGGGCCCGTGACCGGCGCCCTCTACGTCGGCTACCGCGGCGGCCTCCACGCCCGCTTCCCCGATGGCACCGAACGGGACTGGACCGCCGCGGACGGGTTGCCCGCGGAGGGCCCCTCCATCGTCCTGGAGGATGGGCAGGGCCGGGTCTGGGCCGGATCGGGCCGCACCCTGGTGGTGAAGGCCCCGGGCGCGGCGCGGTTCACGGATGCCTCGGCCCTGCTGCCCGGGAGCCTGACGCCCAACAGCCTTCCCTACCTGGACCGGGACGGCTCCGGCTGGCTCCCCACCCAGGCCGGGCTGCTTCACCTCACCGCCCGCGGGGCGGAGCGCCTGGGCCCGGCGGAGGGCCTCCCCTTCCGCTGGGCCCGGGCGGTCTTCCGGGATGCGGAGGGCTCGCTCTGGGTGGCCGGGCCCGCCCTGGCCCAGCTCAAGGGCGGAGGCCGGGTCTGGAACTACGGCAGCGGGGAGGAGGGCGAGGCCGTGGTCTGGTGGCTGGCCCGGGACCGCCGGGGGCGCCTGCTCGTGGGCTCCGACGACGGCGCGGCCCGCCTGGGCCCCGGAGGCCTCGTCCGCATCCCGGGCACCGAGGGCCGGCGCATCAAGTCCCTGCTGGAGGACCGGAGCGGGCGCCTCTGGATGGTGAGCACCACGGGCCCGGCCCTCTGGCTCGACCCGGGCGCCAGCCGCGCCCGGACGGCGCCGCTGGGGGAGGCCGGCGCCTTCGTGAATTGCGTCGCCGAGGATACCGCCGGCCAGGTCTGGCTGGGGCACAGCGCCCTGGGGCTGCTGCGCTGGGATCCCCGTGAGGGCCGGCTGGTCCAGGAGGTCGCCCCCGCCCGCTTCGGGCTCTCGGCCCTCGGCGTCTTCTCCGTGGACCAGGACCGGCGCGGCCGTCTCTGGGCCGGCACCACGGCGGGGCTCCTGGTGCGCGAGGCGGACGGCGCCTGGCGCCTGTTCACCGCCCGGGACGGCCTCGGCCCCCACAACCTCCGGGGCGTCGCCTTCCTGCCGGATGGCAGCGCCTGGATCCAGTACCAGGAACCCCAGGGCCTCACCCGGGTGCGGGTGGAGGACGGCCGCCTCGAGGTGCTGCAGCAGCTCCGCAAGGGCAGCGGCCTGCGCACCGATCTGGTCTACGCGGTGGCCTCCGATCCGGCGGGCCGGGTCTGGATCAGCACCGATCACGGCCTGGACCGCCTGGACCGCCCGGCCCACGTCGGGGTGGAGCAGGGCATGGCCAACGAGGACGGCTCGGTCCACGCCCTCCTGCTGGAGCCCGGCCGCGTCTGGGCGGGCACCGCCGCCGGCTTCGTGCGGGTGGACGAGGCGGAGGCGCCGGCGCCTCCCGCGCCGCCCCGGGTGAGCCTCCTGGCCCTTGAACTGGGGGGCCGAATCCTGGAACCACCCTTCCACCTGGCCCCCGTGCCCCATGAGGAGGCGACGGTGGCGTTCCGGGTGGGCGCGCCCGCCTTCCTGGACGAGCAGGGCCTGCGGATCCAGGTCCGCCTGCGGGGGCTGGAGACGGAGTGGCACGACCTGGACGGCCATCTGGCGCGCTATGCGGCCCTGCCCGGCGGCGACTACGTCTTCGAGGCCCGGGCGGCCCAGGGCGACGGTCCCTTTGGCCCCGCCTGCGCCCTTCCCTTCACGGTGAGGCCGCCCTGGTGGCTCAGCTGGTGGGCCCTGACGGTTTGGACCACCGCCGCCGCCGCCGGGGTGCTCGGGCTGGTCCGGGTCCGCCTGAGGTCCCTGGCCCGCAGCAAGGCGGCCTTGGAGGCCACCGTGGCCCGGCGCACCGAGGAGCTCCGGGCTCGCAACGAGGACCTCTCCGCGGCCCTGACCAAGGTGAAGCAGCTCTCGGGGCTGCTGCCGATCTGCGCCTCCTGCAAGAAGATCCGGGATGACGGCGGCTACTGGAACCAGCTGGAGACCTACATCAGCCAGCATTCCGAGGCCGATTTCACCCACGGCATCTGCCCCGAATGCGCCCAGGCCCTCTATGCCGAAGCGGGCCTCCCCCCGCCGGGTTCCCGGAAACCGCCCACCGATCCCGGATGACCCCCTGTGACCCGCTCTCGGGGGAACTGGCCTAGGCTGGTGGTGGGCCGGTCACGGCCGCCCCGGGTCGGGCACCCCACAGGGTGAGCGATCCCGCCGAAAGGAGCCCCATGGCCAAGGAATCCCCCGTCGCCCCCAAGCTCGAGCTGCTCTGGAAGCTCGAGGGCGAGAAGGTGCCCTTCGTCGCCAAGGCCGTCATCCCGACCCTCCATGGCGTCTTCACGGTCTACGGATTCCTGGAGAAGGCCACTGGCAAGGAGCACCTTGCGGTGGTCAGCGGCGAGATCGACGCGCGCAAGCGCATCCCCGTGCGCATCCACAGCGAGTGCTGGACCGGCGACGTGCTGGGCAGCCTGCGCTGCGACTGCCGCCAGCAGCTGGAGGCCGCGCTCACCCATGTCACCCAGCACGGCGGCATCGTCCTCTACCTGCGGCAGGAGGGCCGCGGCATCGGCCTGCTCAACAAGCTGAAGGCCTACGCGCTGCAGGAGCAGGGCATGGACACCGTGGAGGCCAACCACGCCCTGGGCTTCCCGGACGACCTCCGCAGCTACGAGTGCGCGGTGGAGATGCTCAAGTTCTTCGGCATCCACCGGGTCAAGCTGCTCACCAACAATCCGAAGAAGATCGGGGCCCTGGAGCAGGCGGGCATCGAGGTGGAGCGGGAACGGCACCAGCTGGAGGCCAATCCCCACAACCTCCGATACCTCCAGACCAAGGCCAAGAAGAGCGGTCACCTGCTGGACTTCAAGGAGGAGCGGCTCTCCTGAGGGCCGCTCCCCGGACCGCGTCCGCAGGCTGACGCCCCTCAGTCCTGGAGCGGCATCACGGGCATGGTGAAGGTGAAGGTGGAGCCCCTGCCGGGCTCGCTCGCCAACGTCACTTCGCCCCCCATGAGCCGGGCCAGATGCTTCACGATGGCGAGCCCGAGGCCCGTGCCGGGCACGGCGCGGGCAGAGGCCGTGCGGTAGAAGCGCTCGAAGACCCGGGCCTGCTCGGACTCGGGGATGCCGGGGCCCTGGTCCTGGACGGTCCAGCGCAGGTAGTCCCCCTCGCGGGCCGCGGACAGGCGCACCTCCGAGCCCGCGGGGCTGAACTTCACGGCGTTGGAGAGGAGGTTCTCCAGCAGCTGGTGGAGCCGCAGCGGATCCGCCTGGGCCCGCAGACCCTCCAGCTCAGGGGCCAGATCCAGCCTGAGCTCGACCCCTTTGGCCTTCGCCTGGGGGGCCAGGTCCTCCAGCAGCTCCCGGGCGAAGCCCGCTAGGGGCGTGGAGCGGGGCTCGAGCACCAGGGCGCCGGTCTCGATGCGGGAGAGTTCGGAGATGTCCTCCAGAAGCAGGGTCATCTTCTCCACGGCCCGGAAGATCGTCCGCAGGCTGGCCTCGTCCTCCGGCGGAACGCCGCCGCCGTCCTGGATGTTCTCCGCGGCGACGCGGATGGCGGTGACCGGGGTCTTCAGCTCGTGGCTGGCGTTGGAGATGAACTTCTGCCGGGTGGTCTCCAGGGCCTCCATGCGGGTGACGTCGTCGAGGGTGATGAGCACGCCCCGGGCCTCCAGGCCGGCCTGGAAGGGCAGGGCGCGCACCCGCAGCACCCGCGGCTCCCGCCGGAGGGTCCACTGGGCCGCCTCGCCCCGGAAGGCCGTCTCCAGCTGGGACAGGGATTCCGGGTCCCGGAAGGCCTCCGCCAGGCCCGCGCCCTCCGCCAGCCGGCTGCCGGAGCCCAGGAGCCGCACGGCGGCGGGATTGGCCTGGAGCAGGCGCCGTTCCTCCCCGAAGACGAGCACCCCCTCCCGGAGGCTCGCCAGGATCCCCTTCCGGAGCTGGTCTTCGCGCTCCGCCTGGGTCCGCAGCTTGAGGAGTTCCTCCTCCAGCCTTCGCAGGGCCCGCTGGTGGGGGCTCTCGGACCGCAGGAGCTGGTAGCCCAGCAGCCCCAGGCCGATGCCCAGCAGCGGTCCGCCCATCAGCAGCTTGAGGGGGTGGGGCAGCAGCGCCGTCAGCACCAGACCCGCCAGGGCCAGGGCGAACGCGAGGAGGGGCGGGGTGGTCCGTCCGGGAGCTGACATGGCGCCAGCATACGGGATTCGCGCCTTTTTCTCGTTAAACCCCTGAAACGGCGCTGATTTTTCGTTTTTCTTTGCCTTGTGGCGAGGGAGCCCCTTCCTAGATTCTGTGGTGGCACTCAGTGGACAAAAGTGGAATGAAGCGGATCAAAGTGGTCTCCTCCAGTCCAAACGCGTCTCCCGAGGCACTTTGTTGAAAGGCGCCGAGAATGCTGCGTTTCCGCGGCAATTCCCCGGCCACGGTGGATGAGAAGGGACGCCTCAAGCTCCCCTCAACCTTCAAGGCCGAGCTCGAAACCTTCGCCCAGGGCGAGGGCCGGGGGGCGTCCACCCACTACCTGACCTCCCTGGACGGCCAGAGCGCCCGCTTCTATCCCATGCCGGTCTGGGAGGGCATCGAGGCCCGGCTGGCGGCCCTGCCCGCCACCAATCCCGCCAAGCGCAAGTTCCTGGAAGTCACCGCCTACTACGGTTCCGAGGTGGAGCCGGACGCCCAAGGCCGCTTCGTCATCCCGCCCATCCTGCGGGAGGCCGCCGGCCTCAAGGGCGAAGTCGCCGTCCTCGGCCAGATGGACCACATCGCCATCTGGAACCGCGGGACCTTCGAGCAGCGCCTCGTGGCCGATCCGCTCACCCCGGACGACTTCGCGCAGCTCGCCGAGCTGGGGATCTGAGGAGCCGATCCGTGCGATTAAACGCCCCGCGACATGTCCTGGCTGGATGCACCGCAAGGATGCGGGCGCAGAACGATGCGTGCACATCGTTCAAGCCCGCAGACGCCGCGGGGCGCCAGCCAGGGCATGTCCCTCCGGGCGCAGGCAGCGCGCGGCGTGCTGCTTCGTCAGGCTCCCTCGCCATACACAACCGTATGGCTCGGGCGTCTTCCTCGCCCCACTTGCGCGGTGCCGTGCGCGCGGGGCGTTTAATCGCACGGATCGGCTCCTGATGATGGCCGCCGCCTCCATCCATACCCCGGTGCTCCTGCAGGAGGTGCTGGACACCCTGGTGCTGCCGCCCGGGGCCCGCATCCTCGACCTCACCCTGGGCCTCGGGGGCCACGCGGAGGCCTTGCTCCGCCGCTGCGATGGGGATTCCCGGTACATGGGGGTGGACCGGGACCCCGAGGCCCGGGCCTTGGCGCAGGCGCGCCTGGGCCAGGACCCCCGCCTCACCGTGATCTCCTCCACCTATGAGGACCTCTGGCGCCAGCCGGAGTACCAGCAGTGGGTGGCCCGCACCGCGCCGGAGGGCTTCGACGCCATCCTCGCGGACCTGGGCGTCTCCAGCCTTCAGCTCAAGTCCGCCGCCCGGGGGTTCAGCTTCCGGGAGTCCGGCCCTTTGGACATGCGCATGGACACCTCCGGAGGCATGACCGCCTACGAGTGGATCCAGCGCCAGGACGAGGGCACCCTCGCCTACGCCCTGCGCGCCTACGGCGAGGAGCGCCTGGCCAAGCCCATCGCCCGGTCCATCCTGGCGGCGCTGCGGGAAGGGCGCCTCGCCACGACCCTCGACCTCGCCGAGGCGGTCTACAAGGTGATCCCCCGGGAGCCCGCCAAGCGCAAGGGCCACGCGGATCCCGCCACCCGCACCTTCCAGGCCATCCGCATCGCCGTGAACGGGGAGCTGGAGCGCCTGGCCTCCGCCCTCGAATCCGCCGTCGAGGCCCTCCGTCCCGGCGGTCGGCTTGCGGTCATCAGCTTCCACAGCCTGGAGGACCGGATCGTCAAGCAGACCTTCCGCCGCCTCGCGGGCATCTACGACGGCCCGGGCCGCTTCGCACCCGAGCCCCTCCCCAAGCTCGTGAAGCTCATCCATCCCGGCGGCCTCGCGCCTTCGGACGCCGAACTCGCCGCCAACCCGCCCTCTCGCTCCGCCCGCCTGCGCGCGGCGGAGCGCCTCTCCCAGTGAGAACCGCCATGAACCTCGGAAACCGCGCCCAGATCCGCCAGGTCGAGAGCGAGGGCGTCCTGCGCCTCCTGCTCCTGGCCCTGGCCATCGCCATGCCCCTCATGACCCTCGTCTACCTGAAGGTCCAGTCCGTGCGCCTGGGCTACCAGATGAGCGAGGTCCAGGCCCGCATCGGCCAGGAGCAGGAGACCCAGCGCAAGCTGCTCCTGGAGCGCAGCCGCTGGCAGCGGGACGAGGAGGTCCAGTCCTACGCCTCCCGGGCGGGGATGCAGCCCAAGAAGCAGAGTCTCCTGATCGACCGGGCCTTCACCGCCGCCGACCAGCGGGAGGCCAAGCTCCGTCCCGTGCGCTCCTGGGAGGACCTGAACCGCTGATGGCGAGGCCCGGAAGCGGTAGGCTGGAGACTCGGCCGGTCTGAATGTCGCTGCTGTCCCACATGCCCAAGTCCCCGCGCCGCCTCATGGAGGGGGCGCCAGAGGCGCGCCAGCTCCAGGCCCTCCGGCGGCCCTGGGTCCTCGGCGCCGTGGCCCTGTGGGCGGTGGCGGTGCTGCTCCGCCTGGTCTGGCTCCAGGTGGTCCAGCACCGCGCCTACCATGAGCGCGCCACCCGCCAGCACCTCACCACCGTGGACATCATGCCCATCCGCGGGGACCTGCGGGACCGCAAGGGCGACAGCTTGGCCATCAGCCTGCGGGTGGACAGCCTCTTCGCGGATCCCCGGACCTTCTATCCCGACTTCGAGCAGGACAAGGACGGCCCGGCGAAATGGGGCCAGCCCGACCGGAAGGCCGCCGCCGACGTGGCCGCCCGGCTCGCGCCGGTGCTGGAGATGTCCAAGTCCGACATCCTCTCCCGGCTGCTGAGGAAGAAGAGCTTCGTCTGGATCAAGCGCCAGCTGGAGCCCTCCCGCTCCGCGGCCATCAAGGCCATGGACCTGGACGGCCTGGAGTTCCTGCCGGAGGTCCGGCGCTTCTACCCCCGGGGCAGCCTGGCCTGCCAGATCCTGGGATTCACCAACATCGACGGCATGGGCCAGCTGGGCATCGAGCGGGCCTACAACGACGTCCTCGCGGGGCGGGAAGGCAAGCTGGTGGCCCCCCGGGACGCCAAAGGCCACCTGCTGGAGATCAGCGAGAACTACGCCCAGGTGCCGGTGAACGGCTCCAGCATCCAGCTCAGCATCGACGCCACCATCCAGCACCTCGTGGAGCAGGCCCTGGAGGAGGGCGTCGCCAGGAGCCATCCCAAGACCGCCTACGCGGTGGTGATGGACCCGGACACCGGCGAGATCCTCGCCATGGCGGGAACGCCCACCTTCGACCCGAACCACATCCTCCCGAAGAAGTTCCAGGGCATCTCCGAGTCGGAGATGACGCCGGAGCTCAAGGCCGAGTACGAGGCCGAGCTGCAGCGCCAGCGGGAGGCGCGCCGGGTCCATCCCGTGGAGGACGCCTACGAGCCGGGCTCCACCATGAAGATCTTCACCGCGGCCATCGCCCTGGAGGAGCGCAAGGTCCACCTCGGCGAGAAGATCGACACCGGCCCCGGGCGCATGGTCTTCCCCCACAACCAGGTGGTGACCGACACCCACGCCCACGGCGTCATCAGCTTCGAGCAGGTGCTCTGGGTCAGCTCCAACATCGGCGCGGCCAAGATCGGCACCCGGCTCTCCCCCGCCGACCACTACCAGAGCCTCAAGAAGTTCGGGTTCGGCGATCCGACGGGCCTCAACTTCCCCGGCGAGACCAACGGCCGGCTCCCGGCCCCGGACCAGTGGAGCGGCGTCAGCCAGACCACCATCTCCTACGGCTACGGCCTCAACGCCTCCCCCCTGCAGGTGCTCCTGGCGGGATGCGCCATCGCCAACGGCGGCAAGCTCATGAAGCCCATCCTGGTGGAGAAGGTCTTCAACGACCAGGGCGCTCTGCTGAAGGAGAACGCCCCCGAGGTGCGCCAGCAGGTCATCAGTCCCGAGACCTCCGAGATCATGCGCCAGGTGCTCCAGGGCGTGATCACCGAAGGCACCGGCAAGCTCGCCAAGCTGGACGGCGGCATCGTGGCCTTCGGCAAGACCGGCACCAGCCGCAAGATCATCGACGGCAAGTACGACCCCAAGCGTCACTTCGCCTCCTTCATGGGATTCTTCCCCGCGGACCATCCCCGCTACGGCGTGCTCGTGATGCTGGACGACCCCCAGGGGGACCTGGACGGCGGCAGTGTGGCCGCGCCGCTCTTCGCGGAGATCGGCAACGGCATCCTCCGTTACGAGCAGACCTCTGGCGGGCGGACCGCCGAATCCGACCTCCGCCTGACCCTGCGGGACTGGCCCGTGGCGGAGACGGACGAGGCCTCCTTCCACATCGAGAAGGGGAAGGTGCCTGACCTGAGGGGTCTGGGGCTCAAGGCGGCCCTCCAGCGGATCCTCCTGGTGGGCGGAGTCCCGGAGGTGAAGGGCGCGCCCGCCACGGCCTTCAGCGCGAAGGTGAAGGACCAGAGCCCCGCGGCGGGCGGAGACCTCAAGGACGGCCAGACCATCACCGTGACCGTGGAGAGCCCGTGAAGTTCTCGCAGCTGATCGAAGGCCTGGGCGTGACGGAGGTCCGCGGCCCGGATCCCGAGCTGGTGGACCTCTCCTGCGACAGCCGGGAGATCGGCCCCGGCTGGCTCTTCGTCGGCCTGAAGGGCGAGAAGGCGGACGGCGCGGCCTTCGCCGCCCAGGTGGCCGGTCAGGGCGCCGCGGCGGTGCTCGCGGAGTCCCCCGTGGAGGTGCCGCCGGAGATCGCCGCGGGCCGCCTCGCCGAAGGCCGCTTCACCCTCGGGCGCCTGGCCCGCCGCCTCCACGGCGCGCCGGACGCGCGCCTCGCCCTCCTCGGCGTCACCGGCACCAACGGCAAGACCACCACCACCACCCTCATCCGCCAGCTCCTCCGGGGCGCGGGCATCGGCTGCGGCCTCGTGGGCACGGTCCTCAACGCCGCCGGGGACCGGGAGGAGGAGGCGGTCCGCACCACGCCGGAGAGCCCCAGCTTTTACCGCTGGCTCCGCAAGAGCGTGGAGGCCGGGGACCAGGCCTCCGCCGTGGAGGTGAGCAGCATCGGCCTGGAGCTGGGCCGGGTGGCCGGCGCCTCCTTCGCCGTCGGCGTCTTCACCAACCTCACCCAGGACCACCTGGACTTCCACGGGACCATGGAGGCCTACTTCGCCGCCAAGCGGAAGCTGGCGGACCAGTGCCGGCGCTTCCTCGTGAACGCCGACGACCCCTACGGCCGCCGCATCCTCGCCGAGTCCGGTGTCCTCGCCTACGCGGTGGACTCGGAGGCCGACTACCGGGCCACGGACCTCGAGCTCACCAGCACAGGCACCCGCTTCACCCTCCGGGCGCCCTCCGGGACCTTCACCGTCCGCAGCCCGCTCCTGGGCCGCTTCAACGCCTACAACCTCCTGGCGGCCCTCGCGGCCTGCGCCGAGGCCGGATTCGGGCTCGAGTCCCTGCTGCCCGGGGTGACGGCTGTCACCGGCGCGCCGGGCCGCCTGGAGCGGGTGGACTGCGGCCAGCCCTTCGGCGTGATGGTGGACTATGCCCACACGCCGGACGCCCTGGAGAAGCTGATGACCGAGGGTCGGCGGCTGCTTCCGACCGGCGGCCGGCTCCACGTCCTCTTCGGCTGCGGCGGCGAGCGGGACCGCACCAAGCGGCCTCTCATGGCCGCGGCGGTGGCGAAGGCCGCCGATGTCATCTGGCACAGCTCGGACAACCCCCGGCACGAGGATCCCGAGGCCATCCTGGACGACGCGGCGCCGGGCATTCCGGAGGCCCTCCGCGCCGATCCGGCGCGCTACCACCGGGACGCGGACCGCGCCGCCATGGTGCGCGCGGCCCTCGCGGACTGCCGGCCCGGGGACCTGCTGCTGCTGGCGGGGAAGGGCCACGAGCCCTACCAGGAGA
>DASTWQ010000025.1:0-5647 GCA_035758545.1 Holophagaceae bacterium | reverse complement strand
GGACCTGGAGTGGGACTTGCCGGTGCCCGCCTGGCTGGACCGCGGCCGCACGCAGCTGCTGCGCAGCGTCCACGTGCCGCCAGGGGTCTTCGATCTGGAGGCGCGGCTCCGGGCGCGGCCCGCGGGCGACGCCTTCAAGTGGGTGGGCCACGCGGCGCGGCTCGCGGACAACGCGCGGCTGAAGCCCCTCCTCGCCCGGGCCCGGGCGGAGGGCTTCGCGCTCTCGGCCTTCCTCATGGGGCCGAAGGGCCTGCCCAGCCGCGGCCTCCAGCGGGCCTGGGGCGGCGCCTTCACCTACGCGGCGCCGGACGACGCGGGCGCCGCGGCGCCGGGCCAGGTGGCCGTGTCCACGCTACGGAGCTGGGGCTGCGCGGAGCTGCCTCCCGATGCGCCGCTGCTCGGGGTGCTCGGCACGCCGGTGCTCCATTCGAAGGGCCCCGCCTTCCACAATCCGCGGCTCGCCGGGAAGGCCCTCTACCTGCCCCTGGACTGCGGCGACGCGGCGGAGGCGGTGGAGGCCCTGGAGGCCCTCGCCATCCCCGCGGCGAGCCTCACGGCGCCGCTGAAGGAGACCGTCCCCGCGGCGCTGAGTCTGCCAGGGCCCCTCAACACGATCTGGCGGGAGGGCGGCGCCTGGCGGGGCGCGAACACCGACGCCGAGGCGCTGCGGGAGGCCCTGGCCGCCCGCGCCCAGGGGCCCGTGCTGCTGCTGGGCTCCGGCGGCGTGGCGACGGCGAGCCGAGCGGTGCTGGAAGCCCTCGGATGCCCGGTGCTGCAGGCCACCCGGCGCGAGACCCCGGGCCCGGAGGCCGTCCGCGCCGCGGCGCCGGTGGGCGTGGTGCAGGCAACCAGCCTCGGCATGGACCCGGAGGATCCGCTGCCCTTCCCGGAGCTGCTGGAGGCGGCGCGGCCCGGTCTGCGCTGGGCGGTGGAGTGGGTCTACAAGGAGCGCACCGCCTTCGAGGCCTGGGCCGCGGGTCTGGACCTGGTGGACGGGGCGTCGCTCTTCGCGGCCCAGGCCG
Source organism: Holophagaceae bacterium (assembly GCA_035758545.1). Taxonomy (GTDB): domain Bacteria; phylum Acidobacteriota; class Holophagae; order Holophagales; family Holophagaceae; genus JAFDVN01. Next base: position 4,625 of record DASTWQ010000025.1, on the reverse strand, counting down.
AGGCCCAGTCCCGCCTCTTCCGCGCGGCGATCCGCTAGGCTGGCGGCCATGGACCTCCTCCTCGTCGAAGACAAGGACAGCTTCCGCGACCTGCTCGTGAAGGCCCTGGCAGGGTCCGACTGGGCGGTGACCGCGGTGGGCGATCCGGCGGAGGCGCTGGCGCGGCTGGAGGAGCGCTCCTTCCCGGTGCTCGTCACGGACCTGCGGCTGCCGGGCCTGAGCGGCCTCGAGCTGATCCGCAGGGCCAAACGGCTCCGTCCTGAGCTGCGGGCGGTGCTGATGAGCGCCTTCGGGGAGCCGAAGGACATCGTCGAGGCGATGAAGCTCGGAACGGACGACTTCCTCCCCAAGCCCTTCGACCTGGAGGCCTTTCTCGACCTCCTGGCGCGGCTCCGGGCTCTGGCCACCGCCCCGCCTCCCCGGCCTGACGAGCCCTGGATCGCCCTCAGCCCGGCCATGCGCGTCCTGGAGGCGGGGCTGCGACGGGCCGCGGACACGGACCACCCGGTCCTCTTCACCGGCCCCCGGGGCAGCGGCAAGGGCCGGGCGGCCCGGCGGCTCCACGCTCTGAGGCGGCCCGGCGCGCCCTTCCGCACCCTCCGGGCCGAATCCCTGGCCGAGTCCCTGGAGGAGGCCCGGCTGCGCAGCCTGGCGGGCGGGAGCCTCCACCTGGCGGAGGCCGAGCAGCTGCCGGCGCCCCTGGCGGAGGCCCTGGCCCGGGCCCTGGAGACCCCCGCGGGCCGCGCCGTGGCCTGGAGCGCGGCCGTCACCGCCGCGGAGGACCTGCCGGGGCCGCTGCGGCACCGGCTGGACGTGCTGCGCCTGGACCTGCCGCCCCTGGACTCCCGGCCCGAGGACATCCCCGCGCTCTTCCTGGCCTTCCTGGCCCGGGCGGCGGCGGCTTCAAGCCGGCCGGCGCCGCGCCTGGAGCGGGGACTGGAGCGGGGGCTCCTCCAGCTCGCCGCCGCGGGCGGCGCCCACGCCCTGGAGCTCGCCGCCGTCCGCGCCCTCCTGCTCAACGACGGGACGGTGGTGCGCCGACTGCCGGATCCGGGCCTCGGCCCCACGGCTCTCCTGCTGCCGGAACCGGCGCCCGGGAGCTTGGTGGCCATGGAGGAGTCCATCGTCCTGGCGGCGCGTCCCCATCTGCTTCGGCGGGCCCTTCAGGCCCACCAGGGCTCCCTGCCCGCCACCGCCGAGGCCCTCGGCCTCACCGCCCGCAGCCTCGCCCAGCGCTTGCGGGAGGCGGGCATCCCGCTGGAGGATGAAGGCACCCCATGACGAACTCCGCCGCCGTCCCGCCCGTCGCCTCCCATCCGAGGCCCGCCGTCCTTGCGGGACTCGCGGCCCTCCAGCGGGTGGTGGTGGGCAAGGAGGCCCAGGTGCGCCGGGCCCTGGCCACGCTGCTCGCCGGCGGACACCTCCTCCTGGAGGACCTCCCGGGCGTGGGGAAGACCACGCTGGCCAAGGGCCTCGCCCGCATCCTCGGCGGCGACTACCAGCGGGTGCAGGGCACCAACGATCTGCTGCCCTCGGACCTGCTGGGCGTTCACCTCTGGGACGCCCAGGCCCAGGCCTTCCGGTTCCAGCCGGGGCCGGTCTTCTGCAACGTCCTCCTGATGGACGAGCTGAACCGCATCGGCCCCAAGACCCAGAGCGCCCTCCTGGAGGTCATGGTGGAGGGCCAGGTCACCCTCGAGCGCCAGACCCTGCCGCTGCCGGACCCGTTCTTCGTGCTCGCGACCCAGAATCCGCTCGACCACGCGGGCACCTTCCCGCTTCCGGAGAGCCAGCTGGACCGCTTCGCCTGTGTGCTCCATCTGGGCTACCCCGAGCGGGCCGCCGAACGCCGGATCCTTTCGGGCGAGGCAGGGGCGGAGCGGCTGGAGCAGCTGGTCCCCGCCCTCGGCCTCGACGGCTGGCGCGCGGCGCGGCGCTCGGTGCATGGCGTGCAGGTCTCGGAGGCGGTGCTGGACTACGCCGAGCGCATCGTCGCCAAGCTGCGGGCCGAGGGCGCCTTCTGCTCCACCCGGGCGGTGCGACAGTGGCTCTCCCTGTCCCAGGCCGAGGCCTGGCTGGCGGGACGGGACTTCGTGACCCCGGACGACCTCCAGGCCACCTTCGCCGACGTGATGGCCCATCGCGGCAGCCTCGACGACCGCCGGCTCCAGCGGCAGGAGCGGCGCGACCACCTGGGCAAGGTGCTGGCCGCGACGCCGGTCGGCTGGAAACCATGACCGCCGAGGACGGGCTCCCGCCGGAGCCCGAAGCCGGGACCCGCGCGGAGGAGATCACCGTCGGCCGGCTCCTGCGGGAGGCGCGGGAGGCTCAGGGCCTTTCCCAGGAGGCGCTGGCGGAGGAGCTGAAGCTGCCGCTCCGGCTGCTCCAGGCGGTGGAGTCCGACGCCTGGGACGCCATCCCGCCCGGGCGGCAGCGGCCCCTCGCCCGCCAGCTGGCGGCCCGCCTCCGCATGGACCTGGAGCACCATCCCGATGCCCTCGGGCTGGTGCCCGGCGCCGCCGGCGAGCCCGCGACGGATCCGGGCCTGGAGAAGCTGGAGCGGGGCGCGATGGTCGCCCTGGCCCTGGGGTCCGTGGCCCTGCTGGCCTGGCTGCTGGTGCCGGGGCAGAGCCTGCGGAACCGGGCCCGCCCATCCTGGATGGAGAAGGCCCCGCCCCGGGCGGTGCCGCCGCCGCCGCCCAGATCGAACGGCCCCTATCCGGTGCTGGGCGAGCTGCTGCCGGAGGCGCCGGTGACCCCGGAGGGCCTCCTCCTCACCCTCCGCGCCCAGGACAGCTGCGAGGCGGAGGTGCTCGGCGCCGACCACCTCCGGCTGGTCCGCTCCCTGGAGGTCTCGGATCCCTGGAAGCTCCGGGTGAAGGGGCCCTTCACCCTCTCACTGTCCAACGGCGGCGTGGTCCAGGTGGAGGTCGCCGGGCAGCCCGTGGCGACCGGCGCCGGGGTGGGGCAGCCCTGGAGCGGGCGCTTCGATCAGAATGGGATGTGGCTGCGCCCGGCCCCTCCCCCGGTTCCGAAGGAACCCCGTACCCAGGAGGTCGCTCCGGAGCAGCCGCCGGTGCCCCAGCCCGAGGCCCCGCCGCCTCCGGCGGATCCTCCCGCCCCGCGGGACCCTCAACCTCCCACTCCGGACCTTTGAAGGAATGACCTTGCACCCCATCGTCGAGCGGTACCTCGCCAACCAGCTGCCCGAGCCCATGGTCGCGGCCCTGTTGGGCGGCAGCCTGCCGGTCCCGCCCGCGGACTTCATCCAGGCCCAGGCCCACGCGGTCCTCGCGGCCACGCCCTTCGCCGAGCGCGCCCTCCAGGGATTCCAGGCCATGCCGGAGTCCGTGGTCCAGGGCCTGCTCATGGACCGCATCCAGCCGCCGGCGCCGCTGGAGCTGGTGCTCCGCTTCCGCCGGGAGTTCCCCGTGCTGGAAGCCGCGCTCCTGCACCCGGACCTCACGGCGGACATCGTCGAGCACGCGATCCCTGACCTGCCGGGCCCGGCCCTCGAGATCATCGCGAACAACCAGGCCCTGTGGCTCCAGCGGCCCACGATCCTGGATCAGCTGGAGCAGCACCCTGCCGCCGAATACAACCTCAAGCGCCGGATCAACGAGTTCCGGTTCGAGGTGCTGAGGCTCGTCCCGGAGGAGGTCAAGCAGGAGCGCCTCGAGATCCTCGACGAAGTGGAGGCGGGCCGCCTGGACAAGGCCTGGGCCGAGCTGCCCCTGCCCAAGGAGGAGACGGTCGACGAGAAGGCCGCCGAGATCCCGGACGTGCCCCATGGGACCCCCGAGGAGATCGTCCAGGCCATCAAGGCCTTCGAAGGCGAGGAGGTGAACCTCTCGGTCGCCAAGCGTATCGCGCGCCTGCGCACGAACCAGAAGATCATGCTGGCCATCAAGGGCGGCAAGGAGGAGCGGACGATCCTCATCCGCGAGGCCAACCGCCTCATCCAGGAGAACGTCATCCGCAACGGCCGCATCACCGAGGGCGAGGTGGCCTTCATCGCCAACATGCGCACCATCCACGAGGGCGTGCTGCGGATCATCAGCATGAACCGCGAGTGGATGAAGAAGTACACGATCGTGAAGGCGCTGGTCTACAACCCGCGCACGCCGCTGCCCGTCGCCATGTCGAATCTGAAGCGCCTCAACGAGTTCGACATGAAGCTCATGCAGCGGGACAAGAACATCCCCGAGGTGCTGCGCCGCGAGGCCAAGCGCTACCTGGAGTCCAAGAAGGACGGGAAGGGCTGAGGCTGGAGCGCCGCGCGGGAATCGGGTATGCTGGTGCTCCCGAAGCGGGCGTAATTCAGTGGTAGAATGTCAGCTTCCCAAGCTGAACGTCGTCGGTTCGATCCCGATCGCCCGCTCCACTCCCGAGGCCCCCGCATGGGGGCCTCGGACGTTCCAGGGACGCCTCAGGCCCCGCGGGGCCGGGCCTTCAGCTCCGCCGCCACATGGGCCACCAGGGCCTCGCCGCCCTGGGCCCGCTGCTCGGCGGCGTAGAGGGGCAGGGTGAGGACCTCGAGGTGCGCGGCGGTGAGCTTCACGGCGTCCTTCTCGGTGCAGACCAGCCGCTCGGCGCCGAGCAGGCGGGCCTCGGCATCCAGGGCT
>DASTWQ010000248.1:0-9682 GCA_035758545.1 Holophagaceae bacterium | reverse complement strand
TGTTGACCTTGGTCCCGTACTGGCCGAAGAAGGCCTCGGCGCCGGCCTGATCGCCCATGGCCTTGAAGGTCTGCAGCTTGTTCAGGACCTCGCCCACGCCCTCCCGGGCCTTGGCCAGGTCGGTGATCTCCACGTAGGCGTGGCCGTCCACGGTGTCCACCTGCACGCCCTTCTGGTTGTCCAGGAGGTAGTTCAGCACCAGCTGGCGGCCCCGGAAGTGGGCCTCGTGGATGGTGTCGCCCTCAATGAGGCCGTTGGACATGAGCTGGCGGGTCAGGTACTGCAGCAGCATGGCCTTGGTGGCGTCCTGGTGCTCGGCCGCCGTGACGGCGCCGATCTCCTCCAGCTTGGCGTCGGGGAACTGGTAGAGGGCCACGCAGTCGGCGCGGCATTCCTCCAGGGCGGAGTAGGTGGGGCCGATCTTCACGGCGGGATCCACCCCGGCCAGGGAGGCGTCCGGCTGGCCGGAGCCGTGGCCGATCACCTCGTGCATGTAGACCTCCCACTGGCGGCCCAGATCGCCGTACTTGCGGATCAGGTCCTGGTCCGCGGCCCGGTAGGAGGCCTGGATGCTGGCTTCCTTGGTGGCGCCGCTGGAGGCGCCCTCGATGTTCAGGAGGACGACGTTCTTGCTGCCGTGCTCCTTGCGGATGTCGGCGTAGTTGGGCAGGTTGTAGGCCGCGGGGCTGATGGGCCCGCCGTCCCCGGTCTCCATGAGGACGTTCACGACACTGGCCACGGGGGGCGTGATCTGGGTGCGCTTCCACTTGGCGTCCCAGGGCATCTTGGCCTCGAAGTAGGCGGCGTTCTGGCTCAGCTTGTCGATGACGGCGGAATCGGCCTTGTAGCTGACGTTGGCCTCGTAGGCGCCGATGACGGAGCGGGGGTCCTTGTAGACCTCGTAGAAGCCGTTCAGGTAGTCGATGGCGCTCTTGGTCCGCAGCCAGGCGACGCTGTGGCGCTTGAAGGTGGCCTCGTCGCCGGTCTTGAAGTAGGCGATGAGGTCCTCCAGCGCCTCCTTCTGGTCGGCGTTGGCTTCGAAGCGGGTCTTCACGGTGCCGTCGGGCATCGTGACCTGGGCCAGCTGGTCCTCCACGTAGGGCAGGGCCTTCTGGAGCCAGTAGACGACGGTGTCGAGCTGGGGCCCGTAGACGCCGCCCACCTTGAAGACCTGGGCCACGGCCTTGCGACCCCGCTTGGCGAAGCGGACGTTCAGCTGCTCCTGCTGGGCCTGGGGCAGGGCCTGGATCTCCTTCAGGGTGAGCCCCTTGTCGTAGAGCCCGTTGGCGGAGGTGGCGATGGGATCCTGCCCCGGCACCTGGTTGACCTGGATGGGGTCCACCTTGGGATCGAAGATGTAGGGCTTCAGCTGGGCCAGCTTGGCGAGGGGGCTGCCTTTGAAGGCGAATTTCGCACCCTTCCTCGAGGCCACCTGGACGGCCTTCTTCAGCTGGTCGTAGGTCAGCCCCTCGGGCACGAACTTGGTGGCGTGGGTGTGGCTGTAGTTGCCGTGATTGGCCCAGACCAGCTTGAGGTAGGTGCCCACCGCGTCCCGGGTGCCGGCGTCCAGGGCGTCCTTCCTGGACCAGACGCCCTCCAGCAGGAACTTGATGTCCAGCGCCTTCGGATGGTTCTGCAGGTAGCCGATCTCATCGCCGGCCAGGGCGGCCCGGTAGAGGTAGTAGGCGAGCTTGCGCTGGGTGGGCTTGAGCTTGTCGAAGCCCGGGGCGTCCACGGGCACGAGCCACATGGCCCGGCCGTCAGGGCCGAGCTTCTCAATGGAGGGGGCCGGGGCGGGAGCCGGCGCGGCGGCCGCGGCCGGAGCCGGGGTCTGGGAGAAAAGGGTGGTGCCGGCGGCGAGGGCCGCCACGATCCAGGCGCGCTGCATGGGTCCTCCGGGGGGAAAGGACCCATCATGCCACACGGGCTCCGGACCCCCGATCCGGGATCCCCGGCGGGGCGCGGTCCTAGGCCTCGAGCAGCCGGCTCACCGTCTGCTGGAACTCCCTCAGGTCGAAGGGCTTGGGCAGCACCGGCAAGTGGTTCCGGTCCAGGAACTCCTGGGTCGGGGCGTCGTAGGCGTCGCCCGTGGTGAAGAGCACCTTGCGGGCCAGGTCCGGGCGGTGGGCCTGGATCCAGCCGAAGAGCTCGATGCCCGACAGCCCCGGCATCCGGATGTCCGAGACGATCAGGTCGAAGGTGCCGTCCTGGAGCAGCTGGACCGCCTCGCGCCCTTCCCGGGCGGAGGTCGCCTGGTGCCCCAGGGCCTGCACGGCTTCGCTGAAGAGGTCCAGGAGGGCCGGCTCGTCCTCCACGATGAGGACCCTGCGCCCTTCCAGGGGCAGCTCCTCGAGCTGGGCGGCGTGCGGGGCCTCGCCAGACCGGTCCTCCAGGAGGGCGGAGACCGCCACCACCCGGTCCTCGGAACCCCGGATGGGGGAGAAGACGGCCTCGGCGGAGAGGGATTCCCCGCTGTGGCGGACGGCGCCCAGGGCCGGCAGGCGGACGGTCTCCCCCGCGCCGACCCGGGCAAGGATCCCGGGGAGGTCCCCCTGGGCCGCCTCAGCGAGGAGGCGCGAGAAGGGCTGGCCCACGGCCTCCCCCCGGCCCAGGCCGAACATCCGCTCCGCGGCCGGGTTCCAGGTGAGAAGGCGGCCATCGGCCCCGAAGCTCACCAGGGTGGTCCCCAGGTTCTGGACCAGGCTCTCGAGGTAGCGCCGGGCCTTCTGGCTCTCCTGGAGCGAGCGCTCCAACTGGGCGTAGTGGTGGGCCAGCTCGCGGTACTGCTGGTCGAGGGCCTCCTTGGCGGTCCGCAGGTCCGAGTAGAGCCGTGCCGTCTCCATGCTGGACTTGAGGGCGTCCTCCAGCAGCTCCTGGGGATCCGCGTGCTTCTCGGGCTGGAGATCTTCGATGGTGACGCCGCTGTGCCGGAGCACCACCGCAGGGCTCGCCTCCGGTTCTGATCGGGGCGCGGGGGCCGTGCCGACTTCCCGGAGGGCCTCCGACAGGTTGGCGTCGATGAGGCTGAGCATGCCCTCGAAGTCCTTCACCTTCTTGTCGAGGTTGAACTTCCGGAAGGTGTACTCCACCGTCTCCCGGGTGATGGCCCGGAAGGTCTCCCCCACGCCGATGCCCTGGGCCGCGATGGCCTCAAAGAAGGGGGCGTTGCGGAAGTTGAGGCGGCGGTTCATCACGCCCACCGGCAGGGCGTCCGGCAGGTCCCGCTTGTTGAACTGGAGGACGAGTGGGATCTGCTTGATGTTCAGGCGGTTGGCATTGAGGTTGTGGTAGAGGTTCGACAGCGAATCCACGTTGTCCTGCATCTTCGCTTCGGCGGAGTCCGCCACGAAGACCACCCCGTCCGCCCCGCCGAGCACCACCCGCCGGCTGGCGTCGTACTGGATCTGGCCCGGCACCGTGTAGACCTGCAGGTGGATGGCGTTGCCGTAGACGTAGCCCAGGTTGATGGGCAGCAGGTCGAAGAAGAGGGTGCGGTCCTCCTGGGTGTTCACGGAGAACATTTCGCCCCGCTGCTGCTCCGAGCAGAGGGCGTGGAGCTGCTGCAGGTTCGTCGTCTTGCCCGAGAGACCCGGCCCGTAATAGACCAGTTTCAGCAGGATCTCGTTGGCTCGGGTGTTGAACTGGACCATGGGCGGCGGGGAGGGGGACAGCCTAGCACGGGAAAAAACCGGGGGACGCCTGACCGTCTCAACGGCAGGTCGCCTGATAGGATCAAATTCTGCATGATTTGGATGCCGCTCCGGCGGCGGAGACGTTCCACTCCCGCACCAGGACAGGGCAAGCGCAATGATTCGTAGCGTTCGAGGCACTTCACGATGAGCGCGCCGACCCATGTCGCCATCATCATGGACGGCAACGGCCGGTGGGCGGCGCAGCGGGGACTGCCGCGCATCAAGGGCCACAAGGCGGGGGTCCGGGCGGTGGAGGCCATCCTGGATGCCGCGGCGGACGAGGGCATCCGCCACCTGAGCCTCTACGCCTTCTCCACGGAGAACTGGAAGCGGCCCGCCTTCGAGGTGACGGCCCTCATGGCCCTGCTCCGCATGTACCTGCGCATGTTCGTGCCCCGGCTCCTGGCCAAGGGCACCCGGTTCCACCACCTGGGGAGCGTGGACGGCCTGCCGGCGGGGGTGGTGTCCGATCTGCGGTGGCTGGAGGCCAAGACCGCCCACGGCACCGGCATGACCTTCCACCTGGCGGTGAACTACGGATCCCGCCTGGAGATCGCCCAGGCCGCGGCCCGCTGCGTGGCGGACGGCCTGCGGCCGGAGCAGGTGGACGAGGCCGCCCTGCAGGCCCGGCTCTGGACCGCCGGGGTGCCGGACGTGGACCTGCTGATCCGCACCAGCGGCGAGCACCGCATCTCGAACTTCCTGCTCTGGCAGGCGGCCTACGCCGAGCTGCACCTGACCGACATCCTGTGGCCGGACTTCGGCCCCGCCGAGCTGAGGGGGGCCCTCCAGGACTACGCCCTCCGGGAGCGCCGTTTCGGGGGCTTGTAGGCCAGAATGGAGCCCATGCCCAAGCCGCAGACGCCCCCGCCCCCGGCCGCCAAGGCCGGCTTCGACCGCCGGAACCTGGTCACCCGGGTCTCCACCGCCCTGGTTTTCGCCGCCCTCTTCCTGAGCCTGCTGTGGTTCGGGGGGGATGCCCCCTGGGGCGGACCCGCCTACGCGGCGCTCATGGCCGTGAGCGCCTTCGCGGGGCTCCGGGAGATGACCCTCATCGCCCGGGCCCGGGGCTTCAATCCCCAGATCATCCCGGCCCTGCTCGTGGCCTGGGGGATCCTGGGGCACTTCTATCTCCAGTCCGGGATCGAGGATCCGCTCCCGCTCTGGCTGGTCCTGGGCGGCGGCCTGCTGCTCATCCACTTTGGCGCCCTCCTCTTCGACCGCAAGCTGGAGGAGGCCCTCCCGAGCCAGGCCATCGCCTGGATGGGGGCCCTCGCCCTCGGCCTGGGGCTGGGGTTCCAGCTGAAGCTGTTCCTGCTGCAGGGCACGGTGCCCCGCACCGGCGCCCGCATGGTCCTGGCCCTCTACCTGATCACCTGGCTCGGGGACACGATGGCCTACTTCGTGGGCAGCGCCTTCGGCAAGCACCGCCTGGCGCCGAGGGTGAGCCCCAAGAAGAGCTGGGAAGGCGCCGCCGGCAACCTGCTGGGCAACCTCCTCGGCGCCGGGATCCTCTTCGCCACCGGCTGGTACCCCCAGTGGACGGTCGTGGACTTCGCCGCCCTGGCGATCCTGATGGGCGTCGCGGGCCAGCTGGGCGACCTGGTGGAGAGCACCTGGAAGCGCAGCGCCGGCGTGAAGGACTCCAACGTCGGCGTCTCCATCCCCGGCCATGGCGGCCTGCTGGACCGGGTGGACAGCCTCCTCTTCGCGGCGCCGGTGCTCTGGGCCTACGTCCACTTCCAGTTCGGCTTCAACTGATGCGCAAGGTCGCCGTCCTCGGCTCCACCGGCAGCATCGGCGGCTCGGCCCTGGAGGTGGTGAAGGCCCATCCGGACCGTCTCGCCGTCGCGGCGCTGGCCGCCGGTCGCAACCGGGACCTGCTCCGGGCGCAGTGCGAGGCCTTCCGTCCCGCCCTCGTGAGCGTAGGGTCCGCCGAGGACGCCGCCTGGCTGAAGGGCGCCCTGTCCTACGCCCCGGAGATCGCCTGGGGCGCCGAGGGCCTCCTGGCCTGCGCCCTGCACGGCGAGGCCGATACCGTCCTCGCCTCGGTGGTGGGCGCCGCCGGCCTGCCCTCCACGGAGGCCGCCCTGCGGGCGGGCCGGCGGGTCTGCGTGGCGAACAAGGAATCCCTCGTCGTCGGCGGCGAGCTCATGCGGCGGGCCCTGGAGGCCGGCGGTGGCGAGCTGCTCCCGGTGGACAGCGAGCACGCGGCCCTGCACCAGCTCCTGGCGGGCCGCGCCCCCGGCGACATCGCCGAGCTGCGGCTCACCGCCAGTGGCGGCCCCTTCCGGGACTGGCCGCTTGAGAAGATCCGCGCCGCCACCCGGGAGGCGGCCCTCAACCATCCCACCTGGAAGATGGGGCCCAAGATCACCATCGACAGCGCCACGCTCATGAACAAGGGCCTGGAGGTCATCGAGGCCTCGGTGCTCTTCGGCGTGGGCGCGGACCGCATCGGGGTCACGGTGCACCCTCAGAGCCAGGTCCACGCCATGGTCGGCTTCACCGACGGCACCTACCAGCTCCAGGTCTGCGCCAACGACATGAAGCTGCCCATCCAGTACTGCCTGCTCCATCCCGACAAGGTGGCGGGCCCCGTGGCGCCCTACGGCTGGGAGCAGGCCCGGAGCTGGACCTTCGAGGCGCCGGACCTGGACCGCTTCCCCTGCCTCGGCCTGGCCTTCGAGGCCCTGCGGGCCGGAGGCACCGCGCCCGCCCTCCTCAATGCCGCCAACGAGGTCGCCGTCGCGTTTTTCCTGGAAGGCCGGCTCGGCTTCTGGGATATCCAGGCCTGCGTGCGGGAGACCTTGAACGCCATCCCCGCGGAACCCATGCTGGACCTCCCCCAGGTGCTGGACGCGGACCGCCGCGCCCGGGCCTTCGCGGAAGGATGGGCCCTGAAACGGCCCGCCTGAAAGGCGATCCTTGAGCTGCTCCCTGCCCCTCGCCCTCTTCGCCCTCCCGAGCCTGGCGGCCGTCTGGCCCCCGGTGGTGATGCTCGGCGGCCTCATCTTCCTCCACGAGCTGGGGCACTTCATGGTGGCCAAGCGGATGGGGATGCCCGTGGAGGTCTTCTCCCTGGGCTTCGGACCCCGACTCCTGGGCTTCCGCTGGCGGGAGACGGACGTGCGGCTCTCCCTGCTGCCCCTGGGCGGCTACGTGAAGCTGGCGGGCTTCAACCCTGAGGAGCCCGGCGCCGAAGATCCCCACGGCTTCCTGAACCAGCCCACCTGGAAGCGGCAGCTCTTCTACTCGGGCGGCGTGATCATGAACCTCCTCACGGCCTTCGCGCTGCTGTGGATCCTGGGCGTGGACGCGGCGCGGACGGTGAAGGTCTCCATCCGCCCGGGAAGCCCCATGCGGGTCCAGGAGGTCATTCCCGGCCAGCCCGCGGAGGCCGCCGGCCTCCGCCCCGGCGACGAACTGCGGCGCATCGGGACCGTGGCCTTTCCCGCCGCCCCCTGGGATGCCGCCGTCGCCTACATCCAGGCCCATCCGGACCAGCCCATCCCGGTGGAGGTCCAGCGGGACGGCAAGGTCCTGGATCTCTCGGTCACGCCGCGGAACGAGAACGGCAAGGGCAAGATCGGCCTGGCGCCAGAGCCTGCCCAGCTGGATGTCCAGAAGCGGCCCTTCCAGGCCAGGGACCTGCTCACCGGGGCGGCCACGAGCCTCTCCAGCCTGGGCGCGATGACCCGGGGCGTCTTCGGCTTCCTGGGCCAGCTGGTCACCTTCAACGCCCACACCCAGGACGTCGCCGGCCCCATCGGCATCGTGAAGATGAGCGCCCAGGCCGCCCGGGCCGGCTGGGAGAACTTCCTGTTCCTCTGCGCCTTCATCAGCCTGCAGCTGGGGATCCTGAACCTCCTCCCCATCCCCATGCTCGACGGAGGCCACATGGCCGTGCTGGCCTGGGAGCGGATCCGGGGCAAGGACCTGACCCTGGACGTCAAGGAGAAGCTCTTCACCGGCGGCTTCCTCTTCCTCGCCGGCCTCATGGCCCTGGTGATGTTCCTGGACGTGATGAAGCTGAGGAAGTGAGGGCGGGCCGCGGAGGGCCCTAGTCCCGGTCGCCCTTGCGCACGCGGTCCATCTCCCGCTTGGCCTCGCGTTCCTTCAGGGCCTGCTTCTTGTCCGGGGCCTTCTTGCCCTCCGCCAGGGCCAGCTTGAGCTTCACCTTCCCCCGGTCGCTCAGGTAGAGCGCCAGGGGGACGAGGGTGTAGCCCTTGCGCTCCACCTTGGAGGCGATCTTCCGGATCTCGGCCTTCGCCATCAGCAGCTTCCGGGGCCGCAGGGGCTCGTGGTTCACGTAGCCGCCCTGCTCGTAGGGGCTGATGTGGGCCTGCTTGAGCCAGAGCTCCCCGTCCACCAGGTCCACGTAGGCGTCCTGGAGCTGGCCCTTGCCCGCCCGCAGGGCCTTCACCTCGGTCCCGAGCAGGACGAGGCCCGCCTCCCAGGTGTCCAGGAGGTGGTAGTCGTGCAGGGCCTTGCGGTTGCGGACGAGGTCTTCCATGGCTCCAGGATACGAGGGACGAGGTGGCGAGGCCTGAAGGCAAAATGAATCGCATGGATCGTCCTTCCTTCAGACCTCACCACCTCGCCACCTCGCCCCCCAGGCGATAGCCTGGAGGGATGCTGCATGCGCTGATGGCCCCGGTGGTGGCGTGGATGACAGCCGTGATGACGGCGGCGGGCCCCTGGGGGGTGCTGTTGCTCATGGCCATCGAGAGCGCCTGCATCCCGCTGCCGAGCGAGGTGATCATGCCCTTCGCGGGCTACCTGGCCTTCAAGGACGGCCTGGCCTTCCACGGCCTCGGCGCCGGGAGCCCCGTGGCCCAGATCTGGATCGCGGGCTTCGCCGGGGCCCTGGGCTGCAACCTGGGCTCCCTCCCCGCCTACGAGCTGGGCCGCTGGGGCGGCCACGCGGCGGTGCGGCGTTTCGGCCGCTACATCTGGCTCCACGAGGGCCACCTGGACCGGGCCCACCGGTTCTTCGAGCGCTTCGGCCCCGAGGCCATCCTCATCGGCCGCATGCTGCCGGTGGTGCGGACCTTCATCGCCCTGCCCGCCGGCATCGCCGAGATGGACCGGACCCGGTTCCACCTCTACACCTTCCTGGGCAGCCTGCCCTGGTGCCTGGGGCTGGCCTTCGTGGGCTACAAGCTGGGCCAGAAGTGGGACACCCTGGGCCCCTGGTTCCACCGCTTCGACCTCGTCATCCTGGCTCTGGTCGTGGCGGGCCTCGCCTGGTTCGTGCGGGACCACCTGAAGCACCGCGCCCGATAGCCCCCTGACTGGAGGATCCGATGAAGCTCTACACCCGCGCCGGCGACCAGGGATCCACGGGCCTCTTCGGCGGGGACCGGGTCAGCAAGAGCCACCCCCGGCTCATGGCCTACGGCACCCTGGACGAACTGAACAGCGTCATCGGCCTGCTCCGCCTTCATGCGAAGGCCGCGGACGAGGCCACCCTCCAGCGGGTGCAGCACGACCTCTTCGTCCTGGGCGCGATCCTCGCCACCCCCGAGAGCCGCCAGGACCTGCTGGGCGAGAAGATGAGCCGGACCACCTGGACCGTCGAGGAGATGGAGGCGGACATCGACCGCCTCACGGCCCTGGCGCCGCCCATGAAGGCCTTCGTGCTGCCCGGCGGCTGCCCGGCCTCCGCCCACGCCCACCTGGCCCGCACCGTCTGCCGCCGCGCCGAGCGGGAGGTGGTGATGTTCAGCGCCGAGGAGCCCGTGGACCCGGCGGTGATCATCTACCTGAACCGCCTCAGCGACTGGCTCTTCGCCCTGGCCCGGGCGGAGAACGCCCTGGCGGGGACGCCGGATGTGGAGTGGCATCCCAAATAGGCTGGAGGCTGGAGGCTGGAGGCTGGGAGCTGGGGCCGGCTTGGATCAGCCCAGGCTGCCGGCGGCGTCCTCGCCGCCCAGCTCGCTGAGGCGTGACTCGGAGATCCGCAGGGCGTTCTCGGCCCAGAGCAC
>DASTWQ010000184.1:0-4326 GCA_035758545.1 Holophagaceae bacterium | reverse complement strand
CTCGCCCGCCTTGGGCGGGATGAACGCGACGGCGGCGAGCCGGTCGCCGAGTGCATCGAGGGCCTTGGAGAGCCGGTCCCGGCCGCTGAAATCCACCGCCGGATCCAGGCCCAGGAAGGCGAGGCGGGGCAGGGGGCGGGCGATGAAGGCCAGCCGTTCCTTCTCCTTCGCCTCCAGGTGCTTCGACCAGGCGCCGCTGGGGAAGCGCACCTCCAGGTCGTGGGGGCCGCTGCAGAGGGGCATCGAGACCGGCAGCGGGCCCTGGCGGGCGCCGTCCAGATAGAGTTCGCCGCCAGGGGCCGGCGAGGTCACGGAGAGGGTTCCTGCGGAGGAGGCGAGGACGAAGGGCTCCAGGTCGAAGTCGGACTTGGCGTCGCCGAACCGGGCAGGCACCTCCACCGTCTTGCCGTCGTGGCAGGCCGCGCGCAGCTCCAGCCGATGGGGCCCTGGGGCGACGCCGTCCAGGACGAAGCCGGCACTGATCTGGTCCGCGGGCACGCCGGCCTTCGCGGCGACGGCGGCATCCCCAGGCGCGAGGGTGCCGGAGGTGGTGCCGGCGGACTTCCCGTCCAGCAGGACCTCCGTGCCGCTGGGGCTCGTGAAGATCCGCAGCGTGGTGGAGCGCCGCTCCAGCCGGAAGGCTGCGGCCATGGGCTTCGCGGCCACGGCGAGGGCCTCCTCCTGCGGCGCGAAGCCAGGCCGGCGATAGGCCACCTGGTGGATACCCAGGGGCAGCCAGGCCTCGCCCGTGGCCGGGATCGCCTGGCCGTCCACGGTCAGCTGGCCCCCTTGGGGCTCCAGGGTGAACCGGACGAGCCCGAAGCGGGCGGCCCGCATCTGGGCATAGGTGGTGAGGAGTCGGGTGGTGCTGAGGTCGCGGTCGAGCTCGTAGCCCGGATCCAGGTCAAGGAGGGCCTGGAGACGTTCCTGGGCCCTGGACCGGGTGGAGGGGCTGCGGTCGTCCAGCACCGCGAGGAGGTTGTAGGCCTGGCAGAGCCGGCGACGCCACTCGGCGTCCAGCGTCCGGGCCTGGGGCGCCAGGGCGGCGACGACCTGCTCGAGCTTGGCGGTGGCGCCGGCCCGGTCCCCGGCCTTGGCCCAGAGATCCCGGCCTTGCTGGAACAGGTCTCGGAGGGCCGGATCCTGGGCCGGGAGGGCCGTGGACGCCAGGAGCGCCGGAAGGAGGAGGAGCTGGGCGGGGCGGCGCATGCGGTCAGTCCAGGCGGATGAGGGTGTCGTTGCGGCGATCGGCGAGGATCAGGCCGCCGGACCGGTCGATCAGGAGAGAGACGAAGTGGCCGCTGAGGCCCAGGGCCTGGAGCCGGGCCTGGCGCAGCAACCGTCCGTCGGGCCCGTAGACCACCACGCCTTCGCCGAAATCGCCGCCCTCCGTGAGCACGGCGAGGTCGCCCAGGGGATCCGCGGCGAGGGCCACACAGGTCCGGAAGGCGGCCGGCAGGCCCGCGCCGTAGGCGAGCTCCTTCAGGGGCTTGCCCTCGGGCGAGAAGAGGAAGAGCTTGCGCTGGGCGTCGCTGGCGCCTGCCAGGCCATCCCGGGTGGCCACGAGGGCGTCCAGGGGCGGTGCCGCCACCGTCGTCGCGGGGCCGGTGCCTCCGGTGGCGAGGACCGTGAAGGCGGATGTCCGGCTGTCCGCCAGCCAGAGGCGGCCCCAGCGGTCCAGGGCCGCGCCCCGCAGGTGCGTCAGGCCCGCCAGGGGGATCTCCGCGGCCCCAGGCCGCACCAGTCCCGATTCGGTGAGCAGCCAGGGCGCGCCGCCGGGCCCGGCCAGGAAGGCCACGCCGTCCTTCCCGATCAACGGCGCCGGCTGGGCCGCGGTCCCGGAGATGGTGAAGGCCTGGGCCAGATCCTTCTGGTAGACGAGGACCCGTCCCGCCGCGTCCAGCCCCAGCACCGTGGGGGTGTGGAGCCACTGGGCCTGGCCCTTGGGCCAGGGGCCCGCCGCCCGGAAGGGCGCCTTCAGCAGCCTCAGCCGCACCAGCGCGGTGATGCGCCAGGTCGCCTCCTCCGCGGCCGGGGTGCCCGGCGCGGACAGCTTCACGCGTTCCAGGAGACGAAGGGCGCCCTCCAGATCCCCGCGGGCATCCATGGCCTGAGCGGCCTCGATCATGGCCGCCGGGGCGGCCTCGGCATCCGGGTAGGCACGGTAGGCTTCGGTGAGGTCGCTCAGGGCGCGGGTGGGATCACCGCCGGCCAGGGCGGCCCGGCCGAGCTCCAGCAAGGCCTGGGGCGCGGCGGCGGAGCCGGGGAAGAGGTCCAGCACCCGGTTGAACTCCGCGGTGGCCTCCTTGAGCTCCGCGGGGCCCTTGGCCATCGCCGCGAGGATCTGGCCCCGGAGCAGCAGCCCCGCGGCGGCCCAGCGGCTGGTGAGGTAGTCGCCCTTCAGCCGGTCGAGGAGGGGCAGGGCCAGGTCGGGTTTGCCGGCCACCTCCGCCTGGTAGCGGGCCATGTCCAGCAGGGCCTCCGGCGCGTAGTCGCTGCGGGGCGCGGTCTTCACCAGCTGGGACCACGTGTCCAGGGCCTCCTGGTAGGACTTGGCCGCGTAGGCGCGGGCGCCGCTGCGGTAGAGCCGCTCGCCGAGATCCGCCTCCTGGCCGCGGAGGGAAAGGCCGGCCGCGAGGGCGAGGAGAAGGGCGGAGCGGCGGAGGGGCGGCATCGGCATCTCGAGGGGAGTAGGGCCGATCATACCTTGCGGCTTCTCCGGCCGCCTCCCTGGCGCTAGCGTCATGGACATGCGCCCGCTCCGGCCCGCCGCCGCCTTCGCCCTCCTCCTCGCGGGCGCCGGGGCCCTTCGGGGCCAGCAGCCCCTGCCCCTGGACCGCCTCGACCCCGGGGACCGGGCCCAGGTGACGGATATCGTGGGCCGGGCCAACTTCGATTTCACCTCCCGCACCGAGCCGCGCCGCGTGGGGCTCGGGACCATGGAGAAGCTCTTCGACCATCCGCGCATGAGCGTGGCCATGTGGCGGCAGTGCCAGTTCGTCCCCGCCTTCTACGCCCAGGTCAGCGGCCCCGACCGCTGGAGCCTGGACGACCTCCGGGGACTCAGGGCGGAGCTGCGCCTGGTCTACGCCCGGCCGGGCTGGCGCATCTACCTGGTGGACGGCCATGCCGACCGGGGCTGGCGGGGCACCCCCGTGGCGGTCTCCGCGCGCATGGTCGCCTCCTACCGCTACTGGGAGGGCCCGAAGGGCTACGAGAGCGAGGTGCACACCTGGACGGCCCTCGATTCCGCGCTGCTCGGCTTCATGGCCCGGCCCTTCTATGGGGTCATCCACGCCCGGCAGGAGGAGTTCATCGCCTACATCAACCGCAACATCGCGGTCTTCGGCGAGGCCGCCGAGCTGGCGCCCTCGGACTTCCTTCCCAGGCTGCGACAGGAGGGCGACCAGGAGGCCCTGAAGGAGTACCAGCGGCTCTTCGGGGGCCGTCCGTGATCCGCATCCTGCTCCGGCCCCTGGTGGCGCCGAAGGAGGGCTTCGTAGCCTTCGCCGCGGAGGCGCCGTCCCTCCGGCGGAGTGTGGGCTGGATGCTCGCCGCGGCCCTGCCCTGGACCCTGGCCTCGACCTGGTTCGGGAGCCGGGAGGCACTGTCGGCCTACGCCGCCTTCCGGGATCTCCGCGGCCCGGTGTGGGACGCCGTGTTCCAGGCCCTGCCGGATCTGAGCCGCGCGGACCTGGGGGAGGTGTTCAGCGCCTGGCCCGCGGCGCCGGCCTGGTCCGCCGTGGTGCCCTGGGTCCCCCTCATCGCCCTGGCGGCGCTCTTCGGCGCCTGGCTCCACGACGGGGTCTGGGACCACGCCGGGCTCTGGCTCCTCCGGGGCCTCCGGGCGGAGAAGCGGGGCCGGGTGTCGGCCACCCTCGCGGCGGAGGCCCAGGCCCAGGCCGTGGGCTGGATCGCGGTGGCCCTGGGGCTGCTCGGGTTCCTTCCCGGCGTCGGAACCTGGATCGGCCTGCTGACCTGGCCCCTGGCGGCCTGGCTCTGGGTGCTGCGGGGCTGGGCCCTCGCCGCCCACCACGGCTGCCCGCCCTGGAAGGGCGTCCTGGCGACGCTGCTCCACCTGGTCCTGTTCGGTCTCTTCCTTCTGATCTTCCTCGTGCTCCCCCTCGTCCTCATGGCGCCCCTGCTGGCAGGCGCCTAGAAACCTGCCATCCTAGGCCATCGCAATCCCGGAGTTTCCATGGCCTTCCAGCAGATCCTGGACGACTTGATCGCCGCGGTCCCCGAGTCCCTGGCGGCCACGCTGACGGACCAGGACGGCGAGGCGGTCGTGACCCGGACCATCCAGGTCTCCAGCGAGGCCCTGCA
>DASTWQ010000222.1:0-16662 GCA_035758545.1 Holophagaceae bacterium | reverse complement strand
CCCCGAGGCCCCGGCCGCCGCCCAGGATCCGGCTCCCGCGCCGATGGCCGAGGCCTCGCCCGCCGAGGCGCCGGCCGCTGCCGCGTCGTCCGCACCCCCGGAGCCCGGCTTCAGCCGGCTGCGGGTGTCCCAGGCCCCTGCGGCTCCTGCCCGCAAGGAGGAGAAGCCCGCCCGGTACATCCAGCTGCCCCAGGCCCAGCCGCCCCGCGGCGGCCAGCCTTCCGGCGGTCCCCGGCCCGAGGCCGGCGCCCGGCCCGTGCTGCAGCGCCCCGGCCAGCCCTCCGTCCAGCGCTCCGGCGACCGCCCCCAGGAGCGCGCTGTCCTGCCCATGGCCGCCAACACCAGCCGCGGGGAGGTCAAGCATGAGCCCAAGGCTCCGGTGGCCAGCCAGCGGTTCGCGTCCATGGTGAACCCGAATCAGCTCCGCAGCGAGCAGGGCTTCTCCAAGATCAGCATCAGCGACACCCCGCCTCCGCCCCGTCGGGAGGAAGGACCGGCCCGCTACATCACCCTGCCCCAGCCCCGCCCCGCGGGCGGGCCCGGTCGTGGCCCTGGCGGTCCCGGCCGCGGTCCTGGCGGCCCTGGCCGCGGCCCTGGCGGCCCCGGCCGCGGTCCCGGCGGCCCTGGCCGCGGTCCTGGCGGCCCCGGCCGCGGTCCCGGCGGGCGTCCCGGATTCGGCCCCCGCCCCGGCGGCCCCGGCCTCGGCGGCCCTCCCGGCGCGGCGCCCATCGGCAGCGGCAAGGGCCCGGCCCGCAACGCGGGCGGCAAGAAGAAGGGCAAGCACGAGCGCACCGAGCAGGAAGAGCTCGACATCAAGATGCGCCAGCCCCGCAGCCGCGCGCAGGTCATCGCCACCGAGTACGTCGAGGACGAGATCGGCATCGTCATGCTCTCCGAGGGCGTGACCGTGAAGGAGCTCGCGGAGAAGTGCAACCGCCCCGCCAAGGACGTGGTCGCCAAGCTCCTGCACCGCGGCATCTTCGCCACCATCAACCAGCCCCTCGACACCGAGCTGGCCAAGGAGATCGCCCGCGAGTTCGGCTACCTGGCCGACATCGTCTCCTTCGAGGAGGACGTCCAGATGGCCTCCGACGAGGCGGCCACGGCCACCGGCGAGAAGCTGCCCCGGGCCCCGGTGGTCACCATCATGGGTCACGTGGACCACGGCAAGACCTCGCTGCTGGATTCCATCCGGTCCGCCAAGGTCGCGGCGGGCGAGGCCGGCGGCATCACCCAGCACATCGGCGCCTTCCACGTGGACGTGAAGGATCCGAACACCGGGCAGATGCGCCAGGTGGTGTTCCTTGACACCCCGGGCCACGAGGCCTTCACCAAGATGCGCGCCCGTGGCGCCAAGGTCGCCGACATCGCCGTCCTGGTGGTGGCCGCCGACGACGGCGTCATGCCCCAGACCGTGGAGTCCATCAACCACGCCAAGGCCGGCGACACCCCGCTGGTGGTGGCCATCAACAAGATCGACAAGCCCGGTGCCAACCCGGACAAGGTCCAGCAGGGCCTGCTCCAGCACAGCGTCCAGACCGAGGCCTACGGCGGCGACGTGCCCTCCGTGCCCGTCAGCGCCAAGACCAAGCAGGGCCTCGACGAGCTGCTGGAGACCCTGCTGCTCGTGGCCGACATGAAGGACCTCAAGGCGGTCCATGACGCCCCCGCTGCCGGTTCCATCATCGAGGCCCGCCTCGACAAGGGCCGCGGCGCCGTAGCCACCGTCCTCGTCCAGCAGGGCACCCTGCGCCAGGGCGAGATCTTCGTCGCCGGCGCCACCATGGGCCGCGTCCGCGCCATGTTCGACGATCGCGGCGAGCGCATCGAGGTGGCCGGCCCCTCCACCGCCGTGCAGATCCTCGGCTTCGAGGAGGTGCCCGGCAGCGGCGACAACTTCCAGGTCGTCGAAAGCGAGGGCAAGGCCCGCACGATCGTGCAGTTCCGCCAGGAGAAGGCCAAGGCCGCGGCGCTGGCCCGCCAGCGCGTCACCCTGGAGAACATCTTCGGCACGATCAAGGACGGCCAGATGAAGGAGATGCCGCTGATCATCAAGGCGGACACCCAGGGTTCGGTCGAATCCCTCGTCGGCTCGCTGGAGAAGCTCAGCACCGAGAAGATCCGCGTCCGCATCATCCACGCGGCCGCGGGCACCGTCACCGAGAACGACGTGCTGCTGGCGGAGGCCTCCAAGGCCGTCGTCATCGCCTTCCACACCAAGGCCGAGCGCAAGGCCGAGGACCTGGCCCAGGAAGAGGGCGTGGACATCCGGTTCCACGACATCATCTACAAGGTCACGGAGGAGATCGAGCAGGCCATGATCGGCAAGCTCGACACCGTGGAGCGCGAGGTCTACCTGGGCCGCGCCGAGGTGCTCCAGCTCTTCAAGGTGGGCAAGAACGTCATCGCGGGCTGCCGCGTGACCGACGGCCTCGTGAAGAAGAACGCCCGCGTGCGGGTCAAGCGCGGCGAGGACCAGCTCTTCGAGGGCACGTTGTCCAGCCTCAAGCGCTTCAAGGACGACGTGAACGAGGTGAAGAACGGCTTCGAATGTGGCATCAGCATCGAAGGGTTCGACGGCCAGAAGGAAGGCGATGTCATGGAGTTCCACACCACCGAGAAGGTGGCCCAGACCAGCCTCTGAAGTTTCCTGGTCCGCACAAGAGGGGAGGGGCTCACGTCCCTCCCCTTATGCATCAGGGCTTCGCCGCTGGTCACTCCACTCAGGGGCGCCCCCTTGCCGTGGGGGCGCCCCTGCCGGATTTTGCCCGCTCCGCTGGGCAAATCCGTCGTGGAGCCTCGGAAGGCGATGTCATGGCGTTCCACACCACCGAGAAGGTGGCCCAGACCAGCCTCTGAGGTTCCGACCAGGGATCGTCCGACGGGCTGCTCAAGGGGCCCGTTTTTTCCTACGCCACCCCACGGCGGCATCGCGGAAAGCCCGGAAGGAGGGTAAGTCCTGCGGTATGAAGGCCTGTGACGCCGATCACGGGGTCCCTGCTTCAGTCTGGTGTGTCGTCCTGACCTGGAGTCGACATGCCTTCCCCCAGCTTCGCCCTGACCGCCGTCGAGAAGAAGGAAGCCACCAACCCCCTCGGCCTGGTCCGCATCGACCACATCCAGCTCACGGGCTCCATCGAGAAGCTCGAGGGCCTCTACCGGCGCCTCGGCTTCGCCAGGGTGGCGAGCGGCGAGGTCCCCGGCGGCCGCTGCGTGCACCTGAAGCAGCAGCGCATGGACATCCTCGTCTTCGAGTGCGACGCCAGCCATCCCGCGGGCCGCTACTTCCAGGCCCATGACGAGGGCGCCTGCGCCCTCAACTTCGAGGTCGAGGACCTGGACACGGCCATCACCGAGGCCCGGGCCCGGGGCGCCAAGGTGGTGCTGGAGCCCGAGTCCCACACCCTCGGCGGCGGCACGCTTCGTTTCGCGGCCATCCAGGGCGTGGGTGACGTGTGGAACTACCTCATCGAGCGCAAGGGGGAGACCTCCGCCTTCTGGCCCGGCCTGGCCCCGGACCCCGCGCCCGCCCTCTGCGACCCCGGCCTGGTCCGCATCGACCACCTCACCAACAACGTCGGGCCCAAGGAGATGGAGCCCCTGGTGGACTTCTACGAGCGGGTCTACGGGTTCGTGGTCACCCGCCAGTTCAACATCCGCGGCGCGCTGGGCACGGGCCTCACCTCCAAGGTGGTCCAGAGCAGCAACAACCGCGTGATCATCCCCATCAACGAGCCCACGGACGAGAGGAGCCAGGTCCAGGAGTACGTGAACCGGCACAAGGGGCAGGGCATCCAGCACATCGCCCTCAGCACCAACGACATCGAGGCCACGCTCCGGACCTTGAACGCCCAGGGCTTCAAGTTCATGCGGGTGCCGGACACCTACTACGAGCTGCTGCCCGGCCGCATCGCCCAGGGCGGGTATACCGTCCGGGAGAGCCTCGAGACCGCCAAGGAGCTGGGCATCCAGATCGACGGCGACGGCACCGGCTACCTGCTCCAGATCTTCACCGAGGACCAGATCGGGCCGCTGTTCTTCGAGATCATCCAGAGAAGGGGGAACATGGGCTTCGGCGAAGGCAACTTCCAGGCCCTGTACGATTCCATCGAGCTGGACCAGAAGAAGCGCGGCGTCCTCTGAACCGCCCCTGTTCCCCAGGGAACAGCTGATCGAAAGCCCGCCTCACGGCGGGCTTTTCGCTGTGGCATCTCGCCGATCGGACACCTGAAGGCAGGCCCCCGCCCCCGACCCCTTACGGAAGGGCCCGCCGGATGGCGGGCCCTTCCTCGGTCAGGGAAGCCGGCTCCCGGTCACTGCACGTCCACCACCCGGCCGTGGAGGAACGTCACCTTCATGGTGGGGAACTGCTCGATCTCCCTGCCCCCGCCCAGCTGCACCACCGTGATGGGCTGCCCGAGCACGGCCTGCACCTGCTGGCGGGTCTGCCCAACCGCGATGGTCCGGGAAGCCGGCGCCGCGGGCTTCTCCTGCTCCGCGGGCTGGACGGAGACGACCTGGGCGAGGGTCTGGAGCACGTCGTCCGCCGAAGGCGGGTTCCCCTTCGGGAAGGGCAGCACCAGGAAGGCCTTGTAGCGCTTGCCGTCCATCACCTCGCTGAGCAGGGACAGCTGCACGCCGTCCTCCATCATCTCGACGCCGGTGAGAAGGACCTTCTCGCCGGCGACGAAGGTGCGGGTCGGCACGGTCGCGGTGTTGCCGCTGGCCGTGAAGAACTTCATCTTGTTGAGGAAGCTCTGGCCGATCTTGCCCCGCTTGTAGGTGTTGTAGGAGGGGATCGCCGACACGATGGAGCACATGAAGAGGTCGTCCTTCTTGAGCACCAGCACGTCGCCCTGCTTCACGATCGCGGTCTGGTCCGCCGTGGGCTTGGTGAGGGCGTAGACGGCCGCGATCCGGTCCGGCACCGAGTCCGGGGCGGTCGGTGGGGCGGGGGCGGCGACCAGGGGCGCGGCGCAGGCCATGAGGGCAGGAACGGCGGAGATCAGGGGGCGACGTGAACGCATGGCGATCCTCAGACGGCGGCCCAGCCCTAGCAAAAGCTGAGGCCAGGACGGTTTGTTGTGGGATAGGCGCAGACTAACAGCCCGGCCCGAGGGGGGCAAACCGCCTTCGCGGCGCGCGCCGGAATGTTACACGCCCCGCGACGGGGGCGCGGGTCCAGGTCCGGCCGGCACCTTCTAGGGCCCCAGGGCACGAACTGCTAAGGTGGATCGATGCCCTCCCGGACCCGCACCCAGCAAGGCTTCACGCTGATCGAGCTGCTGGTGGTGATGACCATCATCTCGATCCTGGCCACCATCGGCGTGGCGGGCTACCGGCACAAGACCACCGTCGCCAAGGAAGCGGTCCTCAAGGAGGACCTGTTCCAGTTCAACCACTCCCTCGAGCAGTACCGGGCGGACCGGGGCAAGCTGCCGAGCAGCCTCCAGCCCCTCAAGGACCTGGGCTACCTGAGGGAGATCCCCGTGGACCCCATGACCAACTCCCGGGACACCTGGACCCTCGAGTACGAGGCTCCGGATCCCGATGATCCGAACGCCGAGCAGGGCGTCTTCCGGGTCCGCAGCGGCTCCAC
Organism: Holophagaceae bacterium; assembly: GCA_035758545.1. Lineage (GTDB taxonomy): Bacteria > Acidobacteriota > Holophagae > Holophagales > Holophagaceae > JAFDVN01. Next base: position 11,063 of record DASTWQ010000222.1, on the reverse strand, counting down.
GGACATGGGCGAGAATGGGATCCCCTACAACGAGTGGTGAGGCGGGATTCCGCTTCGTCCCCTGTCCAGGTGGGACGTACACTCGAGCCATGACGCCGAAGCTGATCCGACGATTGGACGCCGCCGCCGCGACCCTGCTGTGGCTGTGGATCGGCGCCGGGCTGGGCTTCGGGATCCTCGTCGCCCCGGGGCTCTTCCGGATCGTGCCGAGCCGGGACCTGGCCGGGCAGGTGGCGGGGAACGCCGTGGCCAACCTCGACCTCGCCGCCTGGATCGTCTTCGGCGCGGCGCTGCTGCTCGTCTATGCCGGGCGGTGGTTCGCGGGCGTGGACGATGCGGCGCCCGTGGGGCCCATCCGGCTCTGGTCCGCGGCCTGCCTCGCGGCCCTGCTCCTCTGCCTCACCAGCAGCTTCATCGTCACCCCGAAGCTCCAGGAGATCCGGGCGCGGATGAAGGCCCCGGTGGAATCCCTGGCTCCCTCGGATCCCGACCGCGCCGCCTATGACAAGGCCCATGGCGCGAGCCGGCAGCTCTTCTTCCTGCGCCTGGCCCTGGCGGCGGGGCTGGCGCTCTCGCTTTCCCGCCTGCCCGCCCAGAAGGAGACGGCCTCATGAACCGCGCCCCGCTGGCCTTGCCCCTCCTCCTCCTGCTGGCGTGCCAGCCACCGGCCACCGTGGCGCCCGCCCAGGGCGCTCCCCTTCCCGCCGGCCAGGCCGCGCCCCTGCCCGCCCTGCCGCCGGTGGACACCCACCTGCCCGCGGGTTTCCCGGGCGGACCTCAGGAGCCGCCGAAGCCGTCCCTGCACCTGCCCGGGCTCTACGCCCTGGCCCGGGGCAACCACGGGACCTGGACCCTGGAGCTGCACCTGGCCGAACCCGGCGCCTCCCGGGCCTGGACGGTCACGACGAAGGAGGGCTTCCCCGTCACCGTGGCGCTGGAATCCAACGCCCCCGTCGCCCGCTGGACCGTGCCCACGAGCCGCTTCGCCACCGGCGATCCCTTCGACCTCACCCTCGAGACCCAGGGCCTCGAGGCGCCCGTGCGCATCGTGATCCCCGCCATGAACCCAGGCCAGACCGTGGTCGGGCTCCAGGTGCAGGTGCTGAAGTAGCCGCCCGCCCCTCGGGCTCCTGGCCTAGCCTAGAGGCATGATCCCGGACAGCCTCGAGGCCCGCGCCCTCGCCCTCGCCCGGCGGAAGGGGCTGCTTGCCGGCGCCCCTCGCCCCGGGGAGCGGCTGGCCTCCGCCCTCCAGGATCCGGGACTCCGGGATCAGCTCCTGTGGGAGGCCCTCCGGGAGGACGCCACGGCCGACGGAGCCACCTACCCGGCCTCCTGGACCGGGGGGGCCTGGCCCCCGCTCCAGGCCGCGGATCCCGGACTCCAGCTGGATCGCTTCGGGCCCTACGAGCGCCTGGAACTCCTCGGCGCCGGCGGGCAAGGCCGGGTCTACCGCGCCTTCGATCCGAGACTCCGGCGGGAGGTCGCCCTCAAGCTGCTCCAGGGCGCCCGCCCCGAGGATCACCTGCGGGAGGCCCGGGCCCAGGCCCAGGTGGAACACCGGAATGTCTGCCGGATCTACGAGGTGGGCGAAGCGGAGGGCCAGCCCTATCTCGCCATGCAGCTCATCCAAGGCCGCCCGCTCACGGCCTGGCGCCAGGATCCCCGGGAGGCCGTCCGGCTCCTGCGGGACGCCGCCGAGGGGGTCCATGCGGCCCACCGCCACGGCCTGCTCCATCTGGATCTCAAGCCCTCCAACCTCCTCGTGTCGGAGACCGAGGCGGGCCCGGCCATCTTCGTCACGGACTTCGGCCTGGCGGGGGCGGTGGACGAGCGCGACGCGGAGGAGGGCGGCAAGCCCCTCGGCTCCCCGCCCTTCTGCGCCCCGGAGCAGGTGGACCGGAACCGCGCGCCACTGGATCCCCGCGCCGATGTCTATGGCCTCGGCGCGACCCTCTTCGCCGTCCTCACGGGCCGCCTCCCCTTCCAGGCCTCCTCCCTGACGGAGCTGATGGATCAGATCCAGCGCCAAGCGCCGCTCCGCCTCCGCGCGGCCGATCCCGCGATGCCGAGGGACCTGGAGGCGATCCTCGGCAAGGCCATGGCCAAGGATCCCGAGGACCGCTACGCCTCGGCCCTCGCCTTCGCGGACGACCTGGACCGCTGGCTGAAGGGCATGCCCATCGCGGCCCGGTCCCTCGCCTGGCCCGGGCGGGCGATGAAGTGGGCCCGGCGGAATCCGCTCACCGCCGGCAGCCTGGGACTGCTGCTCGCCGGCGCCCTGGCCGCGGCTGCGGTCTCCGCACGGAGCGCAGCCCGGCACCGCCGGATGCGGGCGCTCCTCCAGACCTTCTCCGAGGACATGCGGACCCTGGAGCTGCGGCTCTTCGCCATGCGCATGCTGCCGCCGGAGGACCAGCGGCCCATCCGCGCGGACCTGCGCCTGCGCCTCCAGCGCATCGAGGCCGCCCTGCCCGAGATGGGGGATCTGGCGCCGGCGGGCCATTACGCGCTCGGCATCGGCTATCGCTCCCTCCGGGAGTGGGAGCCCTCCGCGCGCCACTTCAAGGCCGCCTGGGACGCGGGGTTCCGCTCGCCGGAATCCGCGGAAGCGACGGGCATCGCCTTCGGCATCCTCACGACGGTGCTCACCCAGCAGGCCGCCGCGCTCCCGGCCGCGGCCCGGGCCGAAGCCGAGGCCAGGATCCAGCGGGAATGGGCCGAGCCCGGCCGACGCATCCTCGAGACCTACGCAGGGACGCCGGAGGAGACGCCCTATGCCGCGGCGCTTGAGGCCTACCATCGGAAGGATTTCGATGGCGTGTTCAGCCATTGCCTCGATGCCGTCCATCGCCAGCCCTGGCAGGTGGCCGCCTGGCGCTTCATGGTCTCCTGCTCCATGCAGGATCCCGCGGCCGCGGCGCGCAGCGGCCTGGCTCCGGACGCGGACGGATACTCCCTCGCGGTCCGGCGCCTGGAACTCACGGGGCCCGGAGACTCAGTGAGTCAGGACGTGCTGGGGGCCTACTGGGCCCAGGCGGCCCAGACGGCGGCGCCGGGCAGCGCCGCCCGGCACGCGCGCCTGGAGCGGGCCTTCGCCGCCTTCCAGCGGGCGCGGGTCATCGATCCCGACCAGGCCTACCCCCTGGAGCGCCTCCTCGGCCTCTGCGAAGACGCCGAGGCGGCGGAGCCCGCCCGCGCCGCGGCCTGGCAGGCCGCGCGGACGCGGGTCCTACAGGAGGCCGCCCGGGAACCCGCGCTGGCGGAGGCGGTCCGGGCCGCGGGCCCAACGGACGGCCGCTAGGCCCCGAGGGCCCTCCGGAGCAGATCCAGGCCCAGGTCGATCTCCTCCGGCTCCGAGGCGGTGAAGCCGATCCGCGTGGCCGCGAGGGGCCGGCCGTCGAACGCGAAGGCACGGCCCGGGAGCAGCTTGAGGCCGAGGAGCGCCGCAGCCTGGATCCATGCCGCCATCCGGAGCGGTTCCGCCAGTTCCCCCTGTCCCTGGACCCACAGCCCCATGGCGCCGGTGCCCTCCCGCCAGGCCAGGCTCCCGGAGAAGCGGATGGCGAGCCCCTCGACCAGCGCCTGGCGGCGTTCCCGGGTGGCCTTGCGGACCTTGCGGAGGTGGCGACCCACCTCGCCATCCAGGAACAGCTCCGAGAGCGCCCACTCGAGGACCCGGTCCCCTTGCCAGTCCAGCCGCTGGCGGGCCTTCGCGAGGCGGGAGGCGAGGGCGCCCGGCGCGGCGAGGAAGCCGAGCCTCAGGCCCGGCGCGAAGAGCCGGGAGAGGCTGCCCACGTAGATCACCAGGCCCTCCCGGTCCTCCGCCGCGAGCGGCCGGGGCGGCATGGCCGGACCCGGCAGGTGGTCGTATTCGGTATCCAGCTCCAGGATGGCGAAGCGGTGCGCCTGGGCCAACTCCAGCAGGGCCGCGCGCCGGGAAGGGGCGAGCGTCACCCCGGTCGGCGCCTGGGCCTGGGGAGAGACGACGACGAGGCGCAAGGGGACGGTGGCCGCCAGCCGCGCGAGGGCGTCCGTGTCCATCCCCTCCTCGTCCACCGGCACCGGATGGAGCGTGGCGCCGGAGGCCTGCCGGAGGGTGTCGCGCACCAGGGGCAGGCCGGGGTCCTCCACGGCCACGTCTCCCCCTTCGGAGCCGACCAGGGCCTGGGCCACCAGGCTCAGGGACATCGGCGTCCCCCGGGTGATGAGGAGCTGATCAGCCCCCAGCGGCAGGGCCCGCTGCTGGCCCAGGTGGGCCGCCAGAGCCTCCCGCAGGCGCCGCTGGCCCTGGAATTCGCCGGAGGAGAGGAGCTCCGGGCCCTTCAGCCGCAGGGCCCGCTGATAGGCCCGGGCCATGGCCTCCGTCGGGGCCAGGCGCACGTCGGCGAGACCATCGGACCAGTCCAGCTTCACCGTGGAGGCCGTGCTGAGCAGGTCGAGCCCTTCGGGGAGGGCGAAGGCCGGCGCCCGCGGCGGCCCGAGGGGTGCGGACGCCGGGCGAGGGGTGAGGACCGGCAGGGGGTCGGAGACGAAGACGCCCGCGCGCTCGCGCATCACCACCCAGCCCTGGGCCTGCAGCTCCCGCATGGCCTGGAGCACGGTGTTGCGGTGGATCCCGAGCTGTTCGGCGAGCTCCCGGGTCCCCGGCAGCGTCTCCCCGGGCCTCAACCGACCCTCCCGGATGGCCGCGGCCACCGCCTCCGCCAGCTGGCGGTAGCGCGGCTCCGGAGCGTCCGGATCCAGGGGCAGGAGCAGTCCGCGGATGCGCATGGGGTGTCCTCATCATCGCCGCTCCCGGCCCCGCGGCCGAGCCTCTGGTACAGTCCCCACCTTCCGATCTGGCCCTTCCCGGACCCGGCTCCCGCGCGGACCCTTCACGGATGCCCCGCACCGCTTTTTTCCGGGAGGATCCCATGCGCACCGCATCCGCTCTCGTTGGACTGCTCTCCCTCGCGGGCCTGGCCGCCTGCTCCGGCGGCGGCTCGGGCGACGGCGGGCCCGCCGCGGCGGGTGGACCCCCGGCGGTGCCGGCGGTCAGCCTGGTCTATGGGGTTCAGACCGCGACCCTCCCGACCCGCTACGACCTCCACACCGTGAAGTCCGATGGCTCCGGGGAGCGCCAGCTCACCGGCACCGGCGATGCCCTCTGGGCCTATGCGATCTCCGGCTCGAAGGTCATCTACGACCGCTGGCTCCGGAGCCACCATCACCTGTACGGCGTGGGCCTGGACGGGACCTCCAACGTGTCCCTGGGCAGCGACACGGCGGACGTGGACCAGATCTACATCGGCGCCGCCGGGGACCGGGCGGTGTTCCGCACGGCCAACAGCGCCGAAGGGGCCAACGCCTGGGACCTCTTCAGCGTGAAGCTGGACGGCACGGGGCTGGTCCAGATCGGATCCTACGCCTACGTGAACTCAGGCTCCGCCATCGAGCCCGTGATGGAGGGCGGGAAGGTCATCTACACCGACGTCAGCGGCGGAGCGGGGGATCTCTACACCGTGAATCCCGACGGCACCGGGCTCACGCCCCTGGCCACCGGCCCCAGCCTGGAAGCGGTCGCCGGCGAGATGCACTTCCTGGAGCCCAGCTCGGGGAAGCTGGTCTACACGGAATTCACCGGCGGCCACACCGTGCTCCACGCCGTGAAGCTGGATGGCTCCGGCGCCGCGACCCTCACCCCCTCCACCGTCAGCAGCGCCGTGAGCGCCCTGATCCCGGGGAAGCTGCTCTACCTGGTGCCGGGGGCCTCGGGCACCGGTTCCCTCTGGATCGTAGGGCTGGACGGCAGCGGCGCCACGGCCCTCGCCAGCGATCCCACCCGCCTTCAGACGGCGGGGCCCGAGATCGGGACCCGGATCACCGTCCAGAGCCGCGCGGGCAGTGTGAGGGAGGTCTACGCCATGAACGAGGACGGCAGCGGCGCGGTGGCCCTCAGCCCCCTCGGCGGCGCCTACGGGATCGCCGGTACCGCCGCCGACCGGGCCATCCTTTCCACCAACCTGGCCCCGGGCCGGAGCCAGCTGGCCAGCGTCGCCCTGGACGGGACCGGATTCGCCACCCTGACGCCGGGCACCGAGCTGGCCTACTTCCAGGGCGCCTGGGGCGGACGGGCCGTCTTCCTCCGCAACCTCGCCACCGTCAGCGGCCAGGTCCAGTACGCCCTCTGCGCGAGCAGGCCCGACGGCACCGCTCCCACCATCCTCGTCTCCCACCCGAGCGCCTCGGTGGACTCGGCCCAGCTGGCGGGGGACCGCATCGTCTTCCAGCTCCAGGACGTCTCGGTCTCGACCCCCGTCGGCCTGGGCAGCGTGAAGGCCGACGGCACCGGCGAAGTCCGCCTGGCCACCGGGAACACCACCTTCATGCTCGCCCAGTGACCCACCCATCCCATGAGGTCATCCATGCGCACCCTGATCCCCGCCCTCGCCCTTCTATCCTCCCTCCTGGCCTGCGGGGGAGGCGGCTCCGCCTCCACCTCGCCGGCGCCGGCCGGGCCGGTGGCCCCCTCGGGCCTGGCCGCCCACGGCAGCCTCGGCCACATCCAGCTCGACTGGTCCCCCGCGGCGGGCGACACCGGCTACAACCTCTACCGGAGCCCGGACGGCACCGCCTGGACGCAGGTGAACGGCGCCCCGCTGACCACCGCCGCCTATGACGACCCGATCCCCTCCCCTTCTGGGGACGGCGTGGTCTACGCCTACCGGGTCACCGGGCTGAAGGCCTCGGCGGAGTCCACGCCGTCGGCGTCCGTCCGCTGCATGCATGGCACGCGGCTTCCGGCCACCATGGCCGCCGGTTTCACCACGGTGCCCGCGGACAGCCCCTATGTCGCCGAAGGCACGGTGACCGTCAATGGCGGGAATCTGGTGGTGGACGCCGGAACGGACCTCTATGTCGCCGATGGCGCCACCCTGGACCTGGAGGCCGGCGACGGCTCCGCCGCCGGGCGGCTCTGGGTGAAGGGCCTCCTCCGGGTAGCCGCGAGCCCCCTGACCCCGGCCGCCTTCACGGCCCACAAGGTGGGCGGGACCCTCGCCAACAACGAGGGATTCAGCATCTGGTTCGACAACGCCGTGAACTACGATCCCACCGACGGGAGCGGCTGCCTCCTCCAGAACGCCACGATCACGAACCTCGCCTCGGGCAATGCGTACGGCGGCTTCGACCTGATCAACTGCGGGCCCCGCCTCACGAACCTCAAAGCCACCGCCAACTGCTCCAACGGGATCTCCTACCTGTATGTCCGCGGGACGGGGGCGATCATCGACCACTGCACCTTCTCCCAGATCACGCCCTCCATCGAGGCCGAGCAGCGGAGCAGCGCCTTCAGCTTCGACCACAACCGCTTCCGGGGCGGCTACTACGCGATCTCCTTCCTCTCGCTCCCCGATCAGGGCGTGGATCCGGGCCAGGTGGCCTCCAACGACTTCGACGGATCCGCGTCGGCCTACCTCTACAACGTGGCCGGCAGCACCGATGTCCCTCTGGGCGGCAACTTCTGGAGCGGCGGCGCGGGCTCGCCGCCCGTGCCGGGCGAGACCACCGGCCTCACTACGGTGCACTTCGACTTCACGACGGCCCTGAGCACCGCGCCGAGCGGGGTGGGACCGAGCTGGTGAAGGCTGGAGGCTAGGAGCTTGTCGCCAAGGCCGGAGCCGCAGGCTCCGGCAGCTCCCACCATTCCAACTCCCGCGCCGTGACCGGTCCCGGGATCAGCTCCCGGATCCAGGCCCGGACCTCGTCCAGGCCCTGGCCGGTGACGGCGACGGTCTGGACGGCGTGGGGGAACTTGCGCTTGAGGTCCAGCTTCCGCGGGCGGTGCAGGCGGTCCACCTGGTTCAGCACCAGGAGCCGGGGCTGGAGGTGGTGGTCGTCCAGGCAGCCGATTTCGCGCAGCGTGTTCGCCACCACTCGCAGGCGCTCGTCCAGGTCCGGGTCCGCCGCGTCGGCGACGATGAGCAGCGCGTCCGCGGTGCGGACCTCCCCCAGGGTGGACCGGAAGGCCGCCACGAGCTGATGGGGCAGCTTGCGGATGAAGCCGACGGTGTCCGCCACCAGGCAGTGCTTCACCTCCCCGGTGGGCTCACCGGTCTCCGGATCCAGGTCGTGGCCGAGCCAGGCCTTCCGAGTCGTCGTATCGAGGGTCGCGAAGAGCAGGTCCTGGGGCTCGCCGGCGCCGGTCAGCGCCTTCAGCAGGGAGGTCTTGCCGGCGTTGGTGTAGCCCACCAGGGCCAGCCGGGGCAGGTGGCCGGGGCGGCCCTGGCGCTGAGTCTCGCGCACCCGCTCCAGGTGGGTCAGCTCCTTCTTGAGCTGGCTGATGCGGGTGCGGATCATGCGCCGGTCCACCTCGATCTGGGTCTCGCCCGGGCCGCCGCGCAGGCCGACGCCGCCGCCCTGGCGCTCCAGGTGGGTCCACTGGCCCTTCAGGCGGGGCAGCTCGTACTCGCAGCGGGCCAGCTCCACCTGGGCCCGGGCCTCGCGGGTCTGGGCCCGCTGCTCGAAGATGGCGAGGATCAGGCCCGTGCGGTCCAGGCAGGCCATCCGCGTCAGCTTCTCGATGGCGTTCACCTGGCTGCCGCTCAGCTCGTCGTCGCAGATGAGGACGGAGGCCCCGTGGCGGGCGGCCTCGTCCGCCACCGCCTCCAGCTGGCCGGAGCCATAGAAGGTGCGGGGCGCGATGCTGGCGCGCTTCAGGCGGTGGCGGGAGACCACCTCGAAGCCGCAGGAGCGGGCGAGCTCCGCCAGCTCGGCGAGATGCTCCTCGATGGGCTCCTCCCGGTCCGACGGCCCCTGGTGGGCGATGAGGCAACAGCGTCGGGGACTGTCAGGCATTCGGGCAGGTCATGCGGCAAGAGGCTCCGGGCTCCATTCTAGGCGGGGCCCGCCCGTCCGCCAGAGCCTTCCGTTACCCTTGTCCCATGGGCACTTTTGACGCCTTCGTGGCCCGGCGGTACCTGCGCGCCCAGCGCAAGGGGGCCTTCGTCCGCGTGATGGTGCGCTTCGCCACCGGGGGCATCGCCCTGGGCGTCTTCGCCATGGTGGTGACCATGGCCCTCATGAACGGCTTCCGCGAGGAGATCCAGAAGAACCTCTTCAGCGCCACGGCCCACTTCACCGTGGCGTCCCTCGCAGGGGACCTGCCGGACACGGACGCCGAGCTGCAGGCCGTCCGGTCCGTGCCTGGCGTCGTGGCCGCCTCGCCCATCCGCATCGACAAGGGCCTGCTCCGCAGCCCCGCCAGCGGCGCGCCTCCGGAGCCCGTGCTCCTCAAGGCCGTGGATCCCGCCACCGCCCATGGCACCTCCAGCATCTTCGACAGCGCGACGGTCCCCGTGGAGCGGCTGCAGGAGGGCCAGATCCTCCTCGGCAAGGAGCTGGCGGAGAAGCTGGACATCCGCGCCGGGGACACCATCACGGTCGCCTACCTGCGGCTGGATCTCGGCCTCGGCGGCGCCCAGCCCAAGCTGGCGGCCTACAAGGTCGCCGGTTTCTTCCAGAGCCACATCTCCGACTTCGACCGGGGCTGGGCCTTCATCCACCTGAAGGACGCCGAGCGCTTGGCGCGGACGGACCAGGCGGAGATGATCGAGGTTCGGACCACCGGAATCGACGCCATCGGACCCACGAAGCAGGCGGTGCTCCGGAAACTCGGCCCGGCCTTCCTGGCCACGGACCTGAGGGAGACGAACAAACCCCTCTTCGCCGCGCTCACGGTGGAGAAGTGGATCTTCACGGCCATCCTGGCCCTCATCGTGCTCGTGGCCGCCTTCAACATCGTCGCGAGCCTGGTGCTGCTGGTGACGGAGAAGCGGCGGGACCTGGGCGTGATGCTCGCCTTCGGCGCCACGCCGGACCAGGTGAGCCGCATCTTCGTGCGCCAGGGCCTCTGGATCGGCGCGGTCGGGACGGGGTTCGGCCTCGCCCTCTCGGTGCCCCTCTGCTTCCTGGCGGACCACTACCAGTGGATCCACTTGCCGGCGGCGGTCTACGACTTCATCACCTACATCCCCTTCCGCCTCCACGCGCCGGACCTGCTCCTGGCGGCCGCCTTCCCCCTGCTCGTGGCCTGGTTCTCGGCCCGGAGGCCCGCGCGGCGGGCGGCGCACCTGGACCCCGTGGACGCCCTGAGGTCCGAATGAGATACCTCGTGTTCGACACCGAGACCGGCGGCCTGGATCCCCTTGCCCACGACCTGCTCTCCCTGGGCTGCGTGGCCAGCGAGGAGGGGCAGATCCTCGAGTCCCTGGAGATCCTCATCCGCCACGAGCCCTACCGGGTGAGCGCCGGGGGGATGAAGGTGAACCGCATCGACCTGGTGAAGCACCACGAGGCGGCGCTGGCCCCCGCCGACGCCCTGGCGGCCTTCGACACCTTCTGCGACCGGAATTTCGGCCGGGGGCCCATCACCCTGCTGGGCCACAACATCGCCTTCGACCAGGCCTTCCTTGGCGCCTTCCTGCGCTCCCAGGGCCGGGAGCTGGAGCCCCGCTTCCACCACCGCACCGTGGACACCCACGCCTTCGCCGCGGGCCTGCAGGAGGCGGGCCGCCTGCCCAAGGGCCTGCGGCTCAGCAGCGGCGCCCTCTTCGACTGCTTCGGCATCGCCCCGGAGCCGGAGAAGCGGCACACGGCCCTGGGCGACGCCCTCGCGACGCACCACCTCTACTGGAAGCTCGTGGAGCGTGCCAAATGAGCATGGGCCGGAGGCTGGGGGCCGCCCTTGGATCCAGGAGAACGCATGCATTCTCCTGGGGGGGCTGGAGGTCAGCCGAGTCGTCCGAGGGCGCCCTCCAGCCTCCGGCCTGCAGCCTCCAGCCTGACGCGGAGGCCCGATGAGCCTGCCCCTCTCCATCCGGGACCTGCGCAAGACCTACGCGGAGGCGGAGCATCCGGTCTTCGACGGCTTCTCCCTCGAGGTGGCCGCGGGAGAGCTCTGCGCCGTCATGGGCCCCAGCGGCGTCGGCAAGACGACGCTGCTGAACTGCATCGCGGGCCTGGACCACTGGGAGGGCGGCGCCATCGCGGTCGGCGGCGCGGTCCTGGACCCGTCGGACCGCAC
>DASTWQ010000107.1:0-2751 GCA_035758545.1 Holophagaceae bacterium | reverse complement strand
GGAAAGGGCGCCTGTGGAGCCCCTCATGCGCGGCTACCCCTTGAGCGATGCCGTCCGCGGCTTCGTCTCCTACTGCGCCCTCGAGCGCGAGAACACCCCGACCTGGCTCCGGTTCCAGGAGCGCACCCTCTGGGAGTTCCTGTTCAGCGTGGAGGGCCGGGCGGACTGCCTGGAGGCCCTCCAGCCCTTCCATCTCACGGACTACCTCCAGGCGCGCCAGGCGAAGGGCGACACGGCCGCCACCCGGCACCGCCGCGCGGTCATCATCCGCGCCATGTGCCGCTGGGCCGAGGACCAGGGCCGCGTCCAGGCCTGCCCCCTCGCCCGGGTGAAGATGCCCCGCGCGAAGTGGCTCCAGCGCGAGATCCCGCCCTTCCCCGTCATGCAGGCCCTCGTCCGGGGCGAGGCGGACCCGGACCTGCGGGACGCCATGGAGCTGTTGCTCTACACCGGCCTGCGCCGAGGCGAGCTACTAGCCGCCATCTGGAGCGGCTTCGACCTGGACCGCGGCCTCCACCATGTCCGGGCCACGACCGCCTACGCCCCGAAGAGCCGCCGGCCCCGCGCCGTGCCCCTCTGTGGGGAGGCGGTGGAGATCCTCCGCCGCCGCCGCGGCCTCTGCAAGGTGGGGCCCTTCCTGGGGGCCGCGGGCCCGGTCCTGACTCCGGAGCGCCTGACCAAGGGCTTCAAGGCCCTCGCCACCCGCGCGCACCTGGCCGAGCTGCGCCTCCACGACCTCCGCCACGCCTTCGCCACCCACGCGCTGCTGGACCTCAAGGCCGATGTGCTGACTGTGAAGGAGGTGCTGGGGCACTCGGATCTGAGCGTGACCCGCCGGTATGTCCACGCTCGCACGGACAGCGCCGATGCCCTCCGGGCCTTGTGGGACGGGGCCCATGAACACCGAGGCCCCCTTGCGGGGGCCCCAGCGCGTCAATCAGCAGGAGGTTAACGCTTCGAGGCCCAGTCTAGGGGCGCTCCGAACCGGGGGCAAGAAAAACGCCCCTCGCGCGATGCGAGGGGCGTCCAGCCGGGAAGGATCGTGAGAGTCGAATCAGCGCGAGGCGCCCCGGCTGTTGGTGCATCCCCGAAATTTTTTTTTCGGGGGCCAGGGAGCGTTGGCCGCGACCGCAACTCCCTGACCTTGTGGTGGTTCCTCTCGGACTCGAACCGAGGACCCGCTGATTAAGAGTCAGCTGCTCTAACCAACTGAGCTAAGGAACCTCAAGGAATCCAGTCTATCCAAGCCGAGGGGAAAGGCAAGTGGAAGTTGCGGCGGGCTCAGAGGGCCGGCAGTTTCATGGCGGCGCGGACCTCGTCCATGGTCGCGGCGGCCACCTTCCGGGCCCGGGCGCTGCCGTCCTGGAGGATCGCCTCGATGCGGCCGGGCTCCGCCAGGTTCGCCTCGATCTTCTCCCGCACGGGCTCCACCCGCTCGACGATGGCTCCGGCGAGCTTCTTCTTGCAGTCGAAGCAGCCGATGCCGGCGCGGCGGCACTCGGTGTTGACCATCTCCACGGTCTCGGCCGGGGAGAACAGCTTGTGGAACTCGAAGACCGGGCAGATGTCCGGGTTGCCGGGATCCGTGCGCTTCACGCGGGCCGGATCGCTGGCCATCTGGCGGGTGCACTTCTCCGTGATCTGCTCCGGCGTGTCCCGCAGGTAGATGCAGTTGCCGTAGCTCTTGCTCATCTTGCGGCCGTCCAGCCCCGGCACCTTGGGCGTCGGGGTCAGCACCGCCTGGGGCTCGGGGAAGACCTCCGCCTGGTAGAGGAAGTGGAAGCGCCGCGCGACCTCCCGGGTGAGCTCCAGGTGGAAGAGCTGATCCTCGCCCACGGGCACCTTGTGGGCCTTGTAGACGAGGATGTCCGCGGCCTGCAGCAAGGGATAGCCGAGGAAGCCGTAGGAGCCCAGGTCCGCGACTGCGTTCTGCAGCTTCTCCTTGTAGGTGGGCACGCGCTCCAGCCAGGAGAGCGGGGTCATCATGGAGAAGAGGAGATGCAGCTCCGCGTGCTCCTTCACGAGGCTCTGCACGAAGATCGTGGAGCTGGCCGGATCCAGGCCCGCCGCCAGGTAGGTGGCCGTGACCTCCAGCGTGGCCGGCCAGATCTCCTCCACCTTCTCGTACTTCGAGGTGAGCGCGTGCCAGTCCGCGATCATGTAGAAGGTGTTGCCCTGCCCCTGCAGCCGCGCGAAGTTGTCCAGCGCGCCGATGAGGTGGCCGATGTGCAGGGAGCCGGACGGCTGGATGCCCGAAAGGACGCGCTGGGACATGGTCAGACTCCGAGGATCAGACGGGCGAACGGGGACAGGACGGTCAGGATGGCGTTCTGGAAGGGCGCCAGCACGAATCGGTCGAAGGGCCCCAGCCAGATGAAGAGGAAGAGCACCAGCCAGGTGTAGGGATTTGACTGGATGCGGTCGTAGGCCGGAAGGGCCTTCGTGGGCAGGAGCCCCCGGAGGATGGCGGCGCCGTCCAGGGGGGCGATGGGGATCAGGTTGAAGCCCATGAGGAGGATGTTCGTCCAGATGAGGGTGCCCGAGAGCCCCAGGAGGACGAGCCGCCCCAGAGGGATGCCGCGGTCCGCCAGGGCCGAAGGCCCCTGCATCATCATCTGCAGGAGGGGCAGGCGGTCCGCTGGAACCGGCGCCAGGCTGCGCACCGCCAGGCAGCCCAGCACCAGGAACACCAGGCTGAGCAGGAAGCAGGACACGAGGCCCGATACGGAGACCAGGGCCACCGAGGTCCGG
>DASTWQ010000051.1:0-15100 GCA_035758545.1 Holophagaceae bacterium | reverse complement strand
GGCGCGCCGGGTCCAGCCCCTTCACCAGCTCCAGGAGCTGGCGCTCGGCGCCGTGGGCGACGAGGGAGGGGATGAGGAACGCGACGCGGAGCACGGGCGGCCGTCCTTCAGGCGAGGGCGCTGAGCAGGCTGAGCAGCCCCGTCCAGGCCACGGGGCGCCACCTGGCCAGGGTGGCGAGGCGGCGGGCGGCGGGGACGAGGGCGTCCAGGGCCGAACGGTCCCGGTCTCCGTCCGCGACGGCCTCCTCGAAGGAGATCATGCGCGGCGCGAGCCGGGCGAGCGCGGCGTCGAACCGCGCCATCCCGTCGCCCTCGAAGTCGCCGGCGTGATAGCAGAAGGTCCAGGTCCCGAAGGGCATGGGCCGCATGAGCGCCGACTGCTGAGGGACCCAGACCATGCCGTCCCGGTCCCGGAAGGGGCCGAAGGCCAGGCCGTCGCTCACGGTGCGGATCCCGAGCTCCCGGAGGGCGGCGAGGGTGGCACGGTCGAAGGAATGGGAGGGCGCGACCCAGGTGTCCGCGCGGATCCCCTCGCGGCGGAAGATCTCCAGGCCCAGGGCGAGCTTCTCCCGCTGCTCCGCGGGAGCGAGGCCCGCGAACTCGCTCTTGCGGGGGAACTTCAGGAGGCCGGGCTCCCGGTTGACGTAGCGGTGCTGGTAGCCGTGGAGTCCGATGGTCCAGCCCCGGGCCTGCCAGGCCCGCACCCGGTCCCAGAAGTCCGACGCCGCGGGGCCGTGGAGGAGCTTGGGATCCCGGTTGTCGGGGATCACCGCCAGGATCGGCTTCACGCCGTGGGCGATCAGGCGCGCTTCCACGGCGTCCCAGAGCGCCCAGTCCAGGGTCGGGCAGATGTCGTCGAAGCGGAGCAGGTAGCGGGGGCCGCGGCGCAGGAGGTTCATGAGGCGCTCCTGGGGGCGGGGGTGGTGGCGGGCCGGCGTTCCAGCAAGGCGAGGAGGGCGTCCTCCGTGGCGCGGGCGAGGGCCGGCAGGCCGTACCGGGCGGCGATGCGCCCTCGGCAGGCCTCGGCCCGGGCGGTGCGGGCGTCGGGGGGTTCCGACAGCAGCGCCAGGGCGGCCTCGGCGAAGGCGGCGTCGTCGCCGAAGGCGCAGACGGGGCCCGTCTCCCCGACCAGCTCGGCCGCGTCCCCCGCCGGCGTGGCGGCGCAGGGAATGCCGCAGGCCATGGCCTCCCCGAGGACGTTGGGGAAGCCCTCGTCGAGGGAGGTGAGGAGCAGGAGCGAGAGCGCGTTGTAGGCCGCCCCCATGTCCCGGCAGACACCGGGCCAGATCACCCGGTCCTCCAGACCGAGTTCCGCGGCCTGGCGCTTCAGGGCCGCCGCGTAGGATCCGGGACCGTCGCCGATGCACACGAAGCGGGCCTCGGGGCGGGTCGCAGCGATGCGGGCCGCGGCGCGCAGGAAGGTGGGATGGTCCTTCACCGGATCCAGGCGCCCGGCGAGGCCCACCAGGGGCGCCTCCGCCGCCACGCCCCAGACCGCGCGCTGGGCTGCGCCGGCGGCGGCGTCGGGCCGGAACCGCGCGAGGTCGAACCCGTTGGGCACCACCAGCATCCGCCGTCCGCGCATGCCCATGGCCCGGTAGTTCCGGTAGCCCGCCTGGGAGTTGTAGATCACGAGATCCGCGAAGCGGGAGCAGCGCACGACGGTTCTCAGGTAGCGGAGCGACCGGGCGTCCATCGTGCCGAGGTCGGCGCTGGCCCGGCGGATGCCCCAGGCCACGGGCCGCCGCAGCACGGCACCCAGCAGCAGCGCCGCCAGGTTGCCCTGCAGGTAGCCGTGGATCACATCAGGCTCCAGGCGCCAGCCCAGGCGCAGGAGCCGCGGCAGGAGCCCAAGGTAGCCGGCGGCGCCGGGGCGCTTGCGGAGGTCGTGGAGGGTCAGGCCCGGGACCGAGGCCACGTCCTCCCACAGGTCGCCGCGGTTGCCGTTGCCGGGCCCGTAGAACACCGCCACGTGCAGCTCGAACTGGTCCGCGTCCATCTCCCGCACGAGCTGGGAGAGCTGGCGCTCCGCCCCTCCCGCCGCCAGGGAGTTGATGAGGAAGAGGACGCGGACGCGGCTCATCCCGCCACCGCGCGGCGCTCGCGGAAGCGGCGGCGCGCGTCCCAGAGGGGGCCCACCACCCGGTGGGTCCAGATGAACTCCCGCAGGGCCTGCCAGCGATCGCCCAGGGAGAGCCTGCGGCCCTGGTACTCCCGGGCCGCCGTGGCCGCGTCGGTCATCCGCGGCCCGTAGGCCTCCAGATCCGCGGCGAACTGCGCGAGCCGGCGCGACGACCAGCCGTTGTGGTGGTTGCACACGGTCCAGATGCCCGCGGGCCTCGGACGGAATCCCCAGAGCTGCTGAGGGATCCAGAGGAGGCCCTCCCCGGAGGTGAAGGGCCGCGGCCAGAGCCCGTCGCTGATGACTGGCACGCCCAGCTCCGCCAGGAGGGCCACGGTGACCTTGTCGAAGGAGTGGGACGGGGCCACCCAGGCGTCCGCGCGCACGCCCTCGGCCTCGAAGATGGCCAGCCCCGCCCGGAGCTTGGCCTCCTGCTCCGCCCGCGGCAGGCCTGCGAACTCGCTCTGCCGCGTGAGGCCCATGATCCCGGGGTTCCGGTTGATGTAGCGGTGCTGGTAGCCGTGCAGGGCGATGGTGTAGCCCTTGGCCTGCCAGCCGCGGACCCGCTCCCAGAAGTCCGCCCGGGGGGCGTCCACCTGCAGCTTGGGATCCTGGTTGTCCGGGACCACCGCCAGGATCGGCCTCACGCCGTGCCGGTCGAGGAGGGCCTCGATGGCCTCCCAGACCTCCCAGTTCATGGTGGGGCAGATATCGTCGAACCGGAGGATGTAGCGGGCGTCGGCCATCGGATCCTCACCAGGGGCGGGGGAAAAGTCGGAGCAGCTCCGCGACCTTGTCGCGCTTGTAGGCCGCCCGGTCGTAGTCCGGCATGGCCGCGCGGCATTTCTCCGCGTAGGCCTCAAGGGTCATCAGCGGGCGGGCGGGGACGCCGCCTGCCACCGTGCCGGGGGGCACGTCCTTCGTGACCACGGCGCCGCTGGCCACCACCGCGTTGGGCCCCACGCTGACGCCGGGCATGAGGATGGCACCGTAGCCGATGAAGCAGTTGTCGTGGATGACGATGCGCCCGTAGCGGATCACCTCCCGGTACTCGGGGCGGTCCCGGAACACCCAGGTGCCGCCGTCGTGGGCGATGAAGCTCACGTTGGAGGCGATGGTGACGTGCCGGCCGATGCTGATGAGGTAGGGCTCGGAGCCGAAGTTCGGAAGGCTGACCAGGCGGCAGTCCTCGGCGATCTGGAGGCCCCGCTTGATGTAGCCCCTCAACTTCCAACGCTGGAGGAACCGGGTGAACATGCGGGGCGATCCTCGGGGGGCCGGGGGGGCCGGCGGTGGGGCCCACCGGCAGGCCGGATGGCGCCGAATGAGCTGATTCGAATCCTGGGAGTCTAGCCTAATCTGTCAAGGACATGAATGGCAAAAAACGATACCTTGGTTCCATGTGCGCGATTCCAGTCCAACCCTCCGGATCCGACATCCGGCCCCGCCTGAGGGGCCGCCGGTGAGGGTCTGCTTCTTCATCTGGGGCCTGCGGGCCGCCGGCGCGGAACGGGTGCTCACCTTCCTCGCGAACCGGTGGGCCGCCAAGGGCTGGGACGTGACGATCCTCACGATGGAGGACGGCTCCCTGCCGCCCTTCTATCCCCTGGCGCCGGGTATCCGGATCCGGCCCTTGGGCCTGATGCGGGAGGGGGGCACCACCTGGTCCGGCCTCGCCAACAACCTGGGTCGCCTGCGGGTCCTCCGCCGCGCGGTGCGGGAGGCCCGGCCCGACGTGCTGGTGAGCTTCATCGACAAGGCGAACACCCTGGCGGTGCTCGCCACCCGCGGTCTCGGCATCCCCGTGGTGGTGTCCGAGCGCACGGACCCCTCCCGCCGCAGCCTGGGCCGCGCCTGGGAGCGGCTCCGGGCCTTCGCCTACCGCCGCGCGGACGCGCTGGTGTTCCAGTCCAGCGCCGTGCGGGACTGGTTCCCCGCGCCCATCTCCCGGAAGGGCCTCGTGATCCCCAACCCCGTGCCGCCTCCGCCTCCGGGCGAGGCGCCGAGCCGGGAAGGCCCGCGCCGCATGGTGGCGCTGGGACGCCTTTACCCGGTGAAGGGCTTCGATGTCCTCCTGGAGGCCTTCGCCGCGGCCTCGGCCCGGGTGCCCGGCTGGGAGCTGGAGATCTGGGGCGAAGGGCCCGAGCGGGCGGCCCTGGAACGGCAGGTGGAGGCGCTGGGCCTCGCGGCACGCGTCCGCCTGCCGGGACTCACGGAGCAGCCCTTCGACGTGCTGCGGGCGTCAGACCTC
Source organism: Holophagaceae bacterium (assembly GCA_035758545.1). Classification (GTDB taxonomy): domain Bacteria; phylum Acidobacteriota; class Holophagae; order Holophagales; family Holophagaceae; genus JAFDVN01. Next base: position 10,727 of record DASTWQ010000051.1, on the reverse strand, counting down.
TTCGTGCTGCCCTCCCGGGCGGAGGGCTTCCCCAATGCCCTGGTGGAGGCCATGGCCTGCGGGAAGCCGGTGCTCTGCACGGACTTCGGCGGCGCCGCCCGGGAGATCGTGCGGGACGGCGTGGACGGGCGCGTGGTCCCGCCCGCGGATCCGGCCGCGCTGGCCGAGGCCCTGGCGGAGCTCATGGCCGACAGTGAGGCCCGGGACCGCCTGGCGGCGAGGGCCCCGGAGGTGATGGCTCGGTTCGAGCCCGAGCAGGTGCTCGCGCAGTGGGAGGCGGCCCTCCTCTCCACGCTCCCGGCGACCCTCGCGGGGACACTCCCGTCGTCCGGCGGAGCCCGGCCGTGACGAACCTCATCTATGCCGCCTGGCGGGAGCCGCGCTTCGGGGTCTCCGAGGCCCGCCTGCGCCGGCTCGCGGCGCGGCTCGGCCCCGGCGGATTCCTGCCGGCCCCGGAGGCCCCCGCGGATCCACCTGGCGAACCTCGCGTCATCGCCGGGGCCCGGAGCGCCCTGGCCCTCACCGCGCCCTCCGGCGCCGCGGCGCCCTCCGGGCTGGCCGCCCACACCGGCGCCTTCTGCGGCTCCTCGGCGGGCTGGTACCTCCCCGGCTCCCCCGTTCCGGAGGGCACCTTCGCCCTCATCCGGGCCGACGAGGCCCGCACGGAGCTCTGCTCGGACTCCGCCGGCTCCCGGACGCTCTGGTACGCGGTGACCGAGACCCGCTTCCTCGCCTCCACCTCCCAGCGGGCGCTGGCGGCGCTGCTCGGCGGCTTCGAGCTGGAGCCCGCCGCCTTCCGCTGGTTCCTCTCCTCTGGGTCCCTGGGCCCCGAGGCCGCCTGGGACCGGCGGGTGCGCCGCCTGCCGGCCGGGGCCCGGCTGGTGTTCGACCACGGCACCTGGGCGGCGGCCCTCCATCCCGGCGCGCCCCTCCGCTTCGAGCCGGACCGGAGCCGGACGGCGGCCCAGGCCGAAGCGGACCTGGCCGCGGCCCTGCGGGAGGCCTTCCGGGGTTACGACTTCCGCTCCGCCCGCTGGGCGCTGCCCCTCTCCGGCGGCTATGACTGCCGGTTCCTGCTCGCCCTGCTGCTGGAGCAGGGGATCCGGCTGCCCACGGTCACCTGGGGGATGGCGGCCTCCCTCCACCAGCCCGGCAACGACGCCTTCGTGGCCCGGCAGCTTGCGGCGCGCTGCGGCCTCGACCACGACTACCTGCTCACGGAGGGCGCCACCGCGGCCCCCGGCGACCTCCTGGACCGCTTCCTCGCCGCCAGCGGGGGCACCACGGACCAGCTCTTCCCCTACCTGGACGGCCTCGCGCTCTGGTCGGGCCTCGCCCGCCGGGGCGTGGACGGCATCCTGCGGGGGGACGAGGGATTCGGCTGGATCCCGGTGGGCTCGGCCCGCCATGCCCGGCTCTCCGTGGGGCTGGCCCGCCTGGCGGACGTGCTGGAGCCGCCGGTGGCCGAGGCCCTGGGCGCCGAGGACCAGCCCCTGCCCGAGGCCCTGGCCCCGCAGCCCGGGGAGTCCGTGCCCGCCTACCGGGACCGGCTCTACCACGGCTTCCGGATCCCCGTGGGGCTGGCCGCCCTGAACGACGTGAAGGCCCCCTTCGTCGAGATCGCCAGCCCCTTCCTCACCGCCGGCGTGCTCCGGCAGGTGCGGCGGGTGCCGGACGCGCTGCGCACGGACAAGCGCCTGTTCCGCCGCCTGGCCCGGGCCGCGGGTCCCCACCTGCCCTACGCCACCAGCGGCGCCGACGACGACCGCCACGGCTACCTGCGCTCGCCGGCCTTCTCCCAGGCCCTCGCGGAGACCCTCGCATCGGACCCGGGCCTGCTCCCCGAGGCCTTCCGCCTCCGGCTCCTGGCCGCCCTCGAGGGTCCGTCGGGCCCCTCCACCGCCTCGCTCCGGGCCCGCCTCAAGCGGATCCTGCCCACGGCGTGGATCCGCGCCGCCCGCGCGGGTCTGGGGCCGCCTCGGCCCCCGGACCGCATGCTGGCCCTGCGCGCAGCCCTCGCCCTGCGCATGATCCGGCTACTCGAGCGGGACGGATCCGAGGGCGGCCGGGCACCCGACGAAGACGGTTCATAGGGCCCTGACACCCGGTTTTAACCCACTCCAGGCTTGACGTGAAAGGGATCGGTGCGACCATGGATCTTCCCAGCGCGTCGACGATCCTCTGAGGGGAACCTGCCCCTGGGGTGCCCCCCGGCAGGCCAGCCGGAGGCCTTCGGAGCCAAGCACGAGGTCGTTCCCATGGTGGTGGTCGCATTGCGCCGAGTCTGGTCCCGCCTGCCCCTCAGCGCGGCGAACCGCGGCGTGCTCAAGGCCATCCTCACGGTGGGGGCCTTCACCGTCGGCGTGAAGCTGGTCTCCATGGTGAAGGAGTCGGCGGTGGCCGCGGCCTTCGGCACCTCCGACGCCTTCGACGCTTTCGTCATCGCTTCCCTGGCACCCACCACCGTGGTGAGCCTCATCACCAATTCCCTCAACGCGGCGCTGATCCCCACCTACATCCGCGTCCGCACCAAGGAGGGGGAGGCTCCCGCGGGCCGGCTCTACGCCACGGTGCTCACGCTGAACCTGGCCCTCCTCACCTTCCTCGCCGTCGCCGTCGCCCTCACGGCCCACCTCTGGCTTCCCCTCGTGGCCTCGGGCTACGCGCCCGCGAAGCTGGCCCTGGCCGAGCGGCTCGTCTACTGGTGCATGCCCCTCGTCGTGGCCACCGGGCTCTCCACCACCTGGGGCGCGGTGCTGAACGCCCACGAGAGGTTCAGCACCGTGGCCATGGCCCCCGCCCTGCAGCCCCTGGCCATCCTGGGCGGCATCCTCCTCGCCTACCGGAGCTGGGGCATCGGGGCCCTCGTGGCCGGCACGCTGCTCGGCGCCGCCCTGGAGGCCGGCGTGATCGGCCGCGCCCTCTTCCGGCGGGGCCACTCCCTCCTGCCCGCCTGGCACGGCATGACCGCCGACGTGCGCGCGGTGCTGGGCCAGTACGGGGCGACCATCAGCGGCGCCTTCCTCATCACCTCCATGACCCTCGTGGACCAGGGCATGGCCTCGGTGCTGGGCCCCGGCAGCAACAGCGCCCTCAGCTACGGCATGAAGCTCCCCACGGCCTTCGCCGGCCTGGGCATGGCGGCGCTGGGGACGGCGGTCCTGCCGCGCTTCTCCCACTTCGCCAGCGAGGAGAACTGGCCCGAGTTCCGGCGGACCCTCTGGCGCTACGTCCTCATCGTGGGCGGGCTGAGCATCCTCCTCGCCTGCCTGCTGGCGGTGGCCTCCACCTTCCTCACGGCGACCCTCTACCAGCGGGGTCACTTCTCCTCCCAGGACACGGTCCTGGTCTCCAAGGTGCAGCTGTTCTACCTGCTGCGCCTGCCCATCCCCATCACCGCGACGCTGCTGGTGCGGGCCCTCAACGCCATGCGCGCCAACCAGGTCCTCGCCATCATCGCCGTGCTGCAGGCTGGGCTGAACGCGTTCCTGGACTGGGTCTTCATGCGCCACCTCGGGGCGCCGGGCATCGCGGCCTCCTCCCTCGGGGTCTCCATCGTGGCCTTCTCCTGCGTCTCCTTCTCGGTCTGGTGGCTGCTCCGGAAGCGCTGCCGGAAGGCGGACGCCCGTGCGTGAGGCGTCGCTCTTCCTCGCCGGGGACATCTGCCCTGTGGGCCGCATGGCGGCGCCTTTCGCCGCCGGGGAGGCTGAGGCCGTCTTCTCCGACGTCCTCCCCCTGATCCGCGGCTGCGACGCGGCGGTGGCCAACCTCGAGTGCCCCCTGCCGGGGCCCACCGACCGGCCCATCCCCAAGGCGGGACCCAACCTGAAGGCTCCTCAGGGGGCCGCGGCGACCCTGCGCCGGGCGGGCTTCACCGCCCTCGGCCTCGCCAACAACCACACCTTGGATCACGGCGCGGCGGGGCTGGCAGCCACCCGCGCCGCCTGCGCGGATGCGGGGCTCCCGACCTTCGGCGCCGGCGGGGACCTCGACGAGGCCCGCCGCCCCCTGATCCTCGACCTGAACGGCATCCGCGTAGCCCTGCTTGCGGTGGCGGAGGACGAGCGCTGCCTGGCCGGTCCGGGCCGGGCGGGATCCAGCCCCGCGGATCCCATCTGGATCCTGCGCACCCTCACGGAGCACCGCGGCCACTTCGACCGCCTCGTGGTGATGGTCCATGGCGGGAACGAGGGCTTCCCCTATCCCAACCCCTGGCTGCGGGAATTCTGCCGCTTCCTGGCGGAGCAGGGCGCCGACCTCGTCCTCTGCCAGCACTCCCACTGCGTCGGCGCGCTGGAGCGCCACGCCGGCGGGACGATCCTCTACGGCCAGGGCAACTTCATCTTCGACTACCCCGGCCACGGCGCGAAGGGCGCCGAGGGACTGGGGCTCGTGGTCCGCTTCCCGGAGGCGGGCCCTGCCGAGGTGACGCTGCATCCCATCGAGCAGGTCCCGGGCGGCAACGGCATCCGTCTCGCTCCGGAGGACCGGGCCGAGACGCTCCTGCGCACCGTCCAGGCCCAGTCAGAGGTCCTCTCGGATCCCGCGCGGCTCGCCCAGGCCTGGGCGGGCTTCGCGGCGCCCCGGCTGCCGGGCTACCTCACCAAGCTCTTCGGCCTGGGCCGGTGGCTGCAGCGGCTGAACCGCGGCGGCTGGATGTTCCGCCACCTCGGCGATGGAGAGCTGCTCCGCATCTACAACCTGGTCAGCTGCGAGAGCAATCGGAGTGCCCTGCGGGAGGCCCTCGACCTCGCGCTGCAGGAGCAGGACGCCCGGAGGGACCCGTGATCCCCGGTCCCTGGCCCGGGGCCGCCCAGGAGGCGGACGAGGTCCGGCCGAGGCTCCAGGAGCTTCGGGGCACCTGGGCCTTCGTGACCTGGGGGACGATGGCGACGATCCTCCTCGTCCCCTTCACCAACACCTTCCTGCCGCACACGAACCGCGACTACTCGGTCATGAGCGTGACCCAGCTCTTCTTCTGGGCCTGCGTGCTCCTCTCGCCCCGGGTGGTCCGCCGGGGCTACTCGTCCATCCTCATGTGGATGGTGGTGCTCTTCGGCATCCGCTACGTCTACGGCTGGCTCCTCTCGGATTTCCCGGAGCTGATGGCGGACTCCACCCGGAACATGATCCGCCCCATGATCTGGGCCTGGATCCTGGCGGCGGTCCTGCGGGATGAGCGCTGGCGGAAGCGCGGATGCGACGCCTTCGTCCTCGGCGCCTCCTTGGCGGCGGGGCTGCACGCGGCCGGAATCGGGATCACGGGCGAGATCACCGGGGCCCTCGGCACCCAGCGAATCACGGCCTTCGAGTTGAACCCCAACGTGCTGGGGGTGATCTATGCCACCGCCTTCCTGATCGCCCTCGCCCGGGTGATCCAGCCCCGCACGGGCTATGGCCTGATCGCGCGCCTCGCCTTCGGGGGAAGCTGCGCCCTGCTCATGGTCGGGGAGCTGCTCACGGGCTCCCGGACCGCCGCCGTGTTCACCGCCCTCGGGGCCCTCGTCCTCGTCGGGGTGGAGATGCGGCGGGCCCGATGGTCCCTGGCGGCGGTCTTCCTCTCCGCCCTGGTGGTGGGCGGGGCCTTCGCCGCGGGCTACTCGGACTCCATCATCGGCAAGCGGTCCGAGAACGTCGTGGATTCCGGGGTCGGCAGCGAGGACCGCGCCCGCATGGCGCCGATCCTCGTCGAGCAGTTCCTGCGCTCGCCGACCTACGGCCTGGGCCCGGAGAACTACCGCGTGGAGCTGGGCAACCGCTCCGGCACCGGAGACCCTGGCGTGGGCATCGTCGCCCACAACCAGCTCTTCATGTTCTCCGTGGAGATGGGCCTCTTCGGCCTCATCCCCTTCCTCACCATCTGCTTCCTGCTCCTGCGCCAGGCCTGGCGCGTCCGGGAGGAGGAGGGGGGCCTGCCGCTGGCCCTCGCCCTCCCGACGGTGCTCACCGCCTGCACGGTGGCGAACATCGCCTTCCACTGGCACTTCCACTTCATCGTCGGCCTGGTGGCCGGGGCCTTCGGGGCCTACAAGGACCGGCGCGCCGGGGCGCAGGGCGGGGAGGCCGCATGATCGTGGGCTTGAGCGGGCGGATGCAGCAGTCCCCGGCGGACTGGCTCGGGGAGTTCGAGCGGGCCTGCGCGGCCCTGGGCCACGAGGCCCGCGTGGTCCCCATCGACCGGGACGGGTGGATGGAGGCGGTCCGGGGCGTGGACCTGTTCATCTGGCGGCCCACCATGGGCGACGCCACCGAAATGGCCGAGATCCGCACCAAGCTGCCGCTCCTGGAGGCCATGGGGATCCCCTGCTTCCCGAACACCCGGATGCTCTGGCTCTACGACGACAAGATCCGGGAGACCTTCTTCCTGAAGCTGCACGGGTATCCGGTGCCGGAGACCTTCGTCACCTTCAGCCGCGCGGAGGCGGAGGCCTTCCTGGACCGGGCGGCCTTCCCCCTGGTCGCCAAGACCCACGCGGGCGCCTCCGCCAGCGGCGTGGTCCTGCTGAAGGACCGGGCGGAGGCCCGCCGCCTCGTCGCCGGGATCTTCAAGGGGCCCTCCCTCCTGCGCCGGGCCCTGGAGAAGTACCACTACCTGCCGAGGCTGGCGAAGGGCGACTTCCTCCTCTCCCGCAAGTACCGGACCCTGGACGCGGCGCCGCGCTACGCCTATTTCCAGGCCTACATCCCCTGCGACGCGGACTGGCGCATCACCACCCTCGCCCCCGACCTGGTCTCCGTCTTCGTGCGCCGGAACCGCCCCGCGGACTTCCGCGCCAGCGGCAGCGGGATCTGGGAGATGGTGGCCCAGGAGGATCTCCCCGCGGAGGCCTGCGACCTGGCCCTTGCCATCAGCGCCCGGCACGGGTTCACGGCCATGGCCTACGACTTCATGAAGGGTCCGGGAGGCTGGGTCATCGGCGAGCTCTCCATGACCTTCGTGCTCAACGACGTCTACACCCGGACCCTCTTCCGGCGCACCGGGCAGGGCTACCGAACCGAGCCGCCGACCCCCATCGGCGTCATGCACCTGTCGGCCCTGCTGAAGGCGCGGGAGGCGGGGAACGCCCTCCCGACCGGGCCCCTCACCTAGACCCGCGCGGGGTCCATCAATCCCAGCGTCGCCAGGATCACCTTGAGGTTCCGGCCCAGGCTCGCCCTTGCGGAATAGTCCAGGTTGATGCGGATCTTGTCCGGGAGGATGACCTGGAGGTAGTGGGCCTCCGGATCCTCGAGTCCCGCCAGCAGCTCGCTCTCGTTCCGGTAGGCGATGGAGGCGAGATCCGTCACGCCGGGCCGCAGGGCCAGCACCGCCCGCTGTTCCTCGGTGTAGTGGGCGACGTACTTCGGGACCTCCGGACGCGGCCCCACCAGGCCCATCTCGCCCGCCACCACGTTGAGGAGCTGGGGCAGCTCGTCCAGCTTCCAGCGGCGGAGGAACGCGCCGATCCGGGTGACCCGGGGGTCCGCGCCGACGGTGAGCGGCTTCCCGGCGCGGTCGGCGTCCACCACCATGGTGCGGAACTTCCAGATCCGGAAGGGCCGGCCGCCGCGCCCCACCCGCTCCTGCCGGTAGAACACGGGGCCGCGGTCCTGGAGCTTCACCAGAAGCGCGATGATCGCGAAGAAGGGCAGCAGGATCAGGAGCCCCAGCAGGGCCGCCAGGCCGTCGAAGATGCGCGTGGCGCTCATGCCGGGTTCAGCTGCAGGACCTCCTCGAGCGCGGCGCAGACGTCGTCCACGTCCTGGTCCGTCATCCCGGGGTGGAGGGGCAGGCTGAGCATGCGGCCGAAGGCGTCGGCCGCCACGGGGCAGGCTTCGGGCGCGTAGCCGTACTTGTCCCGGTAGTAGGGGTGCATGTGCACGGGCAGGTAGTGGACGGAGGTGCCGATGTTGCGGTCCTTCAGCCCCTCGATGACCTCGTTGCGGCCGATGCGGAGCTGGTCCTGCTGGAGCCGGATCACGTAGAGGTGCCAGCTCGATTCCACCTCCGGCCGCTCCACCGGCAGCTCCAGGCAGTCCATGGCGCCGAGGCGGGCGCGGTAGCGGGCGACGATCTCCCGGCGCCGGGCCTGGAAGGCCGGCAGGCGGTCCAGCTGGTGCAGGCCCAGGGCGGCCTGGAGATCGGTCATGTTGTACTTGAACCCCGGCAGGACCACCTCGTAGTACCAGGAGCCGCTCCGGTCGAAGCGCTTCCAGGCGTCCCGGTTCATGCCGTGGTGGCCGTAGATGCGGGCCTTCTCCACCAGCTCCGGATCGCCGGTGAGACAGCCGCCCTCGGAGGTGGTGATGTTCTTGGTGGCGTAGAAGCTGAAGGCCGCGAGGTTGGGCCGCGACCCCACCAGCACGCCCTTGTAGCGGGCGGAGATGGCGTGGGCTGCGTCCTCCAGCACCTGGAGCCCATGGGCCTCGGCCAGGCCGAAGACGGCGTCGAGATCCACAGGGTGCCCGGCGTAGTGGACGGGGATGATGGCCTTGGTGCGCGGGGTGATCGCCCGGGCCGCGGCCTCGGGGTCGAGGTTGAGGGTGTCCGGGCAGACGTCCACCAGCACCGGCTTCGCACCCACGTGCTCGACGACGTTCGCCGAGGCGCAGAAGGTCATCGAGGGCACGATCACCTCGTCGCCGGGGCCGACGCCCAGAGCCAGGAGCCCCACATGGAGGCCGGCGGTGCAGGAGTTGAGCCCCACCACCGCCGGGGCGCCGAAGTAGGCGGCGAGCTTCGCCTCGAAGGCCTTGGTCTTGGGGCCGGTGGTGATCCAGTCGGAGTGGAGGGTGTCCATCACCTCCGCGCGCTCCGCATCCCCGATGGAAGGGGGGCTGAAGGGCAGGAACCGATCTCTCATGTTTTTCTCCACCTCGAGGCCATGGATGATCGATTAATTCTAATCCAAGGCGAGCGATCCGAGGCGTAGAATCCTCGGATCAAGGAGGCCCCATCCATGCGACTCGCCCGCGGGCTCCGGTGCGCGGCCACGTTCGTCCTGCTCCTCCCGGCCGCGCTGGGGGGCCTGCCGGCGCCCGGGTCCCCGGCCCCTCTCGACGTCCGGGATCCCCGATGGGGGGTGAAGGCCGATGGCCGCTCGGACGACACGGTGGCCCTTCAGCGGGTGCTGGATGCCGCCGGCCCTGGGCGGTCGGTGCGGGTGCCCGCCGGGGTCTATCGGGTGGATGCCCGGGTCTCCCTCCGGCCGAGGAGCGGTACGACCCTCGAGCTGGCGGCAGGGGCGGTGCTGAAGGCCCTCCCCAACGCCTCACCCCGCTCTGCGGTGCTCCTGCTGGCGGACGTGGCCGACGTGACGGTCCGGGGCGGCACCGTTGAGGGGGAGCGGGCCGGGCACCGGGGCCAGGGCGGCGAGTGGGGCCACGGTGTGTCCGTCCTGAGGTCCCGCCGGGTTCTCGTGGAGGACCTCACCGCCCGGGAGTGCTGGGGGGACGGCTTCTACATCTCCGGAGGACAGGCAGTGGTGCTGCGGCGGGTGGTGGCCGACCACAACCGCCGCCAGGGCCTCTCCGTGACCGGCGTGAAGGGCCTGCAGGTGCTGGGCTCCACCTTCCGACGCACGGGGGGGACCCTGCCCGAGGACGGCATCGACCTGGAGCCCAATCCCGGCGAGACCGTCGAGGACGTGCTGATCCAGGACTGCCGCCTGCTGGACAACGCGGGGTTCGGCCTGGAGATCGGCGTCCCCCTGGCGTCCACCGGGAAGGCCTGGATCCGGGGGGTCCGCGCCCAGTCGAACGAGGTGCGCGGAAACGGCGTCAGGACCCTGAGCGCCACCCCCCGGGCCGGCATCGAGGTCTCGAATTGCGAGGGGACCCGCCTGAGCGGGAACCGGGTCTCCGGCAACGGGCTCGGCATCCTCCTCCGGAACGGCGCGAACCGCTGCGTGGTCTCCGGGAACCAGGTGGACCGCAACGCCGGGGACGGCATCCACCAATACCTCTGCGCGGGCAACCTCATCCAGGGCAACCGGATCTGGGGGAACGCCGGCGCGGCGCTGCGGTCCCCGGACTCCTGGGCCGGCGGCGTGCGGGACAACCGGCTGGATCCGCCCTCGACGGACGGGACCCAGGGGCCTCCGACGAAACGGTGACGCGGGCCTCAGGGCGGGTGAAGCCCCGCCCGGGGCGCCGAATCCGATGAGGCAGCCCAGAGGCTGGTCCAAAACCGGTCCAACAGGAAAGTTGCAGCGCCGTTCCTGGCGCGGCCCTGGATGAACCCGGCGAAAGGCCGGGAATCAGGCTTCGTGTGTTCCTTTACTAGGAAAACATCGTCGCAATTATCGCCGGGCCAAAATTCAAGTTTTTCCCATACTGACTTCAGCGAATGCTGCGGACCCCCTGTAGGTCCGCGGTCCAGAAGCTCGAAATCCCGGCGCTGAGACAAGCCGGGGCCCCCATTCCCCGGGACCTCGTCCCGGACTCACCTGCAGAGGTTTGACCCATGTTTCGACAGGGTGCGTTAGCTATGCTCGTTTTTTCCCTGGTAGCCTGCGGCGGCGGGTCCGGTTCCTCGGGGTCCTCCGGCAGCACCAGCCAGGCTCCGGCGCCGACGGTCGCCGTGACGCCCGCCACCTCGGACCTCCTCCCGGGCGGCAGCCTGACCCTGCAGGCCAGCATCTCGGGTTCCGGGTCCCCCACGGACCTGGTCTGGTCCGTGGACAACGTCCCCGGCGGCAATGACAGCGTCGGCACGATCTCCGGCTCCGGGGGGACCGTGACCTACC
>DASTWQ010000016.1:0-8629 GCA_035758545.1 Holophagaceae bacterium | reverse complement strand
CGGGAGAAGCGGGTGTAGAAGCACACCTTGGGCAGGCTGAAGGGCACCTGGGGGACCACGATGTGGTGGTCGTAGAGGCCCATGAGGGAGGTCTTGCCGCCCATCTCCTGGCGGATGTCGTCGCAGAGGAGGGTGAACTCGTGCTTGGGGGCCTTGATCTGGACTTCCTGCATCGGGTGCTCCAAAGGGAAAGAGGATGCGATCGGGTCGAAGGGATAAGTGTATCGTCGAAGGTGCGCGGCACCAAGCTGAGCATTAGATCCAATAAACAGGAGGGTTGGATGAGGAAGGCGGGAATCCTGGCCCAGGCGGCGCTCCTGGCCCTGGCGCTCCTCCCCCCGTCCCTCCGCGCCCAGGCGACCGGCCGCCCCCCGGCGCCGGCCCAGGAGGCGAGCCTCCGGATCCTCACCACCACCGACGTCCACGGCCACGTCATGCCTCAGGACGCCTACACCCTCAAGCCCGAGGACCAGGGCTGGGCCAAGCTGGCGACCCTCATCCGGCAGGCCCGGGCCGGGCAGGAGAACACGCTCCTGGTGGACTGCGGGGACGAGCTGCAGGGGGAGCCCCTCGACTACGTCCGGACCGTGCTCCATCCCGAGATGAAGGAACCCGCCGTCGCCGTGATGAACGCCCTGGGCTACACGGCCATGGCCGTGGGGAACCACGAGTACAACTTCGGCCTGGCGAACCTGCGGTCCGCGGAGAAGCAGGCGGAATTCCCCTTCCTCTCGGCCAACACCCTCGACACCCGCAGCGGCCGGCCGGCCTTCAAGCCCTACGTCCTGGTGAAGGCGGGCCCCCTCACCGTGGCCATCGTCGGCTTCACGACGCCCCGGATCCCGGACTGGGAGGAACCCGCGAACTATGACGGGCTGCGCTTCGAAGACATCGTCGCCACGGCGAAGACGATCATCCCCCAGCTCAAGGCCAAGGGCCGCGCGGATCTGGTGATCGTCGCCATGCATTCGGGCCTGGGCAAGGTGGACGGCAAGGTCGGCGACGAGAACGCCGCCCTGCGGCTGGCGGAGGAGGTGCCCGGCATCGACGCCATCCTCACCGGCCACACCCACCAGCCCATCGCCACGGAGCACAAGGGCGTGCCCATCCTCCAGGCCTGGTGCTGGGGGAAGGCCCTCGGCGTCCTGGACCTCCGGCTCCGCAAGGCCGGCGACCGCTGGACGGTGCTCACCACCTCCAGCCAGCTGGTGAAGCCCGATGCGTCCACGCCCCTGGATCCCGAGGTGCTGGCCCTCACCCACGACGCGCGCGCCGCCACTGACCGCTACCTGGACACCCTCGCCACCAACCTGCTGACGGATCTAGACGCTCGGTGGGGGCGCATCGAGGACACGCCGGTGGTGCAGCTGGTCCACACGGTGATGCGCCAGGCCACCGGGGCCCAGCTCGCCGCCGCCCCCTGCATGAACACGGGGCTATTCATCCCGAAGGGCCCCACCAGCGTCCGGCAGTTCTACGCCCTGGAGCCCTACGAGGACCACGTCGCCGTCATCGACATCACCGGGGCCCAGCTCAAGGCCTACCTGGAGCACGCCGCCCGGTACTTCGACTTCAGCTGGACGCCGCGCCTCTTCAACCCGGCGGTGCCGGGCTTCGACTACGACATGGTGGACGGCGCCACCTACGCCCTGGACCTGGGCCGCCCCGTGGGGCAGCGGGTGGTGGGGCTGAGCGTCGGCGGCAGGCCCGTGGCCCCGGACCAGGTGTTCACCCTGGCCCTCTCCACCTACCGCCTCCGGGGGGGCGGCGGCTACATGGATGCCATCGGATTCTCCGGAGGGCCCCGGCAGGTCACGGCGCTGAGCCTGCGGAACCTCATCCTGTCCTACGTGCTCAGCCACCCGGACCTCTCCGTGGCGGCGGACAACAACTGGCGGACGATCCCCTACCTCGACCGCGAGCGGGTGCTGGACCTGGAGAAGTAGGCCAGGGAGGCTACTGGACCGGCACGAGGACGAGGCCGCCGGCGGGTTTCACGAAGACGGCCTGGCCGTCCACCACGCCGATGAAGCGGTTGTCCGCAGTGAGGCCGGTGGGTTCGAAGGTCACGGCCTCCGAGGCGAGATCCAGACGGGCCAGGAGCAGGCCGTTCAGCCCCGGAGCGGCGGTGGCGGGCACCGAGCGGGAGTCCAGGGCGGCGTAGATGACGTCCTTCCCCAGCAGCGGGCACACGGGGCCCGGAGCGGCCTTCGCGAAATCGAAGGGCGGCAGGGCCTGTCCGCCAAGGCGGAAGGAGGTCCGGGACTCCTGGTCGCCGTTCTTCCCGGAGAGGACGAGGAAGTCGAGGCCGCTTCCGTCCGTGACGTAGACCTCGCTGGAGCCGGAGGCCTGGACCTTCAGGCAGAGCCGGTAGGGGGCCGAGGCGACGGCTTCTCCCTTCTTCGGCTTGTCGCCGTGGGTCCAGATGATGTCCGCCTTCTTGTAGTCCCGCATCTCCAGGTAGGGGGTGGCGGTCCGGTAGCAGAGCACGAACCCCGTCTGGCTGTCCCAGGCCACGTCGGCGACCGGCGCCGGCAGCTTCTCCTTCCGGTCCACCTTGCCGTCCTTGAGGACGAAGTAGAGCATTTCGCCGCTCACCACCCAGGCGTTGTTGTAGCGGTCCAGGAACCACATCTCCGGCTCCGCCTCAAGCTTGGCGAGGCTGAGGGTGTTCATGACGCCGAAGCCCTTGTCCCAGGTCACCAGGGACCGGGAGGCGGGATCATAGAAGGTGAAGGAGAAGTCCCGGTCCTGGTGGGCCCAGCCCTTGGCCTGGGTGGCGGGGTCGAACCCCTGGGCCAGGGCGGGCAGAGCGGCGCCGAGCATCACCACGGACGGGACGGCCCGGAACAGGGGGTGGGGCACGGGGACCTCGGAGACGGAAGGATGACCGGTTTGTAAAACCCTAGGGACTTGACCGGCCCCGTGCAACCCCGTAGAAGGCTGTCCCCGGGTCAGATGCGCTGGGCGAAGGCCTCGAGGCTGGCCTGGATGCGCGCCGGGGAGAGGCCTTCCTCGTCCAGGAGGCGCTTCTGATCCCCGTGGTGGACCAGGTGGTCCGGCACCGCGAGCCTCAGCAGGGGCTTCACCAGGCCGGCGTCCGCCAGCAGTTCGGCGACCGCCCCGCTGAAGCCGCCCTTCTCGACACCCTCTTCCAGGGCGACGACGCCCCGGGTCCTCCCCGCCCAGTCCAGGATCAGGTCCCGGTCCAGGGGCTTGATGAACCGGGCGTTGATGACGGCGCAGGAGATCCCCGCGCCGGCCAGGGCCTCCGCGGCGCGGAGGGCGGGATCCACCAGGGTGCCGCAGGCGATGACCGTGAGGTCGGAGCCCTCCCGGAGCAGCTCGCCCTTGCCGATGGGCAGGGCCGAGATGGTCTCGTCCAGGGCCACGCCGAGGCCGTTGCCCCGGGGGTAGCGCAGGGCCGCGGGCCGACCGCTGTAGATGGCCGTCATGAGCATGCGGCGCAGCTCATTCTCGTCCTTGGGCGCCATGAGGATGATGTTCGGCAGGCAGCGCAGGAAGGCCATGTCGTAGAGGCCGTGGTGGGTGGGGCCGTCCGCGCCGACGATGCCCGCCCGGTCCATGGCGAAGGTGACGGGCAGGTTCTGGAGGCAGACGTCGTGGGCCACCTGGTCGAAGCCGCGCTGGAGGAAGGTGCTGTAGATGGCGCAGACCGGGCGCATGCCCTTGGCCGCGAGCCCGGCGGAGAAGGTCACCGCGTGCTGCTCGGCGATGCCCACGTCGAAGGTGCGGTCCGGGAAGGCCTTCTGGAAGTGGTTGAGGCCGGTCCCGTCCAGCATGGCCGCGGTGATGGCGACGATCTTGTCGTCCTTCCTGGCCAGCTCGATGAGGGCCTCGGCGAAGACCTTGGTGTAGGCCGGGGCGGCGGGCGCGGCGGCCTTCCGGATCTCGCCGGCCTCGGCGTCGAAGGCGGTGACGCCGTGCCACTTGAGGGGGTCCTTCACCGCCGGCTCGTAGCCGTAGCCCTTCTTGGTCTGCACGTGCAGGAGCACCGGGCCGTCCAGCATCTTGGCCTTGGCGTCCGCCAGGGCATGGGCGGTGGCGACGGCGTCGTTGCCGTTCACCGGGCCCAGGTAGCGCAGGCCCAGGTCCTCGAAGAGCAGTCCCGGGACCACGAGCCGCTTGAAGGACTCCTCGCTCCACTTGGCGACCTTGGCCATGCGCTTGGAGACGCCCTCCAGGGGGATGGCCTTGATGGCGTGCTCGATGCGGTCCCGCCACTTGTTGTAGTACTGCCCGTTCATCAGCTGGTTCAGGTAGCCCTGCAGCGAGCCGACGTTGGGGTTGATGGACATGTCGTTGTCGTTGAGGATGACGAGGAACTTCCTCGTCTCCAGGTAGCCCGCCTGGTTGAGGGCTTCGAAGGCCATGCCGGCGGTCATGGAGCCGTCGCCGATCACCGCCACGGCGTAGTGGTCCTCGCCCATCAGGTCGCGGGCCTTGGCCATGCCGAGGGCCGCGGAGATGGAGGTGGAGGCGTGGCCGGCGCCGAAGTGGTCGTAGACGGGGCTCTCCTCGATCTTGAGGAAGCCGCTCAGGCCGTCGTGCTGGCGGAGGGTCTTGAAGCGGTCCTTGCGGCCCGTGAGGATCTTGTGGGGGTAGGCCTGATGGCCCACGTCCCAGCAGACCCGGTCCGTGCGGAAGTCGAACTGGTTGAAGAGGGCCACCGTCAGCTCGACCGTGCCGAGGTTCGACGCGAAATGGCCGCCGGTCACGCTGATGGAGTCGATGAGGAACTGCCGCACCTCCCGGCTGAGCTCCTCCAGCTGGGCATCCGTGAACTGCCGGATCTGCTCGGGGGCGCCGAGGCTGTCCAGGAGGGGGTACTTGGAGGTCCCGTCCATGGCCTTCAGGAGGCCCGCTGGGCCAAATGCAGGGCCCAGGCTTCCAGGGAGGAGGGGTTCGGAAGGGATCGAAGAGGACATAGGGCGGACTCGGTGGCTTCCCGGAGGGCGGTGCGGGCGCCATCCAATCCCAGCAGGGCCGGGTAGGTGATCTTACCTCTGCCGGCGTCCTTTCCCGCGCGCTTACCCAGGGTCGCGTCCGTGGCGGTGGCGTCGAGGATGTCGTCCTGGATCTGGAAGGCCAGGCCGAGGGCCTCGCCGTAGGCCCGGAGGGCCTCCTGCCGGGCGGGATCCGCCCCCGCCAGCACGGCCCCCAGCTCCGCGGCCGCCCGCAGCAGGGCGCCGGTCTTCAGGCGGTGGATGGTCTTCAGGTGGTCCAGCCCGTAGGGCGTCCCCGCGGCGGTGAGGACCTCGCCCTCCAGATCCAGGGCCTGTCCGCCCACCATGCCCCGCCATCCGGCGGCCTCCGCCAGGATCGAGATGGCCTCGACCCGACGGTCCGCGGCCAGGTCACCCTCGAGGGCCAGGATCCGGAAGGCCTCGGTGAGCAGGCCGTCGCCCGCGAGGATGGCGTGGGCCTCCCCGAAGGCGATGTGGCAGGTGGGCTTGCCCCGGCGCAGGTCGTCGTCGTCCATGGCCGGCAGGTCGTCGTGGACGAGGGAATAGGTATGGACGCACTCCAGGGCCAGGGCGCCGGGCAGGGCGTCCTCGGCCCGGCCGCCAGCGGCCTCCGCCGCCAGCAGGCAGAGGATCGGGCGCACCCGCTTGCCGCCGGCCTCCAGGCTGTAGCGCATGGCCTCGCCGACCCGGGCGGCCTCGCCGCCTTGGAAGGGCGCCAGGAGGCGGGACTCGACGAGGGGCAGCAGGCGGTCCAGGTCCGCCTTCACGCGGTCGGCGGGGGTCACGGCGCCTCGTCCAGGGGCTCTGCGCGGTAGCCGCCCTCCAGGTCCGCCTTGAGGACCTCGACGCGGCGCTGGGCCTCCGCCAGCTGGCCCTGGAGCTGCTGGCTGAGCTTCACGCCCTCCTCGAAGACCGCGAGGGCCTCCTCGAGGCCGAGGCTGCCGCCTTCCAGGCGCTGGACGAGGGCCTCGAGCCGGTCCAGGCCGGTGTCGAACGAGGGGCTGTCGGAGGGTTCGGGCATGGGCGTCCGGGCACGGAAAGGGGGGCCGCGAGGCCCCCCTTGAGTCTACCGGAGCGGCCTCAGCGGTGGTGCTGGGCCATCTGGGCCTTCATCTTCGCGCCCAGGTCCTCCATCTGATAGCCGCTGGGCAGGGCGAAGACCGAGGGGTCGATGGGACCCTCCTTCACCGCGGTGGCCTCGGTGAGGGTGTCCATGCCCATCATGCCGGTCATGTGGCTCTTCAGGGTCACGCCCTTGATCTTGCTCATCTCCTCGTAAAGGCGGACGAAGCCCTTGCCGCTGGGCATGGACGCCATCATCGCGCCGCGCATCTTGATCATCTTCTGATAGCTGGCCTCGGGCATGGGCATCCGGAGCGTCGGGTCGTTGCTGAGCTCCATCACGATCTTGCCGACGACGATCCTGTACTTGACGCAGGCGCGCCCGGCGACGGTCTCCTTGCCCTCCTCGGTGACCTTGAAGTTGTTGGGGTCGCCGAACATCATCGTCATCATCCGCGACATGCCCTCGGGGGCCTGGCTGGACGCCTCGTTCATGACGTCGATGGCGTCCTGGAAGGTCATCTTCTGGATGAGCTTCTTCTTGTGGTCGATGATGTAGTTGGTCATGGTCCCGTAGTCCATGAGGGTGTCCCGCTGAGCGCCGGGATCGTTGATCCGCATGAACTTCGCGCTGTAGTAGTGGGTCTGGACGCCGCTTGAGCCGCTGCCCATGGGGCCCTTGCCGCGGGCGTTCATGGTGATGGTGAGGTCCCCTGCGAGCGCTGCGGTGGAGATGAGCAGCAGGGAAAATACCGTCCGCATCAATCGGATCATGGGGATTCTCCTGGGAAGTGGGTCCGAGCGTAGCGCCATCCGGGGGCGCCGGCCAGTTTTCCGTTACCTTCGTCTGAGGAGGCGGCATGGCCCGCGTGCTCGTGGTGGATGACAGCCGGGAGACCTGCGAGTTCCTGGAGGAGCTCCTCGGCGCCATGGGCCTGGAGGTGCGCCAGGCCACCGATCCGGACCGCGCCGCGGCGCTCCTCGAGCAGGAGCCCTTCGACCTCATGCTCTCCGACATCAACCTGGAGGCCCGCCGGGACGGCCTGGACCTGCTGCGCATCGCCAAGCCCCGGGGCGTGGACGTCATCCTCCTCTCCGGGTTCGGGACCCTGGAGACCGCCATCGAGGCGGTGCGGGAGGGGGCCTTCGACTTCCTCTCCAAGCCCTGGAACAACGAGGAGCTGAAGGCTCTCGTGAAGCGGGCCCTGGACAGCCGGGTGGGGAAGAAGCCCTCCCCCGCGGCGCCCCAGGCGCCCAGGCGGCGCAGCCTCATGATCGGCTCCAGCCCTCGCATGATGGCGGTCTACAAGACCATCGCAAGCCTGCAGGACAGCACCGCCACGGTCCTCATCACCGGCGAGAGCGGCACGGGCAAGGAGCTGGTGGCCCGGAGCATCCACCTCTCCAGCCCCCGGAAGGACCAGCCCTTCGTGGCCGTGAACTGCGGGGCCCTGACGGAGACCCTGCTGGAGAGCGAACTCTTCGGCCACGCCAAGGGTTCCTTCACCGGCGCCACCTCGGACAAGAAGGGCCTCTTCGAGGAGGCGGACGGGGGCACCATCTTCCTGGATGAGATCGGCGAGACCACGCCGAACTTCCAGGTGAAGCTGCTGCGGGTGCTGCAGGAGCACGAGGTCCGCAGGGTGGGCGCCAACCGCACCCTGAAGGTGGACGTGCGCGTCATCGCGGCGACCAACAAGGATCTCCAGGCCCTGGTGAAGTCCGGCGCCTTCCGGGAGGACCTGTACTACCGCCTGTCCGTGGTGGAGCTCCAGGTGCCCCCCCTGCGGGATCGGCGGGAGGACATTCCAAAGCTTCTTGAGCACTTCCTCGGCGAGTTCGGGGGCGCGGCGCCGCCGCCCCTGCATCCCGAGGTGCTCCGGGTGCTGGAGGCCTACTCCTGGCCGGGGAACGTCCGGGAGCTCGCCAACGTGGTGGAGAACCTCACCCAGCTGTCCCGAGGCCGGGAGATCACGGTGGACGAGCTGCCCGCCAAGATCCAGGCCGACGTGCTGAAGAAGGCCCTGCGCGCTCCCGAGGGAGCCGCCCTCCCGGACCTGCTGGCGGACTGGCCTTCGCTGGACGAGCTGGAGCGCCGCTACATCAAGCTGCTGCTGGGCCAGCACCGGGAGAAACAGCGGATCGCGGAGATCCTGGGCGTGGACCGGACGACCCTCTACCGGAAGCTGAAGCGCTACGGGTTCCAGGAGGGCGGGGACGAGGGCGCAGGAGAATAGGCGTCGTTGCAGCGTGCAACTTTGTGCAGATTGCAACGCTTCTCGGCGTGTCACGGCGAAGTCAAGTCCAACTCCAGTCATTACTTAAATATTGGCGTGAGTCCTGCATTGGGTGGAGCATACCGGCCGTGCCGGTTCACCCATGGAGCTCCCATGAACTTCCGCAAGATCGCCCTGCTGGCCGTCGCGGCCGCCCTCGTCTCCCCCGCCTTCGCGGGCGCCAAGAAGCCCGCCAAGAAGAAAGCCGACGCCCCCAAGGTCGAGGTGAAGAAGGCCGAGAAGAAGGCCGTCACCCTGCAGGACGCCCCCAAGGCCGACGCTCCCACGGCCGAGAAGAAGGCC
>DASTWQ010000191.1:0-3597 GCA_035758545.1 Holophagaceae bacterium | reverse complement strand
GTCCCCCGGCGCCAGGCCCGGGGCGGCGTCCGCGAGCGCCACCAGGCGGGCCGCGCCCGTGTCGACGAAGACATGGCAGGCGGGCCCCAGGGCCTCCACCAGGGCGACCTGGCCCGGCAGGTCCCCTTCGCCCGCGGGGACCAGGCTCAGCGCCTCCGGCCGGAGGCCCAGGGCCGCGGGGCCTTCCGGTAGCCCGGGACCGAGGCCCTCCAGCCGCAGGCCGCCCGACAGGAAGGCCGGGACCGGATCCCGGATGAGGCGGCCCTCCAGGAAGGCCATGCCCGGCTGCCCCAGGAAGGCGCCGACGAACCGGTTCGCCGGATCCCGGTACAGCTCCAGCGGCGGCCCCGCCTGCTGGATCCGGCCCTGATTCAGGACCACGAGCCGGTCGGCCAGGGTCATCGCCTCCGCCTGATCGTGGGTGACGTGCACCGTCGTCGTGCCGAGGCTCCGGTGGAGCGCCGCCAGCTCCACGCGCATCTGGGCCCGCAGCTGAGCATCCAAATTGGAGAGCGGCTCGTCGAAGAGGAACAGGGACGGGCGCCGCACCAGGGCCCTCCCGATGGCCACCCGCTGGCGCTGGCCGCCGGAGAGCTGGGCGGGCCGGCGGTCGAGGACCTCGCCCAGGCCCAGCATGGCTGCCGTCTCCGCCACCCGGGCCTCCCGCTCGGCCCGGGGCGCCCGCCGGACCTTGAGCGGGAAGGCCAGATTCTCCGCCACCGTCATGTGCGGATAGAGCGCGTAGTCCTGGAACACCATCGCGAGGTCCCGCCGGCCCGCCTCGATCCTGTCCAGGCGCTCGCCGCCGAGGCGGATCTCTCCGGCGTCCGCCGCCTCCAGGCCCGCGAGGATCCGGAGCAGCGTGGATTTCCCGCACCCCGAGGGGCCGACGAGGACGACGAAGGCCCCTGCCTCCGCCGCGAAGCTCACCTCGCTCAGGACCGGACGCCCCCCAAACGCCTTCCCGATCCCCAGGAGCTCAAGATGGGCCATCACGCCTCCCTCATCCCTTCACCGAGCCCGCCGTGAGGCCCGCCACGATGCGCCGCTGGAAGGCCAGCGCGAGAACGACGGTGGGCGCCGTGACCACCAGCGACGCGGCCATGAGGCGACCCCAGGGCAATTCGAACTGCGAGGAGCCGCTCATCTGCGCGAGTGCCACCGGCACCGTGCGGCCGGCGTCCGACAGGGTGAAGGTGAGGGCGAACAGGAACTCGTTCCAGGCCGCGATGAACGCGAGCAGCCCCGTCGCCGCGAGGGTGGGCCCGAGGGCCGGAAGCAGGACGCGGAACAGGATCGTGAGCGGTCCGGCCCCGTCCAGCCGCGCCGCCTCGTCCAGGCTGGGCGGCAGCTCCCTCAGGAAGGCCGTGAGGACCCAGACCGTGAACGGCAGCGTGAAGATGAGGTAGGACAGGGCCAGACCCTCCCAGCGGTCATAGAGCCCCAGGCTCCTGATCAGCTCGAAGAGCCCCGAGAGCAGGGCGATCTGGGGAAACATCGAGGCGCCCAGGAAGGTGTAGAGCACCGCCTGCCGGCCGCGGAACCGGTGCCGGCCGAGGGCGTAGGCCGCCAGCAGGCCCAGCAGGAGGGACGCGACGGTCGTGGCGCCGGCCGCCAGCAGGGAGTTGAGGATGTTGCGGCCGAAGGGCTGCTCCCGGAACACCGCCGCATAGTTCGACCAGGCGGGATGCGCGGGGAACAGCGCGGGATCGAAGATCGCGCTCCCCGCCTTCAGGGAGGTGCCAGCCGCCCAGACCACGGGCAGCAGGGCGTAGACCGCCACGGCGGCCACGGCCGCGGCCAGCAGCGCGCCCCGGATCCACCGCCTCACGGTCCGGCCTCCCACCGCCGACGGCCGGCGGCGATGAGCAGGAGCGCCGCCGAGCCCACCACCACGAAGATCAGGAACGAGGCGGCGGATCCGTAGCCCACGTCCTGGAAGTCCATGAGCTGCTGCCGGGCGAACACCGACATCACCGCGGTGGAGCGGCTGTTGCTGGTGAGGACGAAGGGCAGGTCGAAGATGCGCAGGGCGTCCAGGGCCCGGAACAGGACCGCCACCAGCAGCGCCGGCCGCAGCAGCGGAAGCGTGATGTCCCGGAAGCGGCGCCAGGCGGACGCGCCATCGAGCCGCGCGGCCTCGTGCAGGTGCTCCGGAATGGTCTGGAGCCCCGCCAGGAGCAGGAGCGCCATGAAGGGCGTGGTCTTCCACACGTCCACCGCGGCCACGGCCCAGAGCGCGGTGGCATCCTCCGCCAGCCAGGCGATGGGATGCCGGACCAGGCCAAGGTGCATCAGGGCCGCGTTCACCGCGCCGAACTGGTCATTGAGCATCCAGGCCCACATCTTGGCGGAGACCACCGTGGGGACCGCCCAGGGCACGAGGGCGCAGGCCCGGGCCAGGCCGCGGCCCGGAAACTTCGCGTGGAGCAGGAGCGCGAGCCCCAGGCCCAGGGCGGTCTCTGCCGTGACGGAGACGGCGGCGAACCGCACCGTGTTCCAGACGGACCGCCACCAGTCCGCGTCCCGCAGCAGGTCCTGGAAGTTGGCCAGGCCCACCCACCGGTGCGCGCCGGGATCCAGGAGCGACGCGTTCGTGAAGGCGTAGAAGACCGTGCGGAGCACCGGCCACCCGGCCACCAGCGCGAGGACCGCGAGGGCCGGGGCGAGGAAGCGCCAGGGCCGGGCGCCGCTCACCACCCGCCCCTCCGGCGGATCCTGCCCAGCCGGTCCGCCAGGCGGTGGAGGCTCTCGGCGCCGGAGGCCTCGCCCGAGAGCGTCTCGTGGACCGCCTCCCAGAAGGCCGCGCTCACGCGGTTGTACTGCCACCCCGTCGCCGCGGAGGGCCGCGCCACCGCGCCGTCGAGGATGGCCCGGAGCTCCGGCAGGAAGGGGTAGCGGCGGCGCAGTTCCGGATCCCGGTAGAGCGCCCGGTAGGTCGGGAGGAACTCGCCCCCGAGGGCCCGGCGGCGCTGCTCCGCGGCGCCAGTGAGGTAGCGGGCGAGGGCCGCGGCCTCGGCCGGGTGGCGGCTGAACCGGGAGACCGCGAGGGACCATCCCCCCAGGGCGGCCGCCGGCGCGCCCCCTGCCCCCGCCGGCAGCGGCGCCATGCCGACCTTGCCGCGCACGGGGCTCCCCGGCGCCTGGACCAGCCCCCAGGCGTAGGGCCAGTTGCGCATGAACACCGCGTGCCCGGACTGGAACACGCCCCGGGCCTCCTCCTCCATGTAGTTCAGGACGCCCCGGGGCGCGATGGTCCCCACCCAGCCCGCGGCCCGGTCCAGGGCGGCCGCGGCGGCGGGATTGTCGACGCTCACGCGGCCCGAAGGGTCCACCACCGTGCCGCCGCCGCTGCTCGCCAGCCACTCCAGCGCGTTGCAGGTGAGCCCTTCGTAGGCGCGGCCCTGGAAGACGTAGCCCCACATGCGCGGATCCCCGGCGGCGCGCTCGCCCGCCTGGATCCTCGCGGCGGCGGCGGCCAGGTCGTCCCAGGTGCGCGGGACGGGGATGCGGTACTTCTCGAGCAGGTCCTTCCGGTAGTACAGCACGCCGGCACCGATGAACCAGGGCAGCGCCACCAGCCGGCCCTGGACCCGG
>DASTWQ010000186.1:0-10853 GCA_035758545.1 Holophagaceae bacterium | reverse complement strand
CGACCGAGCAGCCGGCCCCGAGCAGGAAGCTGAGGGTGGTCCAGAGGGCGGTCCGGGAGGGGTCCGCGCCGACCTGGCCGTGGTAGACGAGGTAGATGGCCACGGCCACGAAGACGGCCAGGAGGCCGATGGTGCGGTTCTGGCGGCTGAGGTAGGCCTCGGCGCCTTGCTTGATGGCATCCGAGATGCGGCGCATGGCGTCGGTGCCGGTGGATCCGGCCAGGACGCCCTTCGCCAGGAACAGGGCGACCAGGAGCGCGGCGATGGCCGCGCCGAATACGAGGGACAGCATGGGTGTCTCCTTGGGACAGATCAGGGGATATCGGGCCAGCTTACAAGGAAGGCCCGCCCGGGAACAGCCCTCAAAGCGCCCTGCCTGGACGATTTATCAAGGAATTGCCCCTTGGGGACCGGCAAGGTTCCGCAGCATACTGGGGGGCGGAATGGAATCTGGGGCCCGATCGACCCTGCGGACACGCCGCGCGGCATCCAAGGCCCTGAGCGGACCCTCCCGGGAGGCCTGATGAAACCTGAAGCCACCTTCCTCGGCTCGTCGATCGGGAAGAAGATCGTCATGGCCGTGACCGGCCTCGTGCTGGTGCTCTTCGTGCTGGGCCACATGGCCGGCAACCTGCAGATCTACAAGGGCGCCGAGGCCCTCGATGCCTATTCGGAGTTCCTGCACCACCTGCTCCACGGCGCCGGGCTCTGGATCGCCCGGATCGTGCTGCTGGCCTGCGCCGCCCTCCACATCTGGGCCGCGGTGGGCCTCACCCGGATGAACGCCGCCGCCCGCCCGGTGGCCTACCGGAAGGTGGAGCCGAAGGCCTCCACCTGGGCCTCCCGCTACATGCGGGTGACGGGGTTCCTCCTGCTCTTCTTCATCGTCTTCCACCTGCTGAACCTGACCACGGGCCAGTGGCACCCCGGCGGGACCTTCGTGAAGGGCGCCGTCTACGCCAACGTGGTGAGCACCTTCCGGGTGCCCTGGGTCGCCGCCCTGTACATCGCGGCGATGATCGCCCTGGCCGGCCACCTCAGCCACGGCATCTGGAGCCTCATGCAGACCCTGGGCTGGAACCACCCCCGCTACAACGCCCTGCGAAAGCAGATCGCCTGGGTCCTGACCCTCCTGGTCGTCGTGGCCAACATCTCCTTCCCGGTCGCCGTCCTGGCCGGGATCGTCCGCTGAGGCACGCCATGGAACTCAAGTCGAACATCCCCAGCGGTCCCATCGACAAGATGTGGGACAAGCACCGCTTCGAGATGAAGCTGGTGAACCCCGCCAACAAGCGCAAGTACAAGGTCATCGTCGTGGGCTCCGGCCTGGCCGGCGCCTCCGCCGCGGCCACCATGGGCGAGCTGGGCTACCAGGTCGAGTGCTTCTGCTACCAGGACAGCCCCCGGCGCGCCCACTCCATCGCGGCCCAGGGCGGCATCAACGCCGCCAAGAACTACCGGGGCGATGGCGACAGCATCCAGCGCCTCTTCTACGACACGGTGAAGGGCGGCGACTTCCGCTCCCGCGAGGCCAACGTCTACCGCCTGGCCCAGAACAGCCTTCACATCATCGACCAGGCCGTGGCCCAGGGCGTGCCCTTCGCCCGGGAATACGGCGGCCTGCTGGACAACCGCTCCTTCGGCGGCGCCCAGGTGTCCCGCACCTTCTACGCCAAGGGCCAGACCGGCCAGCAGCTCCTCCTCGGCGCCTACCAGGCCCTGGAGCGCCAGATCGGCCTCGGTTCCGTGAAGATGTTCCCCCGCCACGAGATGCTGGAGCTGATCCTGGTGGACGGCCACGCCAAGGGCATCGTCGTGCGCGACATGGTGACCGGCAAGGTGGAGTCCCACCTTGCGGACGCCGTCTGCCTCGCCACCGGCGGCTACGGCAACGTCTATTACCTCTCCACCAACGCCATGGGCTGCAACGTCACCGCCAACTGGCGGGCCTACAAGAAGGGCGCGGCCTTCGCCAACCCCTGCTACACCCAGATCCACCCCACCTGCATCCCCGTCACCGGCGACCACCAGTCCAAGCTGACGCTGATGTCCGAGTCCCTGCGCAACGACGGCCGCGTGTGGGCGCCGAAGCGCAAGGAGGACTGCGGCAAGAAGCCGAACGAGATCAAGGAGGAGGACCGCGACTACTTCCTCGAGCGCAAGTACCCCAGCTTCGGAAACCTCGTCCCCCGGGACGTGGCCAGCCGCAACGCCAAGGAGGTCTGCGACGAGGGCCGCGGCGTGGGACCCGGCGGCCGCGGCGTCTACCTCGACTTCTCTGACGCCATCCGGCGCCTGGGCAAGCACAAGGTCGAGGAGAAGTACGGGAACCTCTTCGAGATGTACGAGCGCATCACGGACGAGAACCCCTACGAGGTCCCGATGCGCATCTACCCCGCCGTGCACTACACCATGGGCGGCCTGTGGGTGGACTACAACCTCCAGAGCACCATCCCCGGCCTCTTCGTCCTGGGCGAGGCCAACTTCAGCGACCACGGCGCGAACCGCCTGGGCGCCTCGGCCCTGATGCAGGGCCTCTCCGACGGCTACTTCATCGTGCCCTACACGATCGGCAACTACCTGGCCGGCCAGAGCCCCACCAAGCGGCCCTCCGCCGACCACGCCGAGGTGAAGGCCGCCGAGGCCACCGTGAAGGCCCGCACCGAGCGCTTCCTCTCCATCAACGGCAAGGAGACGCCCACCCACTTCCACCGGGAGCTCGGCAAGATCATGTGGGAGTACTGCGGCATGGCCCGCACCGAGGCCGGCCTGCAGAAGGCCCTCGGCCTCATCGGGGACCTGCGCAAGGAGTTCTGGTCCAACCTGCGGGTTCCCGGCACCGGCGACGAGCTGAACCAGAGCCTCGAGCTGGCGGGCCGCGTGGCGGACTTCATCGAGCTGGGCGAGCTGATGTGCCTGGACGCCCTGGAGCGTCGGGAGTCCTGCGGCGGCCACTTCCGCGAGGAGTACCAGACTCCCGAGGGAGAGGCCCTGCGCGACGACGCCAATTTCTGCCACGTCGCGGCCTGGGAATACAAGGGCGAGGGCGTGAAGCCCGAGCGCCATACCGAGGCGCTGGAGTTCGAGAACGTCCACCTCGCCACCCGCAGCTACAAGTGAGGAGCCAGCCATGCCCAAGACCATGAACCTCACCCTGCACGTCTGGCGCCAGAAGGATCCCCAGTCCGAGGGCGCCTTCCGGACCTACAAGGCCGATGGCGTCAGCGACGACATGTCCTTCCTGGAGATGCTCGACGTCGTGAACGAGGGCCTCATCAAGGCCGGCGATGACCCCATCGCCTTCGACCACGACTGCCGCGAGGGCATCTGCGGCTCCTGCTCGATGGTGATCAACGGCCGGCCCCACGGCCCCCGGGAGCGGACCACCTCCTGCCAGCTGCACATGCGCAGCTTCCAGGACGGCGACGAGATCGTCATCGAGCCCTGGCGCGCCAAGGCCTTCCCGGTCCAGAAGGACCTGGTGGTGGACCGCGGCGCCTTCGACCGGATCATCGCCGCCGGCGGCTTCATCACCGCCAACACCGGCGCGGCTCCGGACGCCAACGCCATCCCCGTCCCCAAGCAGCAGGCCGACCTGGCCATGGCGGCCGCGGAGTGCATCGGCTGCGGCGCCTGCGTCGCCGCCTGCCCCAACGCCTCGGCCATGCTCTTCGTCTCCGCGAAGATCAGTCACCTCGCCCACCTGCCCCAGGGCCAGGCGGAGCGCATGCTCCGCGTGCGCGACATGGTGGCCCAGATGGACGCCGAGGAGTTCGGCAGCTGCACCAACCACGGCGAGTGCGAGGCCGCCTGCCCCAAGAGCGTCCAGCTCGAGAACATCGCGCTCATGAACCGCGACTACCTCAAGGCCAGCCTCACCTACCGTCCGGAGGTCGAGACCGGCGGCGGCATCTGACCGCGCTCCAGTGCGAGATCCGAGGGGCCCGCAAGGGCCCCTCGCCGTGTCAGCCGAAGGTCGAGAGGGGGAAGGAGCGCGCCAGCAGCTCCTGCCGCTCCTGGAGGTGCTGGCGGAGCGCCGTCCACCGGGGGCTCTGCCGGGCCGGCGCGAAGAAGGGACTCCGGTCGTACCAGGCCAGGCATCCGAAGCCCTGGGCGAAGGCCCGCCCGGCGGCCTCGTCGGCCTTCTCCGCCTGACCCAGGTAGGCGTAGGCCTCCGCAACCTTGAAGGTGAGTTCCCCGTCCGGGACCCTCAGGCGCCCCCGGGCCTCCTCGAAGGCCGTGAGGGCCTTGAGGGCCTCGACCCGCTTCCCCTCCACTGCGAGGGCGTACACCGCGCAGAGGTCGCTGAAGGGCATGGAGGTCCCCCTCAGGGCGGCTCCGGCCTGGAAGGCGGCCAGGGCCTCGGCGGCATGGCCTTCCGCCAGGTCCAGGTAGCCGGTGTAGAAGAGGAAGACCGGATCCCGGCGGGCCCGGAGGCTGGCACGGAAGGCGGCGGTGTCCCCCTGGTAGAGGAAGGTGTTCTCGGCGAACCAGGGACTCGGGAGGTCCAGGGGCGCCGTGAGCCGGCGGCGGATGGCCACGGCCCGCCCGGCGCCCTCCAGCAGTCCGCTGGTGCGCCCGGCGTAGGCGAGCCCCGCGTAGAGGTCCGGAACCCCCGGACGGAGCTTCCGGGCCGCCGAGAGCTCCTGCAACGCCGACCGCTGGTCCCCCACGTCCGTGAGGAGCATGCCCTTCAGCAGCGCCGCCCGGGGATAGCCCGGCAGGAGGGCGAGGGCCCGGTCGAAGGCCTCCAGGGCCTGGCCCTGGGGCAGGCTGCCGCCCGCCGGCTCGGCCCAGAGGCTGCGATAGAGGTGCTCGCCGCAATTGAGCCAGGCGGCGGCGCTGGCGGGTTCCGCCTCCGCCAGCGCCCTGGCGCTGTCGAGATCCTGGAGGGCCGCCGCGTCGTCGGTGACGGCCACCTGGGCGGCGAGCCGCCAGAACCGCTGGGCATCCTCCGGCAGCAGCCGGACGGAGGCGCGCGCCCTTGGGAGCGGCAGCCCTCGCTGAAGGGCCTGGAAGGCTTCCTTGGGCCCTTCCGGAGGGATCTCGACGATCCCCCAGGGACGGCCGTCCGCGAGATCGGATGCCCGGATCCAGGCGAGCCGAAGGCCCAGGGCGTCCCCCACCCGGCGGCCCGAGAGCCGCATCACGAGATCCGTCCCCGGGAGGCTCCGGAGTTGGGTCTCCGAAGGCGGGGTGGTCGGCGCGAGCACCGTCGCCCCGCTGGCCACCTCCAATTGGTCCATCCACAGCCGACCGGCCCCCTGGGCCGCCTGCGGGTCCAGGCCCGCAATCTCCGGCGTCAAAAGCACCACCCGGGGCGCAGGCCGCGGATGGAGGATCCGCCAGGTCCACAGCCCCGCTCCCGCCAGGCCGAGAAGGGCCGCCGCCAGGATCAGGGGAGGACGGATGGACGCCATGGGACGTGGGAAGTATAGGCGTGCGAGGATGGGTGCGGGTCACGACCATGACACGCGCGCGCCTCAAGGATGAAGTCTTCCTCAACATGGCCCTGGAACTGGGCCGCCTGGGCACCTGCTGCCGGCTGAAGGTCGGCGCGGTGCTGCTGCGGCCCGATGGCGGCATCGCCTCCGCGGGCTACAACGGCGCCCTGCCGGGCATGCCCCACTGCACGCCGGAGACCTGCCACCCCGGCCAGCGGTGCCTCCATACCAGCCACGCGGAGGAGAACGCCCTGGGGTTCTGCGACGGGCCCGTCGCCACGGCCTACGTGACCCATGAGCCCTGCCTCATCTGCGCCCGGGCCCTGGTGCGCCGGGGGGTCCGGCGGGTGATCTTCCGCCATCCCTACGCGAGCATCGCGGACCAGGAGCGGCAGGAGCGGGAAGCGATCCTGGCTCACTTCGGCGTAAGCTGGGAACACCTGCCCGCCTGAGCGGGAAGGTTGGAGGCTCCCTTGACCAAGCCGCTGGTCCCCGTCGACCTGCTGAAGAGCCTCGCCAAAGCCCAGAAGGCCGATGAGGAATCGGGCGCCAAGCCCGCCCCGAAGGCCAAGCCCGCCCCTGCGGCCTCCGTGAAGGTGAACACCAAGGCCCAGGGCAAGGGCAACGCCATGCACACCCGGAGCAGCAACCGGGGGAAGTGAGGCGGGGAGCTGTGAGGGGTGAGGAGGCGAGGCGGCAGGGGCCCTCGTCGTCTCACCCCTCGCCGCCCCATCCCTGGAGGTCCCCTGCGACGAAGCCCGTGCTGAAGGCCGCCTGGAGGTTGTAGCCGCCCACGGGGCCGTCCACGTCCAGGAGCTCACCGCAGACCCTCAGGTTGTCGAAGCCCCTCACCGCCAGGGTGTGGGGATCAACCGCCTCCAGCCGGAGGCCGCCGGCGGCGACCTCGCCCCGGCTGAGGGGCACCGGACCGGGCGCACCCAGGGGGAAGGCTGTGATGGCCTCCACCAAGGCGCGCCGGGCGGCCTTGGGCAGGTCCTTGAGGCGGGCGCTCTCCGGAAGGCCGGCCTCGGAAGCCACGGCCTCGGCGCAGCGCTCCGGCAGCCAGCGCTGGAGCCACCGGGCCACCGACAGGTGCGGATGGGCCTGGGCCGAGGCGAGGGCCTCGGCCTCCACCGCGTCCGCCTGGCGGCCGTCGTGGGCGTAGGCCAGCCAGGCGGCTCCCGCGAGGCGGGCGACTTCGGCGGCCTGGCTCAGGGCCAGGGCCGAGGGGCCGCTGATGCCGCTGCGGGTGAACACCAGATCCCCGCGGAAGCGGTCCAGCCGACGCCCGCCGCGGGCCGCCATCAGGACCAGCTCCCCATCCCGGAAGGCCATCCCCTCCCAAGCCGGACGGGGCCGGGCCAAGGGGATCGGCGCCAGGGCCGGAAACCAGGGCCGCGTGGGCAGCCCAAAGGCGCCGAGCCAGCCGAGCGCCTCGCCCCGGGTGCCGGTCTCCGGATAGGAGGCCCCGCCGGTGGCGAGAATGAAGGCATCGGCCTCGAGCCGCGTCCCGTCCTGGAGCCGCAGGGCCTCCACCCGCGGCGCGCGGCCCTCGATCCCCGCCACGCGCGCCCCGAGGCGCACCTCGACCCCCGCCCGGGTCAGGAGGGCCTCGAAGGCCGCCACCACCGCCGCGGCGCTGCCCGGGCGATCCAGGGGAAAGACCCGGCCGTTGTCCCGGGTGTAGGTCTCGACGCCCTCCCGGCGCAGGAGCTCGACGACGGACTCGTTGGTGAAGCGGTGCATGGCGGGGCGCAGAAACCGCGCCTGCCCCTGGGGGAAGGCCGCGAGGACCTCCTTCAGCGGCCCGGCGTGGGTGACGTTGCATTTGCCGCCGCCGCTGATGCGGATCTTCACGCCCAGGCGATTGTTGGCTTCCAGCAGGGTCACCTGATGTCCCTGCGAGGCGGCCCGCCAGGCCGCCACCATCCCCGCGGCCCCGCCGCCCACCACGATCACGCGCATGGCTCCAGGGTAGACTGGCGGCATGAGCCAGCCACACGTCGGTCTGATCATGGGCAGCCGGTCCGATTGGGAGACCATGGAGCACGCGGCCGCCGCGCTGAAGGAGCTGGGCGTGCCCTTCGAGGCCGAGGTCGTCAGCGCCCACCGCACGCCGGACAAGCTCTTCCGCTATTGCGAGCAGGCCGAAGGCCGCGGCATCCAGGTGATCATCGCCGGCGCCGGCGGCGCGGCCCACCTGCCGGGCATGGCCGCGGCGAAGACGAGGCTGCCGGTGCTGGGCGTGCCCGTGCAGAGCAAGGCCCTGAACGGCATGGACTCCCTGCTCTCCATCGTCCAGATGCCCGCCGGCATCCCTGTGGGGACCCTCGCCATCGGCAAGGCCGGGGCCACCAACGCGGCCCTCCTGGCTGCCGGGATCCTGGCCCTGAACGACGCCGGCCTTGCGGCCAGGCTCCAGGCCTACCGGGAGGCCCAGACCGCCAAGGTCCTGGCCGACGACAAGCTCTGAGGGCCGCCCGCTACTTGTCCAGCAGGTCCTTCAGGAAGCGCTTCACCTTGCCCGCGCGATCCTTCGGCTCAGCGGCGCCGGGCCGGCGGAGCCGGATCGGGGAGGGCACCGCCTGCCCCCGCCGGAGCGGCAGCGTCAGAGGCTCATAGCCCGGGGCCCGCAGCTCCAGGGTGTGGCGTCCGGCCCCTGGCACCTGCAGGGTGACCGGCGCGGTGCCCGCCCTGGCCCCGTCCAGCCAGACCTCGGCCCCGGCGGGCTCGGTCTCGACCCGGACGCGCCAGGGGGCGGGCACCAGCCGGGCCTCGACGCGGTCCTCCCCCGGTGGGATCGACACCTCCGCGGGAAGGTACTCCGGCTTCTCGAAGCGCAGCTTCCGCGCCCGCCCGCTCACCACCACCTGGGGCAGCGGCGTCCGGCCCAAGCCCGTGCCGTCCAGGAAGACCTCCGCGCCGGACGGCGTCGAGTAGATCGCCAGCACCCGCGCCTGGGAGGGCCAGAACACGAAGGCCAGCACGGCGATCCCGGCCGCGAGGGCCGCGCCCGCGGCGATCCAGCCCCGGCGGGAGACCCGGAAGCGGCGCCGGAAGCGGTTCCGGCGCATCCCGGAGAGGGCGGCCGGGGACTCCAGCTGGGCCCGGGCCGCGGCCAGATCTCCCGGATCGAGGGGCAGCGCATCCACCAGCGCACGCAGGAAGGCCCGGATGGTCGGATATCGCGCGCCGGGCTCCTTGGACAGGGCCTTCGTGAACACGGCCTGCAGGGCCGGTGAAAGCGCTTCCGGAAAGGCGGGAGGTTCGTGGGCGACGCGGTAGAGCACCGCGTTGAGGCTCTCCGCCTCGAAGGGGAGGCGCCCGGTGAGGAGCTCGAAGGCGGTCACCGCCAGGGCCCAGCGGTCCGAGGCCTCTGTCGGCCTACCGGTCCCGGACAGGGACTCCGGCGCCGCGTAGGCCGGCGTTCCGAGGAAGGCGGAGGTGGTCGTCAGCCGCGGCTCGTCGCCCCGGGCGATGCCGAAATCCATGAGCTTCAGGCGGCCGTCCTTGGCCACCATGAAATTGGCGGGCTTCACATCCCGGTGGACGATGCCCGCGGCATGGATGGCCTCCAGCGCCTGCCCGGCCTGGAGCA
Organism: Holophagaceae bacterium; assembly: GCA_035758545.1. GTDB lineage: Bacteria > Acidobacteriota > Holophagae > Holophagales > Holophagaceae > JAFDVN01. The sequence goes on along the minus strand of DASTWQ010000186.1, from coordinate 1,811 downwards.
GGAGGGGCACCGCCTCCGCCGGGGACATCGGCCCCGCGGAAGCGAGGGCGTCGAGGGTCTCGCCCTCCACCAGCTCCATGGCGAGGAAGGGGCCCAGCTCGGGGTCCTCCCCCACATCGAAGATCGTGATGAGGTTCGGGTGGTTCAGCCGGGCCGAGATCTCGGCCTCCCGGCGGAACCGGGCCATCACCTCCGCGTCGCCGCGGCCGCCCCGCACCACCTTGATGGCGAGGCCTCGCTTGAGGGTGGGGTCCTCCGCCAGGTGGACGGTGCCCATGGCGCCCTGCCCGAGGGTGCCGAGGATCTTGTAGCGACCGATCTGGACCGGATCCCATGCCATCGGGCCATTGTGCCAGTGGCGTCCGCTAGGCTTGAAGGATGGATGCCGCCGGCTTCGCCGCCCCCCGCCCCGCCCAGCTCCGCCGCTTCGGCCGCGTCTTCTACGGCGCGGGCCTCCGGATGCAGCAGGCCCTGGCGGACTTCGTCCGGGAGGGCGGACGGCCCGACCAGCTGGTGATGCTGGAGCACGATCCGGTCTTCACCCTGGGCAGGAACGCCCGCCGGACCGACATCCTCGTCGCGCCGGACTTCCTGGAGGCGCAGGGTGTGAGCGTTCACGAGACGGACCGCGGGGGTGAGGTGACCTACCACGGCCCGGGGCAGATCGTGGTCTACCCCATCTGCAACCTCACCGGCGGCCGGGAGGACGTGGGGCGCCTGGTGCGCGGGCTGGAGGAGGCCATGATCCGCACGGCGGCGGATTTCGGCGTCGTGGCGGACCGGCTCAAGGGCGCGCCGGGCATCTGGGTGGAGACGCCCCGGGGTCTCGAGAAGCTCGGCGCCGTGGGCCTCCACCTCAGCCGCTGGATCACCACCCACGGCATCGCCTTCAACGTGGATCCGTTCCTGCCCCACTTCCGGTGGATCGTGCCCTGCGGCTTCACGGACAAGGGCGTCTGCAGCCTGCGGTCCCTGCTCGGGGACGGGTGCCCGACCTTCGAAGTGGCCATGGACCACCTGCAGCGCCACCTCTGCGAGACCCTCGCCCTGGATCTCCAGCCCTCGATGGCCCCCAGCCGGAGCATCAACCTGCTCACCTGGCGCGAAGGCCCCTCTGGACCGGAGGTGCTCATGATGCTGCGCCAGCCGGAGCATGGCCGGTGGTGGTCCAGCGTCACCGGCATGGTGGAGGCAGGAGAGGCCCTCGAGGCGGCCTGCGCCCGGGAACTGGAGGAGGAGACCGCCCTCGCCGCGCCGAGGATCGAGCCCTTGGGGCTGGAGCACAGCTTCTGGGTGGATCCCGCCGTGGTGCGCTTCCCGGACCCGGAGCCCCGGTTCAACACCGAGACCTGCTTCCACGCCCAGGTATCCCCGGACCAGCTGGTGCGCCTGGAGCCGGGGGAGCACGAGACCTTCCGGTGGTGCGCGCCGGAGGAGGCCTTTGGCCTCATGCGCTGGGAAGGCGCCCGGGCCGCCCTGAAGCGGCTGGCGGAGCGCCAGGGCTGGGCGCTCGACACCTCTGCGTCCAGGCCCTAGGATTTCCCCCAACCCGCATGCCCCACCCCACCCGCGCGCTCCCAGCTTGGCTGGCCGCCGTCCCTCTGGCGGCGGCGGTCCTGCTGGCCGGGGCGGCCTGGTGGATGCTGCCGGGCTTGACCGCCCCCTGGGGAGAGGCGGTCTTCGGCCTCCTGCTCGCGGCGGGGCTGGGGGTCGCGGGCCTGGCCTGCCTCCGACGCGGGCGGACCGCCGGCGGGCTGGGCGGGCCCTGGCGCTGGACGGGCCTCGCCCTCCTGGCCTCCGCCCTCTCCAAC
>DASTWQ010000106.1:0-13323 GCA_035758545.1 Holophagaceae bacterium | reverse complement strand
CGCCCTCGCCGGTGTCCTCGAGGGCGCTGCCCAGGACATCGGTGAGGTCGAAGAACGAGTTGGCGAAGTCCTCCTCGCCGAGGGCCTGGGGCGGGGCGCCGTGGCCGAGCTTCTGGAGCTTCTCCTGGGCCTTGGCCTGGCGGCCGAGTAGCTCCGGATGGCCCGGGAACTGGGCCAGGGCCCCGTCGATCTCGGCCTTGGCCTCCTCGGGGCTGCCGTAGTCGAGCTGGAAGTCGATGTCGGAGAGGAGGTCCTGCAGCTTCTCCGGGATCTCCACGCCGGCGGCCACCGGGAGCTCGGGTTCCGGCGGGAGCGCCACAGGCACCGTCGGGGTGAGGACCGGTTCCCAGCCCAGGTCCTGGGGCGCCAGGGCGATGGGCTCCGGCACGGTGGCCGGGGGCAGGTCCGGCAGGGAGAAGGGCTCCAGCGGCACCGGCATCGTGTCCGGCAGCGGGGGCACTGGCATGGTCTCCATGGCCGGCGGAGGCATGGGCGTCGGCGGCGGCAGCGGGATGGGCTCCAGGACCGGCGGCAGGGCGAAGGCCGGGGGTGCCGCCCCGAGGGCGGGAGCCTGATCCAGGTCCGGCAGGTCGAGGGGGATGATGGCGTCCGGGTCGAAGGACAGCGGCGCGGCCGGCGGGGCCGGCGCGGCGGCGACGGGCGGCGGCAGGGGGATCGCCGGGGGCGGGGGGGCTGTGGGCGGGGCCGCGGGGCGCGCCGCCGCCTGGGCGTTGAAGTCCGGGAGCCCCATGGTCCGCCGGTGGATGCGGGTGGATCCGGGGAAGAGCTGCTCCGCCTTGTCCAGGAGGAACGTCGCCTCTTTCGGCTTCCCGAGGGCGTGGACCGCCTGGGCGCTCTGGAGGTACTGCTGCTGGACCCTCGTCAGCAGCCCGGACTGCCGGTGCAGGCCGCAGATGGTCTCAATGAGCGGGAAGTTGGCGGGGTCGAGGGCCAGGGCCTGCTTGTAGGCCTCCACTGCGCGGTCCAGGCTGCCGGAGCGGGCGAAGGCCTCGCCCTGCTTGGTGAACTGCTCCACCTTGAGCCGCTTGAGGGGATCGACCTCGGTCTCTCCGTGCCGGCCGTGCTCCTCCCCCGGATGGCCGGAGGCGCCCATGGCCGGGAAGAAGCCCGAGGAGGTGGCGAAGGCCGGGGGCTTGGAGAGGGGCTGGTCGTCAGGCGTCGCGCCGAGGGCCGCGAGCTGCTCCTGGGCCTGGGCCTGGGCCCGGCTGTCGCCGGACTGGGCCGCCAGCTGGTGGGCGTTCTGGAGCGCGTAGATCTGCTCGTTCTTGTTGCCGCTCTGCTGGCCGATCTCTGCCAGGTAGAACCAGGCCTCGACGGAGGGGCGCTCCTTGGTGGCGCCGACTACCGCGCGGGTGACCGTGTCCCCCATTCCGCGGCGGGCGAGCTCCCGGCCCAGGGGCGCGAAGAGGCGGAGGCCCTCCTCACCGCGGCCGGCGGTGACCATCTGCTTGAGGGCGCGCTCACAGAGCGCGAGGTCCTTCTCCGGCAGCTGGGGCACCTGGGCCAGGGCCTCCAGGGCCCGGTCCGGGTTGTTGCCCCGGAGCTCGATCTCGGCGAGGGCCTCCAGCAGCTCCACGCTGCGGGAGTTGGACTTGAGGCCCTCCCGAAGGGCGGCGGAGGCGCCGGCGTAATCGCTCGCCATCACCGCCAGCCGGCTCTGGCTGAGGAAGAGCTGGGGCGTCGACGTCATCGTCTTGGCCCGCTCCATGATCTGCATGGCCTCGGCGGCCTTGCCCTCCATGCCCAGGGACTCGGCCACCTCCAGGTAGATCCCGGCGGCCTGGTCCTTCATGCCTTCCTTGTTGAACAGGTCCGCGAGCTTGACCTTGTTCTTGAGGTTCTTCGGGTCCAGGTCCACGACCTTGCCGAACTCCTCCAGGGCGCGCTTCACGAGCCCCTTCTTCTGGAAGTGCTCGGCCACCTGCAGGTGGGTCGCCACGGCATCGCGGATCATGCCCGTCTGGCGGTAGAGGTCCGCCAGGCGCTGCATGAGGTCCATGTCGTCCGGCGCGGCCCGGACCGCCTTCTTGAGGACCGCCGTCGCCTTGGGGGCGAAGCCGTCCCGCTCGTAGGCGATGGTCAGGCGCCGGAAGACCTCCACCGCCTCCCCGCTCCGGTTGGCCTGCACCAGCAGATCCCCGTAGGTGTTCTGCAGCGCGAGGTTCTTCGGATCGTCATCCACCAGCATCCGGTAGCAGTCGGCCGCCTTGTCGAAGCGCCCGGACTGCTGATACTTCTCAGCTTCTTTCCGGACTTTGACGCGATCGATGGCCATTCGGTTGCCTCGGCAGAGGAGGGGTAGGGACTCAGTCTAGGTGGTCGGGCGGCCCTTGGAAAGTTTCGGCACCGGGGGGTTGGGGCTGAAATCCCCGGCCCCGAAGGCCAGGGGAAGCAGGTCCGCCAGGTCGTGGACGGCCCGGGAGGCCCGGTTGGCGAGCAGGATCGGAAGCCGCCCCGCGAACTCCGACAGCACCTGCCGGCAGGCGCCGCAGGGGGGCGTCAGCCGGTCCGCTTCGGTGACCACCGCGAGGGCGGTGAGGCGTCCCGGCGTGAGGCGCCCCTGGGCCACGGCCGCGGCGACGGCGCCCCGCTCGGCGCAGGTGCAGAGGGGGTAGGCGGCGTTCTCCACGTTGCAGCCCGGGGTGATGGCGCCGTCCGAGGTCTGTAGGGCGGCGCCCACCCGGAAGCCGGAATAGGGGGCGTGGGCCCGTTCCCGGGCGGCCCAGGCCGCCTCCAGCAGGGGCTGCCAGGCGGGATCGAAGGGATCGGTCAGGGGCATGGGCATCATCCTCGGGGGGCCGGGCTGGCCGGGGCGGACCCGGCGGGGGTGAGCAGGGATCCGGCGGGGGGCTCGTCCTGGCCCGGCGGCCGGGGGGGGCCCTCGGCCTCCGCCAGGGCCAGGGCCCGCCAGCAGGCCTGGGGGCCTTCCTGGCGCCGGAGGCCCAGGGCGCTCCGGACCGTGAGGGCCACCTCCCGCTTCTGGAGCCGGGCCTGGAGGATCGCCCCGGAGAGCCGCTCCAGCTCCCGCTCGAAGGCCCGGCCCGGGGACCATCGCCCCAGGTCCAGGTCCAGATGGAGCGCCAGGGGCTGCTCCTCCTCGAAGGTGCGGACCCAGAGCTCCCCCTGGGGACGCTGGGCGCTGCGCTTCCAGTGGACCCGGGCCGGGGCGTCCCCGGGCCGCATGGGACGGGCGCCTTCGGGGCTGCTCTCCCCGGGCCGGGGCAGGGTGCGCACCTGGCCTTCCTGGGCTGCCGCGGCGGGCGAGGCCTGGGGCGCCCGGGGGTGGGGCAGGATGAGCACGGCCCGGTCCAGTTCGAACCGCCAGGCCTTCTCCAGGAAGCCGAAGGGGTGCCGGGTGCGCAGCTCCAGGCCGGTGACGCGGGTCCAGCCCCGACGGGCGGCCCGGGCGTGGAGCACGGTCACGGGCTCGCCCTCGCCCCCGCCGCCGGGGTAGAAGGCGGGCTCCACCTCGCCCTCCTCCATCGCGAGCCGCAGCTCCAGGCCCCGGATCCGCTTCGGGGCGGTGTCCTGGAAGCGCAGGCGGAGGCCGCCCCGCACCCGGGCGAAGAGGTTGCCCTCGTCCAGTTCCAGGGGCTTGAGCCCGCGCAGGGCCCGGCGGCTCACCACCCCGGAGACGAGGAAGAGCCCGAGCATCGCGGAGAACACGAGGTAGAGGAGGTTGTTGCCGCTGTTCACCGCGAAGGCGCCGATGAGCACCAGGGCGAGCAGGTACTCCCACCCGAGCCGGGTGATGGAGAGGCGGAGGGTCCGGTCCTTCCAGAGCAGCATGGCCCGACAGGTTACCGCTCCCGGCGCGGTAGGATGATCGTTTCACCCCCTCCGGATCGCCGATGTTCAGACACCTCTTCCGCACCAAGTCCCTGGAACAGCTCCGCGCCAACGCGGAAGAGCCCGAGCACGGCGGCCTGAAGCGGACCCTGGGCAGCTGGGACCTCGCGCTCCTGGGCGTCGGCGCCATCATCGGTGCGGGCATCCTCTCCGCCCTCGGGACCGGCCTGGCCGGGGGGTTCGACTCCACCTTCGGCGTCACCCGCCCGGCGGCGGGCCCGGCCCTGCTCATCAGCTTCCTGCTGGTGGCGATCGCCTGCGGGTTCACCGCCCTGTGCTACGCCGAGTTCTCCAGCATGATCCCGGCCTCGGGCAGCGCGTACACCTACACCTACGCCACCATGGGCGAGCTGATGGCCTGGATCATCGGCTGGAACCTGCTCCTGGAGTACGCGGTCTCCAACGTCGCCGTGGCGATCAGCTGGGGGAGCTACGCGGACAACCTGCTCCAGGGCCTCGGCATCCACATCCCGAGATGGCTGAGCATGGACCCCCGGACCATGCTCTTCCCAACCGAGAGCTTCGCGGCCTCCCACCAGGGCGCGCTCCACTTCTCCCAGAAGCTGGCCTACCTCGCCCAGGCGAAGGCCGGGACCTTGGACGGCGCCGCCACGTTCATGAACTGGGACGTGCTCAAGACGGCCCCCATGATCGGCCACTTCCCGGTCGGGATGAACCTGCTCGCGATGCTCATCACCCTCCTGATCACGGCCCTGTGCATCTGGGGCGTCAAGGAGTCCGTGAAGGCCAACAGCATCATGGTCTCCCTCAAGGTGCTGCTGCTCCTGCTGGTGATCGCCATCGGCGCCTTCTATGTGAAGCCCGCCAACTACCATCCCTTCATGCCCAACGGGTGGAAGGGCGTGCAGGCCGGGGCCGCCATCATCTTCTTCGCCTTCATCGGCTTCGACGCCGTGAGCACCACGGCGGAGGAATGCCGGGAGCCCAGCAAGGCCATGCCCCGCGGGATCATCGGCAGCCTGGTGATCTGCACGGTCATCTACGTCGGCGTCTGCGCGGTCATCGCCGGCATCCTCCCTTACCACGCCTACCACGGGGTGGCGGACCCCATCGCCTTCGCGTTCACCTCCATCGGCATGAACAAGATCTCCGCCCTGATCAGCGTGGGGGCCGTGGTGGCGCTGGGCAGCGCGTTGCTCGTCTACCAGATGGCGCAGCCCCGCATCTTCATGGTGATGAGCCGCGACGGCCTCCTGCCCCCCTGGTTCGGGAAGGTGAGCCCCCGCTTCCGCACGCCCCTGAACGCCACGCTCCTGACGGGTGTCCTCGTCATCCTCCCCGCGGGGTTCATGAACATCGACGAGATCATCGAGCTCACGAACATCGGCACCCTGTTCGCCTTCGTCCTTGTGTGCGCGGGCATCCTCATCCTTCGCGTCCGGCGGCCCGAGCTGGAGCGGAAGTTCAAGGCGCCGCTCATCTGGATCACGGCGCCCCTGGGCATCCTCTTCTGCGTCTGGCTGGCCCTGGGCCTCCCGCGCCACACCTGGGACCGGTTCTGGATCTGGCTGGCGGCGGGCCTGGTGGCCTACTTCCTATACAGCGCCAAGCACAGCAAGCTGGGGCTGTCCCAGGAGGCCTGATGTTCACCGGCCTGATCCGCCATCTCGGCACCCTCGAGGTCCGGTCGGACCGGCCAGGCGGGGCCCGGCTTCGCATCGCGGCGCCGCCGGAGGTGCTGGAGCGGGCCGAGGCCGGCGCGAGCATCGCCGTGAACGGCTGCTGCCTCACGGCGGTGGCCCGGGACGGCCGGGCCTGGGAGGCGGACCTCAGCGAGGAGACCCTGGCGAAGACGACCCTCGGCCGGTTGAAGACCGGCGCGACCCTCCACCTGGAGCCGGCGCTCCGGGTGGGTGATCCCCTGGACGGCCATCTCATGCTCGGCCATGTGGACGCCTTCGGCGCCCTGGGGGCCCGGCCCACCGGCGAGGGCCTCTGGCGGTTCGCCATGCCGGCAGATCTGGCGCCGCTGGTGGCGGAGAAGGGCTCCATCGCCGTGGACGGCGTCAGCCTCACGGTGGTGGATGCTGGCCCGGATTTCTTCACGGTGGCGCTGATCCCCGAGACCGTCGCCCGCACGGCCTTCCGGGACCTGCGGCCCGGGGACCTGGTGAATCTGGAGGCGGATCCCCTGGCCCGCTACGCGGCGCGCCTGCTGGGCGTCCGGGCTTCCGGCGCCAAGCTCTCGACGTTCGCCGAAGGCGGCTGGGCCGCCATGGAGGCCTGGGGTCCGGATCCCGAAGCCTGATCCTGGGGCCTGATCCCGGGGCCGGAAGCTACTTCCGCCCGCGGGTGCCGTCGGCCCAGCCGCGCCAGAGGCCGAAGGCCTTCATCTGGGGCGGCAGGCCCGTGGCGTCCATGAGGGCCTGGATCTCGGCGCGGGTCTGCCGCTTCGGCAGCGCGTCCGCGTTGGCCAGGTCCCAGAGCAGCACGGCGGCCTCCGCGGTCTGGTCCCGCAGCGCGCGCGGTTCCACCTTGTCGAAGGTGTCGCTCTCCGCGTGGTAGCTGGGCAGGTAGTCGACCCAGTCCTGGTTGGCCACCAGGGTCGGGATGCCCTGGGCGAGGAAGTCGTAGTTGTCCGTGCCGGTGAAGGCGTCGTCCGTGTGGGCCTTGGGCGCGGTGTCCCCCAGCGGGGCCAGAGCCGCCTCCAGGGCGGGATGCCAGTCCTTCCGCCCCCCGGTGCTGAAGCCCGTCACCCGGCCCGTGCCCTCGTCGTAGATCACCACGGCCCGGGTCCGGGCCAGCTCAGCCCCGTGGGCGGCGGCATAGGCCTCGGAGCCGAGCATGCCCTGCTCCTCGCCCCCGAAGAGGACGAAGCGCACCGTGCGCCGGGGATGCAGGTCCGCCGCGCGGAAGAGCCGGGCGAGCTCCGTCACCATGGCCGCGTTGCAGCCGTCGTCCAGGGCGCCGGTGCCCAGCTCCCAGGAATCAAGGTGGGCGCCGATGAGCACGATCTCGTCCTTCAGGTCCGTGCCGGGCAGTTCCGCGACGACATTCCCGGCCTGGGTGGGGCCGGAGACCTGGTTGGCGAGGGTGATCCGAGCCCGGGCCGGGCCATCCTGGAGAATCCGCGCCAGACGGGCGCCGTCCTCCCGGGCGATCTGCAGTTCGGGCATCGATGCGACCTCCCCCTCTGGGAGGCTGGGGTCCAGATGCCGGTAGAGCAGCTGGTGGGGCCGGGTGGACTGGGCGATCAGGCCGGCGGCGCCCAGCGCCTTCAGCTGGACGGTCTGCCGGGCGGTGTCGAAGTACTCGCCGAAGAGGGCCTCCACCGTGGTCATCGGCGCGCTGCGCAGGTAGACGAAGGCGCCCTTGGCCCGGGCCCCCAGGGCCGCGAGGGCGGCCTCGCTGCCGTCGCCGCCGTCCACGACCGCGTAGGTGCCGTCGCAGGCGGGGCTCCAGCCCCAGGTGGTGACCTTGGGGCTGAAGGCGAAGGGCCCCTCCACCCGCATCGAGGCCGGTCCCGCCTCCCAGCCGTTCCGCAGCGTGAACCGCTCGACCCGCGCCGCGACGCCGGCCTCCTTGAACCCGTCCAAGCCCCATTGCAGGGCCCGCTCGAAGGCCGGAGAGCCCGTCACCCGGCCGCCGATGCCGTCGCAGAGGGCCCGCAGCCGGGCCATCTCCGGCGAGGGCGCCAGGCAGGCGGCCCGCAGCCGCGCGAGGGGACCGGCGGCCGCCTGCGGGGGCGGCGGGGCCTGGGCCATCAGGGGCAGACTCAGGAGGCAGGCGGTGAGGCGCCTCATGCGGTCCTCCGAGTCTCGCCGGCGTCGCCGCCGGACTGGATCGCCTTCAGGATCTCGACCACCTCGGCCGCACCGGTGGGGCGGTCGTCCATGCGCTTCTGGAGCATGCGGTCCAGCAGGAAGCTGAAGCTCGCGGGCAGGCTCGGGTCCACGTCCCGGGCGTGGGGGGGCTCGTCCGCCAGCTGCTTGCGCAGCAGCTCGCTCACATCGGAGCCCGGGAAGGGCGGCCGACCGGTGGCCAGCTCGAACAGCATCACGCCGAGGGCGTAGAGGTCCGTGCGCGGATCCACCCGGTCGCCGCGCACCTGCTCGGGCGCCATGTAGCGCGGGGATCCGAACACCTGCCCCGAGCGATCCTTGCCCGCGGCGGAGACGGGGGCGGCGAGTCCGAAGTCCATGAGCTTCACGTCGCCGCGGGCATCGAAGAGCACGTTCAGGGGCTTGATGTCCCGGTGGACGACGCCCTCGGCGTGGGCGGCCTCGAGGCCCTCCGCCACCTGCCGCCCGATGCGGAGCACCAGGGGGATCGGCAGCTTGCCGCGGTCGTCCAGGAGCCGCTTGAGGGTCACGCCCTTGAGGTACTCCATGGTCACGAAGGCGATGCCCTCGGCCTCGGCGAAATCATGGGTGCGGAGCACATAGCGGTTGGAGATCCTCCGGGCGAGGCGCACCTCCTGCTTCAGGCGCTCCAGGAAGTCGGCGTCCACCGCGTGCTCCGGGCGGATGACCTTGAGGGCCACCTCCTCGTCGAGCTGGAGATCCCGGGCCCGGAGCACGATGCCCATGCCGCCCTTGCCGAGCACGCCTTCGACCTTGTAGCGGCCGGCGAAGGTCTCGCCCTCCTTGAGGGTGAGCCGGCGGGGGGACGGGAGGGGCTTGCCGAGCAGGCTGACGGTGGCGTCCACGTCCACGACGGTGACGTCCGCCTGGGCGATGCGGGTGTTGTGGGCGCTGGCGGCCTGCACCTGCTCCAGCATGGCGACCATGTCCTCCTTCGCCTTCAGCTCGGCGATGAGGGCGCGGAACCGCTCCGTCAGGAGCCCCACCTCGTCGCCGCCGGGCGTCACCGGCAGCTCGGGCCGACGGCCTTCCGCCAGGGCCGCGGTGGCCTCGGTGAGGCGGCCCAGGGGGGCGGTCACGCTGCGGGCGGACAGGAGGGCCACGAGCAGCGCCAGCAGCAGGCCTGCCGCCCCGGCGCCGAGGATCCAGAGCCGCAGCCGGTTGAAGGGCGCGAGGAAGGGCTCCAGGGGCATGGCCAGCAGTTCAGTCGCCTGGAGGTCGAGGGCGTTGGCGCCCCGGAGGGGCACGAGGGTGGCGAGATAGGCGTGGCCGCCGAGTTCCACGGGCACCGGCGGCGGGACCGCACCCTTCAGCACCGCTGTCTTGGCGACGGTGAAGGCGGGCCCCTGGAGCGCCGACATCGCCTGCGCGCGAAGGGGGCCGTCCGCGAAGGTGTCGCCTTGGATGGCGAACCGGCTCAGCAGGGCGAGGTGGGCATCGCGGGGCAGGGCCAGGTCCCGCAGGGCCTCGGCCTGCTTCGCGTCCAGGCGGCTCCCGACCACCATGACGCCGAGGAAGGCTCCGGAGGGCGCGGTGAGGCGGCGGGCCACCGCGTGGTAGACGGCGCCGCCGAGATCCACGAAGCCACGGTAGGAGGGCCCCTTGTAGCCGGCGCCCGCGGCGCCCTCGGGATCCAGGGCCATCTGCACGATGCCGACGTCGCCGAAATCCGTCCGCCCGGCGACGGCCTCGGTGCTCGCCAGGAGGCGGCTGTCCGGCAGCACGATCAGCGCCACGTCCGCGGAGAGGGTCGGCAGGTTCTCGTTGAGGGCGTCCTGGATGCTCTTGAGGTCCCGGGTCTGCTCGGCCGTCTCGATCTCGCCGAGGTAGCCGGGATACTCGTTGAACACCTGCAGGCCGGCGTCCATGACCTGGGCCTGCTGGTCGAAGGTCCGGCCGAGGATCCGGGCCGCGGACTGCAGGCCCTCGGCGGCGGAGCGCTGGGCCGCGCGCCGGGTCTGCACCACCGCCACACCGAGCACCAGGCCCGTGAGGACGAGGATCACCAGCCCGGTGCGGAGGAAGAACCTCCAGCCCAGGGAACTCGTCCATTTCACCCTTGCGTCCATCGGGACCTCGTCACGGGAGTATGCTGGCGTCCATCCTAAGCATGAAGCGAGGAGAGCCACCATGTCCGAACGCAGGTCCTTCCTGAAGGGTTTGGCGGGGGCCACGGCCCTTCTCGGCATCGGCGGCCTTGAGCTGCCGGCCCTGGAGGCCGCGGACCGGGGGCGCGCGCCGTCGGATGTTGCCCTGCTCAACACCGCCCTCGAGCTGGAACACACCGCCATCTACGCCTATGGGTTCGCGGCGCAGTCCGGACTCCTCTCCAAGGGCACCCTGGCCGTGGGGGAGCTCTTCCAGGGCAGCCATGCGACCCACCGGGCGGCCCTGACTCAGGCCATCAAGGCCCACAAGGGCTTCCCCATCGCGGCCCGGAAGAGCTACAGCTTCGATGCCTTCGAGCTGAAGACCGAGGCCGACGTGCTCCGGCTGGCCCTCTTCCTAGAGCTGAAGGCCGCCCACGCCTACAACGAGAGCCTCCGGCAGTTCCGGAACAAGGCCCTCCTGGACGCCGCCGGCCGCATCATGGGCGATGAGGTGAGCCATGCCGCCGTGCTCCGGGGCGCCTTGGGCAAGGGGCCCGTGGGGTTCTGGAACCAGCTCGATGAGGGTTTCGATGCCTAGACTGGCTCCCGGGCTCGGGCTCGCCGCCGTCCTCGCCGCGATCCTCGCCGGCGCCCCCCTCGCCGCCGGCGGCCTTCAGGGCCCGGTGAAGATCCTGGACAAGGACGGCCAGGCGCGCCCCACCCTGCGGGATGGGGTCGCCATCCTGGAGCCCCTGGGTCGCCGGGTCGAAGCGGGCAGGCGGCCCCTCGTCCGCATCCGCACCACGGGCAAGCGATTCGTTCCGAGGGTGGCCTGGACCACGCCGGGGAGCCCCGTCAGCTTCCCCAACCAGGACCACATCCTCCACAACGTGTTCAGCGTGACCCCCGGGGACGCCTTCGACACCGGCCACTACGAGCCCGGCGACGCGCCCCGCTGGACGGCCCAGAACCCCGGCCTCGTGAAGCTCTACTGCAACGTCCACCGGAGGATGAACGCCTTCCTCTGGGTGGTGGACACGCCCTGGGTGCAGGTGCTGGACGGCCAGCGGGAGCTCGTCTTCAAGGACCTTCCCCCGGGCCGCTACCGGCTGAGGCTCTGGCACCCCGAGGTGGGCGAGAAGGACTTCGAGGTCAGCGTCGGCGAGGGCACGACCCTCGGGAACTGGACCCTCCAGGCCAGCCTCCCGGACTTCGAGCCCCATAAGAACAAGTTCGGGAAGGACTATCCCCCGGCGAAGGACGAGGTGAACTACTAGGGCCTCACCGCCTAATCCCTGGAATGCACCTTTTTGATCATGTAGCGGGGCCGGTCCCGGACCTCGGTGTAGATGCGGCCGATGTACTCGCCGAGCAGGCCCAGGGCCAGGAACATGCAACCCACGAAGAAGAACAGGATGGCGAAGAGGGTGAAGACGCCGCCCACGGTGCCCTCGGGGTGCAGGAAGCGGTAGATGAGGAGCCCCAGCGCGAAGGCCAGGCTGATGCCGCTCACGATCACCCCCAGCACGCTGAGCATCTGGAGGGGCAGCAGGCTGAAGCTGGTGAGCAGGTCGAACTGGAGGTTCACGAGCTTCCAGAGGCCGTATTTGCTGTCGCCGGCGGCGCGCTCCGCGTGGGCCACGGGCACCTCGGCGATGCGCTTGGCGAAGGAGTTGGCCAGAGCTGGGATGAAGGAGCTGCGCTCCTTGCAGAGCAGCATGGCGTCCACCACCTCCCGGCGGTAGGCGCGGAGCATGCAGCCGTAGTCGTGGAGCTTCACGCCGGTGGTCCTGCGGGTGACGGCGTTCACGAGCTTGCTGGGCAGGCGGCGGAAGATGGAGTCATTCTCTTCCCGCCCCTGGCGCCAGCCGCCCACGACGTCGAAGCCCTCCTCCATCTTGGCGACGAGCTTGGGGATCTCCTCGGGGGGATTCTGGAGATCCGCGTCCAGGGTGACGATGATCTCGCCCCTGGCCTCCGCCAGGGCGCCGAAGACGGCGGCGTGCTGGCCGTAGTTCCGGTTGAACTCCACCACCCGGATCCGGGGCTCGGCCTTGGCGAGGTCCAGGAGCAGCTTGAGGCTGGCGTCCCGGGAACCGTCGTCCGTGAAGATCACCTCCCAGCCCTGGCCGTCATAGGGCTTCAGGGACGCGGAGAGGCGCTCCCAGAGGGCCGGGATGTTGTCCTGCTCGTTGTAGATGGGGATGGTGACGCTCAGGTAGGGCGCGGGGCGATCGCTCATGGAGGGCCTCAGCCCTAGATTCTAGTAGAATCCAGCGAGCCCTTCCGGAGTGACCATGTCCCAGCCCCACATCCTGCTGGTCGAGGATGAGCTCAGCCTGGCCGAAGGCATCAAGCTCAACCTGGAGATGGAGGGTCTGGCCTGCACCTGGATCCCCCGGGGCGACGAGGCCCTGAAAAGGATCCTCGCGGAGCCCTTCGACCTGGTGCTGCTGGACGTGATGCTGCCGGGCATGGACGGCTTCTCCGTCTGCGAGCGGGTCCGGGAGGCCAAGAACTTCACGCCCATCCTCTTCCTCACCGCCAAGAACACCGAGGATGACCGGGTCCACGGCTTCGAGACCGGCGGCGACGACTACCTGGGCAAGCCCTTCCAGGTGCGGGAGCTGCTGACCCGGGTCCGCGCCATCCTGCGCCGGGAGGCCTGGTACAAGAACCGCACCCTGGGCAGCCGGCAGGCCTTCGGCCCCCACTGGGTGGACTTCGACAACTTCTGCGGCGAGGGCCCGAACGGACCGTTCCAGCTCGGGGTGAAGGAGTGCATGATCCTCAAGCTCCTGATGGAGAAGGCCGGCCAGGTGGTGAGCCGCCAGGAGATCCTGGACAAGGTCTGGGGCGAGGACGCCTACCCCACCACCCGCACCGTGGACAACTTCATCGTCCGCCTGCGCCGCAGCATGGAGGAGGACGCCCACCACCCCCGCTGGATCCACACCATCCGCTCCGTGGGCTACCAGTTCGACCCCGAGGGCAAGCAGCGCAAGGGCGAGGAATAACTCACCACGAAGGCACGAAGGCGAAAAGAAGGGCCACGAAGGCAGGCCTGACCACGGAACCAGATGAGTCCTCCCTTCGGTTCCAAGGGCTTGCCATCTTCCTCATCGCGATCCTATGGGCGGCTTCTCCCGGGATGGCCGCCTTGGCTTTTGTTTACGGGCCTATCCGCGGCGCCGGGGTTTTCGGGCGGTTTGCGCCCTGTTCGCGGCGGGCGTCATGACCTGGGTGATCTGGTTCTACTTGGCGATGCGATAGGAAAAAGGCCACGAAGTAACCTTCGTGGCCTTTGTGGCTTTTGAGCCTTCGTGGTGAGGGCTACTTCTTCGCCGCGTCCGGATCCAGCTCGCGGCTCTTGCCCCAGGCCTCGACCCGGAGCATCTGGTCCTCGAAGGATTCGCCGGTCTCGACCTTCACGTCCTTCAGGATCTGGCGGCCGTCGCGGTCCTCCACCACGGGCATCAGCTTGGGGAAGACGAAGGCCTTCTCCTGGGGCAGCTTCAGGGCGTCCAGGCGGGCCTTGG
>DASTWQ010000040.1:0-7481 GCA_035758545.1 Holophagaceae bacterium | reverse complement strand
GGCGCGCTCTCCGCGGCCCTCCGCGTAAGTGGTTTTCCTGCGACGAGGCCTACCGCTTCAGCCCGGTCTTCGCCGTCAGGGCCTCCGGCGCGTCCGGCTTGAGGCGCAAGGGCCGGGCCGGCAGGCCCACGGCCACCTCGTAGTCGCCGATGTCCTTGGTCACCAGGCCGCCGGTGCCCACCATGGCGTGATCCCCGACCTTCGTGCCGCTCAGGATGGTCGAGTGGTAGGTGATGCGGGCGCCCTTGCCGATGACCGTGTCGCCCAGGTGGACCACGCTGGGATCCACCAGCTCGTGCCAGTGGCTGTAGACGTTCGCGTAGTCGCTGATGCTGGCGCCGTCGCCGATCGTGATGGAGCCCCGGTCGTCCAGCAGCACGAAGCGGTGGATGGTGACGTCGTCGCCGATCGTGAGGTTGTAGCCGAAGCTCCACTCCACGCCGGTGAAGACCTTCACGTCCCGGCCCACCTTCCGGAAGATGTGCGGCGCGAGCATGGCGCGGAACCTCAGGCCCAGCCAGACATTGGCGTTGAGGGGCGAGTTGTCGAACATCTGCCAGAGCCAGATGAGCGGCTTGCGGGGCGCCCACTGCTCGGGATCCAGCTCGCTGTAGTACTCGGCCTCCAGTGTGGCGTTGCGGGGGTCGAAGCTGAGGAGCAGGACCTCCTCGTGCACCGAGCGCGGCGCGTCGGGCAGGCCGTAGAAGCCCTTGCACAGCTCCACGCAGAGGGCATTCCGGTCCGTCCTCGGGTCGCGGATCCGGGCGTCGATGCCGGAGATCCAGGCTTCCAGCTTGGCCTTCGCGGGATCCGTGAGGTCGAGGGGGCGGTTCGCCACGGGCAGACTCCAATGCTGACCATAATAGTCAACATTCATCCCGGCCCTTTCTGGAATATCAGCCCGTCCGCAGACCGCGGGCCTTCCGGCACACTGGAAGGCTATGGATTCGCGCGACCGCGCCGCCCTCCAGGATCTGCTCCGCTGCGTCGACCCTTCCGGCCTGGCCGAAGGCGCGCGCCTGCGCTGGACCCAGGGTCCGGCCCTGGCCCTGCTGCTGGCCCGCGGGGCCACGGCCGACGGCCGGCTGCGGCCCCTCTGGGTGGACGCCCCCAGCGAGGCCGAGGCCCAGGCCCTGGCGGCGGACCTCGCGGCCCTGCTGCCGGGCGTCGGCGTGGCCCACTTCCCGGGCCTGGCGCCCTACGCCGGCGGCGAGAGCTCCCCGCCGGGCGCCGTCCTGCGGGACCGCCTCGCCGCCCTGGCGGGCCTCATGGAGGGCCGGGTGGCGGTGCTCGTCACTGGCCCCCTCGCCGCCCGGGAGAAGCTGCCCCACCCGTCCTGGTTCCAGAAGCGGCGCCTGCAGCTGCGCAAGGGGGCCGAGCTGCCCCGGGAGCTCCTGCTGGAGACCCTGGTGGAGCTGGGCTACCGCCGGGCGGAGCTGGCCTCCCAGCCTGGGGAATTCAGCGCCCGGGGCCTGGTGGTGGACCTCTGGCCCGACCATCTGGACCTGCCCCTGCGGCTGGAGACCTTCGGCGACGAGCTGGAGCGACTCTCGGTCTTCGATCCCGAGACCCAGCACCGCACCGGCGAGGATCTCGACGCCCTCACCCTCTATCCCCGCTTCGAAGGGGAGCGGAGTCTGGGGGAGGACGCCGACAGCGCCGACGACGCGCTGCGGGCGGTGCTGGAGGCCAAGGCCGACCTCACCCCGGAGCCCCAGGACGACCTGGGCTACCGCCGGGCCCGGCTCCAGAGCCACGGTCACTTCCCCGGCGAGGAGCTGTTCTATCCGCTGCTGCCCCACCCCAAGGGCCAGCTCGCCCACTTCGTCCCGCCCTGCCTGCGGATCAAGCTGGAGGACGCCTGGGAGGCGGCCCTGGTGGAGCAGGAGCTGGGCCGCATCCGCGAGGCGGTCACCGTGCTGCGGCGGGGCGGGGTGGTCTGCCCGGATCCCGAGGACCGCTTCGCCGACGGCGATCCCAGCCGCGCGACCCTGCACCTCACCGAGTGGCAGAGCGAGGCCACGGTCCCCTTCACGGCGCAGAAGGCCCAGGAGTTCCAGGGCCGCCTGCGGGAGCTGGCGGACGAGGCCCGGCGCCGGGCGGCGGACGGCTGGCGCATCCGCCTGCTGGGCTCCACCGCCGGCATGCGGGACCGCTTCGCGGAGCTGATGGCCGAGCAGGAGCTGGCGGCCTCCGAGGGCACCGCCCCCGGCTGCGCGGCCCTGCACCTGAACCTCAGCGCCGGTGTGCTCATCCCCGACGCCAAGCTGATGGTGCTGACGGAGCGGGAGGCCTTCGGCCGCCGGGCCCTGCCCAGCGCGCCGAGCAAGAGCAAGTCCGCGGCCTTCCTCAGCGACCTGCGGGACCTCAAGGCCGGCGACCGGGTCGTCCACCTGGACCACGGCATCGGCGAGTTCCTGGGCTTCGCCGTCCAGAAGGTGGGCGGCGAGGAGCTGGAGGTCATCCAGCTGCGCTACGCCGACGGCGGGCGCGTGGCCGTGAGCCTGGACCGGGCGGACCTCATCCAGAAGTACGTGAGCCCCGACGGCGGCCTGCCGCCCGTGGACAAGCTGGGCGGCCAGTCCTGGACCAAGATCAAGCGCCGGGCCAAGAAGGCCATCCGCGACATGGCCGAGGAGCTGCTGAAGCTCTACGCCCGCCGCAAGATGGAGAAGGGCGTCGCCTGCGGCCCGGACGGCCCGGACATGGCGGCCTTCGAGGCCAGCTTCCCCTACGAGCCCACCCGCGACCAGCTGGAGGTCAGCGAGGTCATCAAGGCGGACCTGGAGAGCGACAAGCCCATGGACCGCCTGCTCTGCGGCGACGTGGGCTTCGGCAAGACCGAGGTGGCCATGCGGGCCGCGGCCAAGGTGGTCTTCGAGGGCCGCCAGGTGGCGGTGCTCTGCCCCACGACGATCCTCTGCTTCCAGCACTACCGCACCTTCAGGGAGCGCTTCGCGGGCTTCCCCATCCGCGTGGAGATGCTCAACCGCTTCGTCAGCCCCGCGGAGGCCAAGCGCATCCTCCAGGATCTGGCGGACGGCAAGGTGGACATCCTGGTGGGCACCCACCAGGCCCTCGGCGCCAAGGTCGAGTACGCGGAGCTGGGCCTGGTGGTCATCGACGAGGAGCAGCGCTTCGGCGTCGCCCACAAGGAGCGGCTGAAGAAGCTCCGGGCTTCGGTGGACGTGCTCTCCATGAGCGCCACGCCCATCCCCCGCACGCTGCACATGAGCCTCGCCGGCCTGCGGGAGATCAGCCTCATCGAGACGCCCCCCAAGAATCGCCTGGCCATCGAGACCGTGGTGGCGCCCTGGAGCGACGAGCTGCTCCGCTCGGCCCTCGACTTCGAGCTGCGCCGCGGCGGCCAGGTCTACGTCGTCCACAACCGCGTGGAGAGCATCGACGCCATCGCCGACCGCATCCGCAGCCTGGCGCCCGGGGCCAGCCTCGGCGTCGGCCACGGCCAGATGAACGAGCACGAGCTGGAGCGGGTCATGCTCGGCTTCATGGAGGGCCGCATCCAGATCCTGGTGGCGACCACCATCGTGGAGAACGGCCTGGACGTGCCCAACGCCAACACCCTCATCGTCCACCGGGCGGACCTCTTCGGCCTCAGCCAGCTCTACCAGCTCCGCGGTCGCGTGGGCCGCAGCGACGTGCCCGCCTACGCCTACCTGCTCATCCCCGGCAAGGGCGAGATCAGCGAGGACGCCCGCAAGCGCCTGCAGGCCCTGGAGGACTTCAGCGAACTGGGCAGCGGCTTCCGCATCGCCGCCATGGACCTGGAGCTGCGCGGCGCGGGCAACCTGCTGGGGGGCGAGCAGAGCGGCCACATCCACGACATCGGCTTCGAGATGTACCTCAAGCTCCTGGAGGAGACCCTGCAGGAGCTCCAGGGCCAGCCCAGCGGCACCTTCGAGGTGCGGGTGGACGGCCTCACCGGCGGCGGCCCCGCCCAGCTCAGCAAGCGGTGGATCGACGCCGCCGCCGAGCGGCTCGTGGCCTACAAGCGCGCCTCCCGCCTCAAGGGCGAGCGCGACCTGGAGCTCTACCGCCAGGACCTGGAGGACCGCTTCGGCCGCATGCCCGAGGACGACGAGGAGTCCCTCAAGTTCTTCGAGGTGCTCCGCGTGAAGCTCCGGGCCCAGTACCTGGCCGTGGGCGAGGTCACCCTCGACAAGGGCCGCCTCAAGCTCCGCCCCAGCCCCCAGACCCCCCTCGACCCCACCAAGCTCATGGCCTGGGTCCGGGAGACCAAGGACGCCGCCCTCAGCCCCGACGGCACCGTCACCCTCCCGGCCCGCGCGCCGGGCCTCGGCCTCATCCGCCAGGCCCAGGAAGTGCTGGGCGAATGGACCCGGGGACTGGCTTCTTAACAATTTTTAACAGCCCTCACCCCTCAACCGGACCGTGCTAGCCTCGTAGAGCATCACATTGCGAGGTCAGCCTATGAATCGACTCAAGACCCTCTCCCTGGCCCTCGGGTTCGTGGCCACGGCCCTGGTGGCCGGCACGCCCGCCGGCACCGACTCCATGAAGCACGGCATCGATCCGGCGAACATGGACACCAGCGTCAAGCCCTGCGACGACTTCTACGACTACGCCAACGGCGGGTGGCTGAAGCGCACGGCCCTGCCCGCGGACAAGTCCCGCTACGGCGCCTTCAACGAGCTCTACGACCACAACCGCGCCATCCTCCACGACATCCTGGTGGACGCCGCCAAGTCCAAGGCCAAGCCCGGCTCCGTCGAGCAGAAGGTCGGCGACTTCTTCGCCGCCTCCATGGACGAGGCCCGCATCGAGAAGCTGGGCGCCAAGCCCGTCCAGGGCGACCTGGCGCTGGCCGCGTCCCTCAAGTCCGACAAGGACCTGCCGGCCGTCCTCGCCAAGCTGCACAACCGCGGCTTCGGCGGCGGCTTCGGCTTCGGCGTGGGCCAGGACGACAAGGACAGCACCAAGTACATCAGCGGCTTCTACCAGGGCGGCCTGGGCATGCCCGACCGCGACTACTACCTGAAGGACGACGCCCGCTCCAAGGCCGTGCGCGACGCCTACCAGGCCCACATCGTGCGCACCCTGCAGCTGCTGGGCGACTCCGCCGAGGCCGCCAAGGCCGAGGCCGCGACCGTCATGAAGCTGGAGACCGCCCTGGCCCAGGCCTCCTGGACCCGGGTGGAGAACCGCGACCCCCAGAAGACCTACAACAAGCTGACCATGGCCGACCTGGCCCAGAAGGCCCCGGGCTTCGGCTGGGGCGCCTACATGGCCGGCCGCGGCGTGAAGGCCCAGGACGTGCTGGTGGGCCAGCCCTCCTTCTTCTCCGCCTTCGCCAAGCTGGCGGGCGACACCCCCGTCGCCGACTGGCGCACCTACCTGCGCTGGCACGTGATCGCCGCCGCCTCTCCGCTGCTGTCCAAGGCCTTCCAGGACGAGGCCTTCTCCTTCACGCAGGCCCTCACCGGCCAGCCCCAGCAGGAGGACCGCTGGAAGCGCATGACCGCCGCCACCGACGGCGCCCTGGGCGAGGCCCTCGGCCAGATCTACGTGAAGAAGGCCTTCCCCCCCGAGGCGAAGCAGAAGGTCCTCGACATGGTCCACAACATGCAGGCCGTGCTGCGGGACGACATCGAGCAGCTGCCCTGGATGGACGCGCCCACCAAGGCCGCGGCCGTCAAGAAGCTGGACGCCTTCATGGTGAAGATGGGCTACCCCGACAAGTGGAAGGTCTACACCTTCGACGTGAAGCGGGACGACTACTACGGCAACGTGCGCCGGGCCGCCCAGTTCCGCATCGAGGAGAACCTGCACAAGCTCGGCAAGGCCGTGGACCGCGCCGAGTGGGGCATGACGCCCCCCACGGTGAACGCCTACTACAACCCGTCCATGAACGAGATCGTGTTCCCGGCGGGCATCCTGCAGGCCCCCTTCTTCGACCCCAAGGCGGATGACGCGGTGAACTACGGCGCCATCGGCGTGGTCATCGGCCACGAGATGACCCACGGCTTCGACGACCAGGGAAGCCAGTACGACGCGGACGGCAACCTCAAGAACTGGTGGACCGACAGCGTCAAGAAGGCCTACGAGGAGCGCACCGGCCTGGTGGTCAAGGAGTTCGACGGCTTCGAGCCCATCCCCGGCGAGCACATCAACGGCAAGCTGACCCTCGGTGAGAACATCGCCGACCTGGGCGGGCTGAAGATCGCCTACCTGGCCTGGAAGCGCAGCCTGAAGGGCCAGGAGGCCCCGACCATCGACGGCTTCACCGGCGACCAGCGCTTCTTCCTCGGCTTCGCCTCCGTGTGGCGCGAGCACAGCCGCCCGCAGTACGCCTCCATGGCCCTGAAGGTGGATCCGCACAGCCCCGGCAGGTTCCGCGTGCTCGGCCCCCTCGCCAACATGCCCGAGTTCTACAAGGCCTTCGGCGTGGTGGACGGCTGCAAGATGTTCCGGCCCGAGGCCGAGCGCCCCAGCATCTGGTAAACCCCGCAGGACCGGCGGAGGGCCCCCCCGGGCCCTCCGCCTTTTCCTTTTCTGATCGAGGCCATCCATGCGCCGCACCCTCCTCCTCTCGCTCATCCCCGCCCTGCTGGTTGCCGGCGGGCCCGCCTCCAAGGCCGTGACCGGCTGCGATCCGGCCTACCTGGACCGCTCGGTGAAGCCCTGCGCGGACTTCTACGACTTCGCCAACGGCGCCTACAACGCCGCGCCGATCCCCGCGGCCTTCTCGGCCTACGGGGTCAACCAGGAGATCGACGAGCGGAACGACGCCATCCTCCACCGCCTGCTGGACCGGGCCGCCGCCGCCAAGGCCGCGCCGGGCACGCCGGAGCAGCGCATCGGCGACTTCTACGCCAGCGGCATGGACCAGGCCGCCATCGAGAAGGCGGGCCTGAAGCCCCTCCAGGGCGCCTTCGGCGCCATCGCGTCCGTGAAGGACGCCGACAGCCTCGCCGCCGCCTGCGGCTGGCTCTCCGGCCACGGACTGCCCGTGCCCTTCAGCTTCTACGTGAGCCAGGACGACAAGGACGCGACGGCCATGCTCGCCTCCCTGGGCCAGCCCCGGCTGGGTCTGCCCGAGCGGGAGTTCTACTTCCGTCAGGACGAGAAGTCCCGGGCCCTGCGCGCCGCCTACCGGGCCCACGTGGCCCGCATGTTCGAGCTGTCCGGCGAGCCCAAGGCCGCCGCGGCCCAGGACGCCGGCGCGGTCCTCGGCCTGGAGACCGCCCTCGCCGCCGCCTCCCGCAAGCTCGTGGACCTCCGGGATCCCGAGGCCAACTACCACAAGACCCCGCGGACCGACCTCGCCGTGACCGCGCCGGGCTTCCCCTGGGAGGGCTACTTCACGGCCCTCGGCTTCCCCGCCGGGGAGACCGCCCTCAACCTCCGCCAGCCAGACTACCTGGCGGCCTTCGCCGCCCTCGCCGGCGAGGTGCCCTCGGCGAAGTGGCAGGCGCTGCTTCGCTGGAACGTCCTCCGGG
>DASTWQ010000021.1:0-3414 GCA_035758545.1 Holophagaceae bacterium | reverse complement strand
GGAACGGTCCCACGCGCGAACGGCTGCCCGCAACGGAGGTTCGATTCCGGCTGATTCGGGACCTTGTCCCTCACCCCTGCGGGGCCGCATCGCAGGCGATGCGGTCCTATCCGCGTGCTGCGGATGGTGGCGGCTCCAGCCGCGCGGAGGCTCCCGAGGGGGCCTCCGCGCGTTTCAGAGCTTCACCGTCAGCCCGACGCCGAAGGAGGCGTCGTCGGTGTTCTCGTTGTGGGAGATGTTGTTCACGTAGCGGAAGGTGAGGGCGGCCTTCGGCGTGATGAACCAGTGGAAGCCCAGGTCGTGCTGGAGGGAGTAGCCGTTCAGTTTGGCGAAGGGCTGGGGCGTCGAGAAGCCGCTCAGGTAGTAGAGCTGGAGGAAGGGCTGCACCTTGCGGTCGGTGAAGCCCTGCCAGGTGAAATGGGCCCCCAGGTCGTTGGTGTAGTCCAGCTGGTTGTAGCCGGTGTTGCCCCGGCCGCGGTGGGTGTAGGCGGCGCCATAGTAGAAGGTGCTGCGGCCCCGCTTGGACCAGCCGCTCACGCCGCCCTCCCAGTCCCAGCCGGATTCGAAGACGCCGTAGGCCTTCGTGAGCCCGGGCTTCACCGTGGCGGTGAGGGCCAGGCCCGAATCCCCGTGGTTGGAGATCTGGTGGACGATCCCGAGGAGCGGATCCTGGAGCTTGGGCCGGGAGGAGCCCTGGTCGTAGAAGGTGACCTGGCCGTAGCGGATGGTGGCGACCACCGCCTGGTTCTTCGCCACCAGGTCCCGCCCCCACTGGGAGAAGCCGAAGGCGCTGTGGAAGGCCTCGATGGGGCCGTCCAGGATCCCGCCGGAATGGGCTTCCACCGGCAGCTCCACCCAGAGGTCGGTCTTCGGGCCGATGCCGGTGCGGACCTGGAGGGTGGTCCGGGTCATCTCCTCGTCGAAGTAGAAGACGAACGGATCGTTCCTGTAGCGGGCCGCCCAGCCCTCCACGGTGGCGCGGTCCACCACGAGCCGGTTGGCGAAGTCCGGCGGCGGGTCGTTCTTGAGGGCGTCCGAGAACTCGAACACGTTGGCCCGGACCACCTGCAGGCTGACCCGCCAGCGGCCCTGCCCCACCAGGATCGGGGACTGGGGCTGGTAGGTCATGGGGGCCTGGAGCAGCGTGAACATGTTCCGCGTGGGCAGCGGCCCGAGGTCGAAGCCGGGCGCGGGGTCGATCTGGGGGGTGGGGCTCTCCTGGGCCTGCAGGACGGACAGGCCGAGGGCGAGCGCGGCGAGGGCGCGCATGGGGGACTCCGGGAAACGGATCGATGTATTGGTGCTCGTCGATATATCGGACGAAAAAAAACCACGCCCGGACGCCGTGCCTCAGCTCCCTTCGGAATGGAGGAGGGGGCCCAGGCGCTTGCGCATCTCCTGGACGTAGGCGTCGAAGACCCCCTGCTCGAAGGCGAAGTAGGCGAACTGGCCTTCCTTCCGCCGGGAGAGGAGCCCCGCGTTCACGAGCTCCCGGAGGTGGTGGGAGACCGTGGCCTGGCCGATGAGGCACTTGGCCGCGAGGTCGGAGCAGGTGAGCTCCCCGGCCTTGGCCACCCGCGTCAGCAGCGCCAGGCGCTGGGGATCGGCCAGGGCCTTGGCGATGCGGGTGACTTCGGGATCGGAGAGCTTCATGGGTATACCGACCTATCGATGATTGTCGATATGACCCACTCGCGCAAGGGGCCTGTGACGGGCCTCACAGGGCCCCGCCCTTGTCCAGCTGCTTGGCCACCAGGTCCAGGAAGGCCTTGGCGGCGTGGCTGAGGGGCCGGCGGGCCACGGAGACGAGGAAGATCTTCCGCTCCACCCGCAGCTCCTTCACCTCCACCTCCTTCAGCACGCCCTGGCGCACGTCCTGGTCCACGCACATGCGGGGCAGGAAGGCGGCGCCCTCCCCCGCCTGCACCATGCGGCGGATGCTCTCCACCGTGGGCATCTCGATCTCCAT
Source organism: Holophagaceae bacterium (assembly GCA_035758545.1). Classification (GTDB taxonomy): domain Bacteria; phylum Acidobacteriota; class Holophagae; order Holophagales; family Holophagaceae; genus JAFDVN01. The sequence continues at coordinate 1,445 of DASTWQ010000021.1, read as the reverse complement.
GTTGAGCGGCACCTTGGCCTGCCGGAACGCCTTCAGCACCGCCTCCCGGTAGGGCGAGGCCACGTTGTGGGCCACGAAGACCTCCCGGCCCAGCTCCTTGATGGGCACCGAGGCCCGCTTGGCGAGCCGGTGGGCGGGGGACACGACGAAGGCCAGGTGGTCGATGTAGAGCACCTGGGAGCGGAAGCGCTCGTCGTCCAGGCGGTAGCTCACCACGCCCAGGTCCACGTCCCCCGCCAGGAGGCGGTCCGGAACCTCGCTGGAGCGGCTGCGCTGCACCACGAGCTTCACCTTGGGGTGGGCCCGGCGGAAGCGGGAGAGGTGGGGCAGGAGGTAGAGGGTCATGCTCTCGTTGGCGCCGATGGCGAGGCGGCCGGCGCCCATGTTCTTGAGCTCCCCCAGCTGGTTGGCGAGGCTGCGGCGGAGGTTCTCCTGCTGGCGCGCGGCCTCGTAGACCACCCGGCCCGCCTCCGTGAGGGAGAGCTCCCGGCCGGAACGGTCGATGAGGGGCTCGCCCACCTCGGCCTCCAGCCGCTGGATCGCCAGTGACACCGCCGGCTGGGTGCGGAAGAGCTTCTCCGCCGCCCGGGTGAAGCTCTTCTCGTTCACCACGGTGTAGAAGACCGTGAGCAGCGAGGTGTCGTTCAGCATGGCGAACTCCTGATGGATGATGGCACCACCATCAGCCCCATTTATAGACTCGGCCCTCCGGTAGACTGGCTCCATGCTGCTGCCCCTGACCTTGGGATGCCTCCATGCGCTGGAACCGGACCACGTCGCCGTGGTCACGGGCGTCAGCCTGCAGGGGGAGCGCCGCGGGGCCTGGAAGGTGGGCCTGGCCTTCGGGCTGTCCCACATGCTGGCGGTGGCCCTCCTGGCGGTCCTGGCGGCGGTGGCGGGCCACGCGGTGTTCGGGGACGGCTTCTTCGCTTGGATGGACCGCGGCGCCTGGGCCCTGGTGGCCCTGCTGGGGCTCTGGAACCTGGCGGCGGCCCTCGGCTGGCGGCGGGCGGCGCTCCACACGCACGTCCACGCCCACGGCGCCCTGACCCACACCCACCCTCACCCGGACGGGCGCGGCCACCGCTTCCACCACTCGGCGGCCTGGCTGGGTGCCTTCTTCGGGCTCGGCGGGGTCCGGGGTTTCACGGCGCTCATGGAGCACGGCGGCGTCCACGGGGGCCTGGCCTTCGCCGGGGCGCTGCTGCTCTTCGGGATCGGCATCACCGCGATGTTCGTCGCCCTCTCGGCGGCCGCGGGCTGGCTGGCCTCGAATCTCGGTGGGCTGCGGGGTTTCCGGCGCCTGCTGTTCGCGGCCTCCGGCGTGGGCAACCTGGCGGTGGGCGTCTGGCTGCTCGCGAGGGGTTGAAAAGCCCTTCAACGCCAAGGCGCCAAGACCGCCAAGACGCAAAGGGGCGCCGACCCACCAGGCCCGGGCCGAGGCA
>DASTWQ010000013.1:0-27282 GCA_035758545.1 Holophagaceae bacterium | reverse complement strand
CCATCGACATCCAGCGCCGGGAGTTCACCAAGGGCTTCCGGGGCATCGACGAATCTGAAGTCCGGGCCTTCCTCCACGAGCTGTCCTCGGACTGGGAGGAGCTGCTGGCGGAGAACCAGCGGCTCAAGGAGGAGCTGCTGGAATCCCGGGAGCGCCTGCGCCAGTACGGCGAGCAGGACCGCATCTTCCGGGAGACGCTGCTCCAGGCCCAGCGCACCAAGGAGGACGTCCTCGACACCGCCAACCGGGAGCGGGAGATCCTCCTCAAGGAGGCCCAGTTCAAGGCCGACGAAGTCATCCGCGAAGCCCAGCAGCACGTGGTGGAGATCGAGGTCCAGATCAGGAACCTGAAGATGGAGCGGCTGCGCATGCTCCAGGACCTGGAGAACCTCCTTGAGCGGACCCGGCGGTTCGTCCAGCACGAGGCGCCGGACCTCTACGCCCCGGCCCCCCCTACCCTCAACCTCGAGCACCTGGACTTCAGCCACCTCGAGGACGCCAAGCCCAAGAAGCCCCGCGCCTGATCCCTCCCGACGAGAGAACCCCATGACCGACCGCGCCGTCATCCTCAAGTCCCTCCGCAGCCCCATCGGCAAGTTCCAGGGCGGGCTCTCGCCCCTGGCCGCGCCGGACCTGGCGGCCCAGGTGGTGAAGCGCCTGCTGGCGGACATCCCGGGCGCCGCACCGACCGAGGCCATCTTCGGCAACGTGCTCTCCGCCGGCGTGGGCCAGGCGCCCGCCCGCCAGGCGGCGCTCCGGGGCGGCCTACCTTCCTCCACGTCGGCCGTCACCATCAACAAGGTCTGCGGCTCCGGCCTCAAGGCCATCCAGCTGGCCGCCAGCGGCGTGCTCCTCGGCGACCACGAGGTGATCCTGGCCGGCGGCATGGAGTCCATGTCCAACGCGCCCTACCTGCTGCCGAAGCTCCGCGCCGGCGCCCGCATGGGCAACACCACCGCCATCGACTCCATGACTTTCGACGGCCTGCACTGCGCCATGACGGACCAGGCCATGGGCGCCACCGGCGAGCTGGTGGCCCAGAAGTACGGCGTGACCCGCGGCATGCAGGACGAGTGGTCCCTCCACAGCCACCAGAAGGCCATCGCAGCCATCGCGTCCGGCGCCTTCAAGGCCGAGATCGTGCCCATCGCCGTGCCCGGGAAGAAGGGCGACCTGATCGTGGACACCGACGAGGGCCCCCGGGCGGACACCTCCCTGGAGGCCCTGGCCAGGCTGAAGCCCGCCTTCAAGAAGGACGGCGGCACCGTCACCGCCGGCAACGCCCCTTCCGTGAACGACGGCGCCGCCGCGGCCCTCGTCACCACCGAGGCCTACGCCAAGGCCCACGGCCTGCCGGTCCAGGCCCGCATCCTGGGCTGGACCACCGCCGGCCTGGATCCTGAATGGGTCACCATGGCACCCGTGCCTGCCATCCAGAAGCTGCTGCCCAAGGTGGGCTGGAGTGTCGCGGACGTGGATCTCTGGGAGATCAACGAGGCCTTCGCCGTGCAGCTCGTCGCCACCGTGAACGAGCTGAAGCTGCCGGAGGACCGCGTCAACATCCACGGGGGCGCCGTCGCCCTGGGCCATCCCATTGGCGCCAGCGGCGCCCGGGTCATGGCCACCCTGCTCCACGCCCTGGAGCTCAAGGGCAAGCAGCGCGGCGTCGCGGCCCTCTGCCTGGGCGGCGGGAACGCCATCGCCATGGCGGTGGAGCGGGTGTAGAGGGTCCGCAGATCAGCCCCATGGCGCAGATGCAATCCCCGCCGGATCGCTCCGCGGAATCGAGCCTCGTATCCATCCTCCAGCGCGCCTACAGCGGCGAGCTGGCGGCGGCGCTGGCCTACCGGGGGCATGGGATCTCGCTGAAGCACGACCGGGAGATCGAAGAGATCCAGCAGATCGAGCGGGAGGAGTGGCACCACCGGCGGAGACTGGGCCTGATGCTGACGGATCTCGGAGCCAAGCCGCGCCCAGCCCTCGACGCCTTCCAGGCCCTGGTGGGCGTGGTCATCCTCATCGGCTGCAACTTGGTGGGCTGGTTCATTCCCATGTACTTCGCGGGTCGGCTCGAGTCCCAGAACGACCGGGAATACGAGGAGGCGGCCCTCCTCGCCGAGGCCCTGGGCCTTCTGGCGCTGAGGGATGAGCTCAGGGCCTTCGCCCAGCTGGAGCGGGACCACGAGGCCTACTTCCTGAACAAGGTCACGGGCCACCCCGCCCTGCCCTTCTGGCGGCGGTTGTTCGGCTGGGGATCCGGCCGGCCATGAGGCGCCGCATCCCCCTCGCCCTCACCCTCCTTCGCCTGGCGCTCGCGCCGATGCTGCTGCTGTTGTCCGACCGGCCCCGCCCGCTGACCTTCGGCCTGATCCTGACGGCGGCGGTGCTGTCGGACATCTTCGACGGGGTGCTCGCCCGGCGGCTCCGGGTGGCGACGCCCTTCCTGCGGCGGCTGGACAGCGCCGTGGACATCATCTTCTACCTGGCGGTGGGCTGGACCCTCTGGCGGCTGCGGCCGGAGGTGGTTCGGGCCCATGAAGTCCTGCTCGGCGCCGTGGTGGGGCTGGAGCTGCTCCGCTTCGGGATCGAGCGCCGCAAGTACGGCCGCAAGGCCAGCTACCACCTCTGGAGCGCCAAGGCCTGGGGCCTCGCGCTGTTCGCAGGCGCCCTGGGCCTGCTGGGCTTCGGTGGCGGCTCCGGCTGGTTCGCGCTCATGCTCTGGCCCGGGATCGTCGAGAACCTGGAGGCCCTGGCGGTGACCTTCCTGCTGCCGGCCTGGACCCACGATGTGCCGAGCGCCGTCCATGCCTTTCGGATGCGGGCGACGGTCCGTCAGGCCCCCCTGGCGGCCGGCGGGGGCTCCGGCCATGCTCAGGGCCAGGAGTTGCCATGACCAGCCGCCGCCCCGACGCCGCCGAGTACCCGACCTCCTACACCACCTACATCAGCGAGGCGCCCGACGGCGACATCCGGGAGACCCTGCGGCGCCAGGGCGCGGAGGTCCAGGCCCTCTTCGGCGGGCTTCCGGAGTCCTCCGGCGGGCACCGCTACGCACCCGGGAAGTGGAGCGTCCGCGAGCTGCTCGGGCACCTGATCGACGCGGAGAAGTGCTTCGAGCACCGCCTCTACCGCTTCAGCCGCGGGGACGCCTCCCCCCTGCCGGGCTTCGACGAGGACGCCTATGTGGCCGCCTCCCGCTCGGACGTCCGCACCCTGGCGGACCTCCTGGAGGAGTTCGGCCACCTGCGGGCCGCCACCCTCGCGACCCTGGACCACCTGGCCCCGGAGGCCTGGGACCGCCGGGGCATCGCCAACGGGCGGGAGGTCTCGGTCCGCGCCCTCGCCTTCGTCATCGCGGGCCACGCCGCGCACCACCTGAAGTTCCTCCGCGAGCGCTACCTGGCCTGAGATGGGCTTCCGGAGCATCGCCGACCGCCGGGCCGCAGGCAAGGCGCTCCGGAACCACCTGCCCCGGACGGAGCTGGGGGGCTGGAAGGCGCCGGGAACGAGGCCCGACCTGATCCCGCAGCTGGAGGCCGCCGTGGCGGGTCGCCAGGCGGACCTGCTGCCCCTCCGCTGGGGCCGCATGGCCCAGTCGCCCTTCCGTTTCTACCGCGGCTCAGCGGCGCTCCTGGCCGCGGACCTCGGCTCCGGGCCGACGGCGGGGATCGAGGTGGGACTCTGCGGCGACGCCCACCTGCTCAATCTCGGGGCCTACGCGGATCCAGAGGGCCGGCTGGTCTTCGACCTGAACGATTTCGACGAAGCCTGCCGCGGGCCTTTCGAGTGGGATCTCTGGCGCCTCGCCGCCAGCGTGGTGCTGGCGGGACGGGAGGCTGGGCATACGGACGCCCGGGCCCGGGCGGCGGTGGCCGCGATGGCGGCCACCTGGCGGTCGAGCCTGCACCGGTTCGCGGAGCTCCCCGCGCGGGAGGTCGCTCGGGTGCTCGTGCGGGCGGAGGAAGGCCGCAAGGCCCTCGCGCCGGTCTTCGCCCAGGCGGCGCTCGACACCCCCGGGGCGCTGATGGCCAAGGCCGTGGAAGCTGAAGGCTCCGGCGCCCGCTTCCTCGAGCGCCCTCCCCTCGTGAAGCGGCTCAACGCCCGGGAACTGGCTTCGGCGAAGGCGGCGCTCGCGCCTTACCTGGACACCCTCGCTCCGGAGCGGCGGCAGGTGATGGAACGCTACGAGGTAGTGGACGGGTCCCGCCGCGTCCTGGGGTGCGGCAGCATCGGCGTCCTCAATTGGGTCCTGCTCTTCCGCGGGGTCTCCGACGAGGATCCGCTGTTCCTGGAGATCAAGGGGACCCGGCCTTCTTGCTGGAAGCTCGAGGAGACGGGCCATCGGGGCCGGGCCGTGGCGGAAGCCACCCGCCGCCTCCAGACCTGGGCGGATCCCTTCCTCGGCTGGACGAGCGTCGGCGGCCAGCCCTTCCTGGTCCGCCAGTGGTCGGACCACAAGGCCTCCATCGATCTCGCCCTTCTCGCCGGGGACGGCCTTGAGGACTACGCCGCCCTCTGCGGCCTGGTGCTCGCCAAGGCCCAGGCCCGCACGGGCGACCCGGCGATGCTCGCGGGCTACGCTGGGCGTTCGGACAAGCTGGACCGGGCGCTGGCGGCCTTCGCGACGGCCTGCGCGGATCAGGTGGAGCGGGACTGGCGGGCCTTCAAGGCGGCCCTCGCCCGGGGTGAGCTCGAGGCGATCGAAGCCTGAGGGGCATGGGAGACTGGCCTCATGCTCCTGCCCCAGACGCTCCCGCCCTTCCCCCTGGCCTGGGGGTTCTCCACCAGGCTCGATCCTGCCGAGGCGCTTCCCAGGCCCCTGCTCAGCCAGGTCCATGGCTGCGGGGTCGTGGAGGCCACCGGGACCTTGCAGGAGGCGGATGGGATCTGGACCTCCGATCCGGGCGTCCGCCTCGGCGTGCGGGTGGCGGACTGCGTGCCCATCCTCCTCGCGGGCCCGGTCGCCCAGGGCCGGCCCTGGATCGCGGCGCTCCATGCGGGCTGGCGGGGCGCCACGGGAGGCATCCTCCGCCGGGGCGTGGCGATCTTCCGCGATCTGGGCGGTGATCCCGCATCGCTGGCCTGGGCCTTCGGGCCCGCCATCCAGCCTTGCCACTTCGAGGTCGGGGAGGAGGTCATCGCCGCCGCGGCGGCGGATCCCGCCTGGCGGGAGGAACTCAGGCGAGAGGGTCCGAGGGGCCGGCCCCACCTGGACCTCCATGGCTTCCTCCGGGCCCAGGCGCAGGATCTTGGCCTCGATCCCTCGAAGGACGGATCCGTGCCGCTCTGCACCCTCTGCCAGCGGGACCTACTCTGGTCCTACCGCGGCGGCGACGTATCCGCCCGCCAGTGGGGCTGGGCGCAGATTCTCCCGTAGAATGAGGGGATGCTGAACGTCACCGAGGTCCGCATCACCCCCATCGCCAACGACGACAAGCTGCGGGCCTACGCGGCGATCGTGCTGGACGGGGATTTCCTCGTGGGGGACCTGCGCGTGGTGGAGGGGGAGGACGGCTATTTCGTGGCCATGCCCTCGCGCCGTAAGCGGGACGGCAGCTACAAGGACATCGCCTACCCGCTCAACAACGACGTCCGGGAGGCCCTGGAGCGGCGCATCCTGGAGGCCTTCGAGGCCGCCACCGGCAAGCGGGCCATCGCCCGGGCGGAGGAGGGCGGCGTGGTGCGCCCGGACCTGCTCAGCGTCGAGGAATTCGGGTTCACGCCCAAGCCGAACCCCTGAGGCTCAGCGGGCGGTATAGCCGCCATCGATGACCAGCTCGGCGCCGGTCATGAACTTCGATTCGTCCGAGGCGAGGTAGACCGCCCCCCAGGCGATGTCATCGGGTTCCCCCATGTGGCCAAGGGGATGGAGCGCGTCTGTGGCCTTCCGGCCCGCCTCCAGGTCACCTTGGGCCTTCAGGTGGCCCTCCACCATGGGCGTCCATATGAACCCCGGATGGATGGAGTTCACGCGGATGCGGTCCCCCGCGTAGAGCAGCGCGTCGGTCTTGGTCATGAGCCGGACCGCGCCCTTGGAGGCGTGGTAGGGCGGCACGTCCGGCGCGCCCACCAGCCCGTAGATGGAGGAGAGGTTGATGATGCTGCCGCCGCCCGCCCGCTTCAGGTAGGGGATCGCGTGCTTGGTGCAGAAGAAGACCCCCTTCACGTTCACGGCCTGGACGAAGTCCCACTCCGCCTCGGTCACCTCGTGAGTGGGCTTGCTGATGCCCGCCACCCCGGCGTTGTTCACCAGGATGTCCAGCCGGCCGAACTGGGCCACCACTTCCCCCATCACCCGGGCCACCTCCGCCTCCTTCGAGACGTCGCACCTCCAGTACCGGGCCGGACGCCCGTTCCCCTCGAGCTCCCGGGCCAAGGCCTGGCCCTCCGCGTCATGGAGGTCCAGGATCGCGACAGAAGCGCCCTCCTGGGCCATCCGCAGGGCCGTCGCCTGACCAATGCCCAGAGCCGCACCCGTGATGGCGGCCACCTTGCCCTTCAAGCGATCCATGGCTCCCTCCCCCGTCGCGGCGCTCGCTCCTCGAACCCCCTCAGCGAGGCCTTCCTCAGCGGCTGGTCAGGCGCAGGGACCGGAGCTTCCCGGCGAGTCTGGCCTGAGGGAGCCTCAGATCATCCTTCGCCTCCTCGGCCACCACCCGGCGGGCCACTTGGGGATCCAGGGAGGCCCGGAGCAGGCCGAGGAACCTCGGCGGCGCCGCCAGGACCAGGACCCTGAACCGGCGGGTCCTGAGCCCGTCCTTGAGCCGCGCCGCCAGGGCCTTGGCGAACCGGGCGGATTCCACGTCCTGGGGCAGGTTGCGGTCCTGAAGCCCCGGACGGGACCCTTCCCCCAGGCCCTGGCGAGCGCCAGGGCCTCGCCGCCCTACGGGTCCGGTGAAGGTCGCCCGAGGACGCCGGGCCCCGGCCGGATGCACGTAGCCCTCGATCTCCTCGAAGCGCGCACCCTCCTCTTCGAAGAGCCGCGCATGGGCCGAGTCGGCCACGAGGAACCAGGTGGTGCCGGTCATGGAAGCCTCCCACGTGCCGCCAGCCTAGGCCCCGCGGGACCCGGCTCAACCCGCGATCCGCCCAATCTGCAGGATCTTGCCCCGGATCACAGACCGCGCGGGGGACAGGGCCGACGTGTCCAAGATCACCCCATCCGTCGCCAATGCATGGAGTCCGCGGCCCCCCCTGGCCGCTCCGGAAGCGGACATGCCCCTCGCCCTGCAGCTCCTGCTCCTTGCCCTACTGGCCGCCGTCGCCGGGGCGCTCATCCTCCTGGTGGCCGAAGTGCGCAGGGGCGTGCGGGCGGCGGAAGCCTTCCTCGCCGCCTCGCGCAGAGACCTCGAGGCCATCGCCGGCGATGTGCGGGCGGCGCGCCAGCGTCTGGAGACCACCCTGGACACCCTGGGCCCGGGCCTGGCTTCCCTCGCCGGCTGCGTGACAGCGGCGGAGGAGGCAGCGGCGGCTTGGCGGGGGCTCATGGATCGCTACCGCCAAGGCTTGGCCAAGGGCGCGGGCCTGCTCGGCCTGGCCCTGGGCGCCTTCCGGACCTTCAACCCGCCTCCCTCGGAGGCGCCATCTCGGAGATGACCATGAGCCAGGACTCCGTTCACACCACCACCACCTTCCTCCTCACCTTCCTGGCTGGAGCCGCCGTAGGTGCGCTCATCACCGCCTTCACGACCCCGAAGTCCGGCCCGGAGCTGCGGGAGGACCTGAGGGAATTCGGATGGAAGGTGCGCCGCCGGGCCGCCCGGGCCGCATCGGACCTGCGACGCGGGGTGCACGATGCGGCCGAGGACCTGCGGGGCTGAGGGGTTCCCGGCTGGGCGTGGTTGGGGAGGAAGGATTCGAACCCTCGAATGGCGGGACCAAAACCCGCTGCCTTACCACTTGGCGACTCCCCAGTGGTGAACGGAAATCCTAGCGCGGGCGCGGCTTGGAGGCCAGGAGGGAATCCTAGGGCGTCTCCAGCAGCGCCACCAGCCGCGCCAGGCAGGCCTCGGGATCCTCGGTGGCGGTCCGGAGGTGCAGCTCGGGATGCTCCGGCGGCTCGTAAGGGCTGTCGATGCCGGTGAAGTTCCGGAGTTCCCCGCGCCGGGCCTTCGCATAGAGCCCCTTCACGTCCCGGCGCTCGCAGGCGTCGAGGGGCGCGTCCACGAACACCTCCAGGAAATCGCCCGGCCCGAAGAGCTCCCGGGCCATCTGCCGCTCGGAGCGGAAGGGCGAGATGAAGGAGACCAGGACGAGGAGTCCGGCGTCCGTCATCAGCTTCGCGACCTCCGCCACCCGGCGGATGTTCTCCACCCGGTCCGCCTCGGCGAAGCCCAGGTCCCGGTTGAGGCCATGTCGCACATTGTCCCCATCGAGGACGAAGGTGTGCCGCCCCTCCGCGTGGAGCCGCTTCTCCAGAAGGTTCGCCAGGGTGGACTTGCCGGATCCGGAGAGTCCCGTGAACCAGACGCAGCGGGGCCGCTGGCCCATCAGCCTCGCCCGGGCCGCCCTGTCCACCTCGAGGGCCTGCCAGTGGATGTTGGTCGCCCGTCGCAGGGCGAAGTCGATCATCCCCGCGCCCGCGGTGTCGAAGGTGAGCTTGTCGATGAGGATGAATCCGCCCAGGATCCGGTTCGTGGCATAGGGCTCGAAGGGCACGGGGCGGGAAAGGGAGAGGTTCACCCGGCCGATCTCGTTGAGCTGCAGGGTCCGGGCCGCGAGGCGGGCGCCGGTGTCCGCGTCCACCCGGTGCTTGATGGCGGTGACGGTGGCCGTCACCTCCTGGGCATGGAGCTTCAGGAGATAGGGGCGGCCCGGCACCAGCGGCTGCTCGGACATCCAGAGCAGCTGGGCCTCGAACTGGTCGCTGACCGGGGCGGGATCCTGGTCCGCGGCGATCAGATCCCCGCGGCTGACATCCACCTCGTCCGCCAGGGTGAGGGTGATGGAGTCGCCCTGCCCTGCGCGGTCGAGACCACCCTCCCAGGCAAGGACCGCCTTCACTCGCGTGGAGACGCCGGAGGGGAGGATCCGGACCGGATCGCCGGGGCGGATTTCGCCCTGGGCGACCCGCCCGCAGAAACCCCGGAAGTCCAGGTTGGGCCGGTTGACCCACTGGACCGGCATGCGGAAGGCGCCGCCGCCGGCTTCGGGGGCCGCGTCGATGGCCTCCAGGTGCGCCATCAGGGTCGGGCCGGCGTACCAGGGCATGCGGGCGCTCGGGGCCACCACGTTGTCGCCCTCGAGGGCGCTGAGGGGGATGGCCTGGAGGGTCCGGAAGCCCTGTTCCTCCGCCACAGGGCGGAAGGCTTCGACGATGGCGTCGAACACCCCCTGGTCGCAGCCCATCAGGTCCATCTTGTTGACCGCGAGCACCGCGTGCCGGATCCCCATCATCCCCGCGATGCGCGCGTGGCGCCGGGTCTGGGTCAGGAGGCCCTTCCGGGCGTCCACCAGGAGGATGGCCAGATCCGCCGTGGAGGCGCCCGTCGCCATGTTGCGGGTGTACTGCTCGTGGCCAGGGGTGTCCGCCACGATGAAGCGCCGGGCGGCGCTGGCGAAGAACCGGTAGGCGACGTCGATGGTGATGCCCTGCTCCCGCTCCGCCTGGAGGCCGTCCACCAGAAGGGCGAAGTCGATGGCCTCGCCCTGGGTGCCGAACTGCTTCGAGTCCCGGGCCAGGGCATCCAGCTGGTCCTCGAAGAGGCACTTCGACTCGTGGAGGAGGCGGCCGATGAGGGTGGACTTGCCGTCGTCCACGCTGCCGCAGGTGATGAACCGGAGCAGCGGCTTCTCAGGGGCTGGGGCCTGGGGCGGCATCAGAAGTAGCCCTCCTGCTTCTTCCTCTCCATGGATCCGGGCTGGTCCGAGTCGATCAGGCGGCCCTGACGCTCGGACATCCGGGCGCCGAGGGTCTCGGCGATCACCTCGTCCAGGGTCGCCGCGGTGCTCTCGATGGCGCCGGTGAGGGGGTAGCAGCCGAGGGTCCGGAACCGCACCATCCGGAGCTCCGGCTGCTCCCCGGGCTCCAGGGGAAGCCGCTCGTCGTCCACCATGATCCAGGCCCCCGAGCGGCTCACCACCGGGCGGGCCTTGGCAAGGTAGAGAGGAACGATCGGGATGTCCTCGGCGCGGATGTATTCCCAGATGTCCGCCTCGGTCCAGTTCGAGATCGGGAAGACCCGCAGGGTCTCCCCTTCCCGGAGCCGGGTGTTGTAGAGGTTCCAGAGCTCCGGGCGCTGGCGCTTGGGATCCCACCGGTGGCCCGCCGACCGGAGGGAGCAGACGCGCTCCTTGGCCCGGGACTTCTCCTCGTCCCGGCGGGCGCCGCCGAAGACCACGTCGAACCCATGGAGATCCAACGCCTGCTTGAGGGCCTGGGTCTTCATCACATCGGTGTGGTAGGAGGAGCCGTGGGTGAAGGGATTGACTCCCGCCGCGACCCCCTCCTGGTTGGTGTGGGTCAGCAGGGTCATGCCTGATTCCGCCGCCATCCGGGCCCGGTGCGCGTACATCTCCTTGAACTTCCAGGTGGTGTCCACGTGGAGGAGCGGGAACGGCGGCGTCGCGGGGTGGAAGGCCTTCCGGGCCAGATGGAGCATCACCGAGGAGTCCTTGCCGATGGAATAGAGCATCACCGGGCGGCGGGCACCGGCGACGGCCTCCCGCAGGATCTCGATGCTTTCGGCTTCAAGGAATTTCAGGTGCATAGCGGTCCGGAGGCTCAGAGCGGCAGATCCACCGGGGTGTCGCCCCTGACCTCGAGGGTCCGCGTGGCGGTCTTCCCGCCGAGGGAACGCACCGTGACCGTATGGCGCCCTTCGGCCACCTTCACGCTGCTGCCGTCGCTCTGGATGCCGGCGGGTCGGCCGTCCACCAGCACGTCGCCGACACCGGGGTGGGTGTTCACCGTGAGGCTGCCCAGGCCGGGGATCGCCAGGCGGGTCTCCTGCCCCGCGACCACGGAAAGCGTGCGGCCGGCCGCGCAGAAGACTTTGGGATTGCTCCACTCGACCCTGTGATCGCCGGGGGGCAGTTCCAGGGTCTGGCCGGGGGCCAGTTCCCCCTTGTCCTCCCCGTCCACCCGCAGGTGGACCGGGAAGGCCCCCGCGAGCCGGAGCGTGCCGTTCCCGGAGCTGGCCGCGGCGGCGACCGCAGGGGCCTGCAGCGTGTACACCCCCGCCGGGACCTCCCCGACGGCGAAATCCTTGGGCAGCGTCGAAGCTCCAAGGGAGAAGGTGAGCTGGTGGGGCTGGCCCTGGTTCCAGGTCACCTGAAGCGGCGTGGCCCCGTCGAGGGACTTCCCGTCGAGCACGACCTTGGCGCCCTCGGGTTCCGTATGGAGGGTCACCGGACTCAGGACGGGATCCAGCGCCACCTGGGCCGGCCAGGCGCCAGTCCCGTCGAAGTCCAGCTCCTTCGGCTGGAATCCCCTGGCCTCGAACCGGAGGTGGTCGCCGGGTTTCAGGGCCTGCTGGAGGGGCGTGCGCTGGTCGAGCGTCCGGCCATTCAGCTGGACGGAGGCCTGGTCCGGGCTCGTCTTCAGCAGCACCAGGGTGCCCCCGCGGCGGGACCAGAGGACGAACCCGGTCGTGGCGCCGGCCACCAGGAGGGCCGCGACCCAGGGCCAGGGGCTCCGCCGGGCGGCGGGCTCGCCGAGCTCGCCGGAGAGGGTCTCGTCATAGCCGGACCCCACCTTCAACAGCGGGGTGACCCGGGTGCTGAGGTCCGGCGAGAGGGGCGGAATGGGGCCCGCGGCCCGGGTGGCACTGGGGTCTCCATCGGCCGGCGCGGACCCTGGGGCCGGAAGGGGGGATGGCGGCGCGGAACCGGCGGCGCCCGGCATCCCTGCGGCTGCCCGCAGTTCCTGGAGGAAGGCCCCGCAGGACTCGAAACGGCCTTCGGGTTCCTTGTCCAGGGCCCGGAGGAAGATCCGGTGCCAGGCCTCCGGCAGGATGCCCTCCACCGGGGGAACAGGATCCGAAGGCGGCTCGTTCACGATCCGATAAAGGATCGTATTGATTGAACTACCCGGAAATGGGAGCTTTCCACTCAGAAGCTCGAACACCATCACCGCAAAGCTGAACTGGTCCGACCGGGCCGTCACGGTGCCTTCCCGGATCTGCTCGGGGGCGGCGTAGCTGGGCGTCCCGAGGAAGGTCCCGGTCTGCGTCAGACCGGCATCCTCCCGTTTCGCGATGCCGAAGTCCATGAGCTTGGCCCGGCCGTCCTCGGTGACCATCACGTTCCCGGGCTTCACGTCCCGGTGGATCACCCCGAGCTGGTGGGCGTGGTCCAGGGCCTCGGCGATGCTCCCCGCCAGGACGAGCTTCTGCGCGAGGGGGACCTGGACGCCGGACTTGATCAGGGCGTCGAGGGTCTGGCCCTGGACATACTCCATCGCCATGAAGGGGCCGATGCCGGCCTCCTCTCCGACGTCGTAGATGGTGACGATCCCGGGGTGGTTCAGGAGTCCGCTGACCTCGGCCTCCCGCTGGAAACGGGCGAGGTGCTCCTCCTGGTCCTTCTGGGTCCGGAGGGACTCCAGCCGCACCACCTTGATGGCCACCTTCCGCTTGATGCGGGGGTCCTCGGCGAGCAGCACGTTGCCCATCGCGCCCGCCCCCAGCACTTTGAGCACCTGGTAACGGCCGATGGCCTGGGGGATCCGCTCGTCGGGAATCATCGTCATGACCTGGAAACGCCCATGCTATCGGAAGGCGGCGCTCTCCGCCCGGAATCCCGGATTTTTTCCCTGGACCCCATCCGGATTCCTGGGAGAATTTTCCAAGGCACGCCGTAGGCGTGCCTCCTGGAGCGTGGATGGACATCCTCAAGCTGGTCGTGCTTTCAGCCTACTTCACCATTCTCACCGTGCTGAGCGTCTACGGCGCCCACCGACTGTGGATGCTCTGGCTGTACTACAAGCACAAGCAGGACGAGCCCAAGCCCGCGGGCGGCCCCGACTACGAGCCCATGGTCACGGTGCAGCTCGCCATCTTCAACGAGATGAATGTCGTCGAGCGACTGGTGGATTCCGTCGTCCGCATGGACTGGCCCAAGGACCGGCTCGAGATCCAGGTGCTGGACGACAGCACCGACGAGACCGTCAACGTCGCCAAGGCCGTCTGCGAGAAGTACGCGGCGCTGGGCTTCGACATCGTGCACCTGCATCGCACGGATCGCACGGGCTTCAAGGCCGGCGCCCTGGCCGCGGGCCTGAAGACCGCCAAGGGTGAGGTCGTGGCCATGTTCGACGCCGACTTCATCCCCACCGAGGACTTCCTGCGCAAGGCCGTGCCCCACTTCGCGGATCCGAAGATCGCGTTCGTGCAGGGCTGCTGGGCGCACCTGAACCGGGACTTCAGCCTCCTCACCCAGGTCCAGGCCATCCTGCTGGACGGCCACTTCGTCTTCGAGCACACGGCCCGCAACCGGTCCAAGGCCTTCTTCAACTTCAGCGGCACCGCGGGCATGTGGCGGGTCTCCGCCATCGCCGACGCCGGCGGCTGGGAGCACGACACCATCACCGAGGACGCTGACCTCAGCTACCGGGCCCAGCTCAAGGGCTGGAGGGGCGTCTACCTGAAGGATCTCGTCGTCCCCGCCGAGCTCCCCGTGGATGTGAACGCCTTCAAGAGCCAGCAGCACCGCTGGGCCAAGGGCAACGCCCAGGTCATCCGCAAGCTCATGAAGACCATCTGGAAGTCCGACGCCAGCCTGCATACCAAGCTGGAGTGCTGGTTCCACCTGAGCGCCAACTGCAACTACCTGCTGATGGTCCTTCTGGCCGTCATCATGGTGCCCTGCATGGTGCTCCGGGCCGGGACGCCCTGGTATGTCCTCCTCGCCACGGACGGCCCGTTCTTCCTGCTGAACGCCGTGAGCGTCGGCCTCTATTTCGGCCTGTCCCAGCGAGAGCTCACGGACAACCAGGGCTGGAAGAGCCGCCTGAAGTACATCCCCGGCCTCATGAGCCTCGGCATCGGCCTCGCCCTCAACCAGGCCAAGGCGGTGCTCGAAGGCTTCTTCACCGACGACAAGGAGTTCAAGCGCACCCCGAAGCTCGGCGTGGACGCCAACGGCAAGACCGTCAGCAAGCGCGCCTACAAGGTGCCCAAGAGCCTCATCACCTTCCTGGAGCTGGGGTTCGCCCTGTACTACCTGGCCGCGGTGGTGGTCTCCATCGAGCTCCGCAAGTGGGCCTCGGTGCCCTTCCTCGTCCTCTTCTTCAACGGCTTCGCCTACATGAGCCTGTTCAGCCTGATGGACATCCAGCTCTTCCGCCGGCTGGCCATGGAGGAGCTGGAGGACAGCGAGCAGGCCTCGAACCTGGTCCAGTAGCCCTGCGCCGACCCTCAGGAGAAGGCCCCGCAGATGCGGGGCCTTCTCGCGATACGGGGACGGGGGCCTCAGTGGAACAATTCGTACCGCACCGGATCGTCTGGCAGGAAGAGGTGGAACCCCTCCTCCGCGAATACGGCGAGGGCGTTCGCCAGGATCAGGGCCGCCAGCAGCCCGAGCAGGAGCCTGGACAGGCGGCCGAAGCGGACGCCCTGAGCGGCGAGCTCCCGGGTGAACAGCAGCCCGGCCCCCGACACCCCGAGGGACGCCACGAAGATCAGGACGCTCCAGGTGTAGAGGTGCAGCCCCAGCACCGGCGCGCCGTAGCCCGGGTCCGGGGGCACGATGTGGAGCAGCACCTGCCGGACCGCGACCGCGAGGCCGACGACCGAGGCGGCGACGGTCATCCCGGCACCGGTGGCGAGATCCGTGGCCGACACCGGGCCCTCCTTGGCCCGGAAGAGGATCCAGGCCGGGCCGAGGGCCGCCAGGAGCATGGACATGCGCTGCAGGATGCAGAGCGGGCACGGGAATTCCCCCCGGCCGAACTGCATCCAGAAGGCCCCGAGGAGCGGCGTCAGCAGGGCCGCGAGGCAGAGGTGGACGAGGAGCGTGGCGAGGCGGCCCTTCATCTGGAAGCTCCTCAGAAGCCCAGCGCCAGGTGGGCGGTGACGTGGTGGTTGAAGAGCAGCGCCACCGCCGCCAGCGAGCCCAGGAAGAAGAGGCGCGGGCGCAGCCCAGGGCCTCGGCGCAGCGACCAGAACGTCGCGAAGATGAGCAGGAAGAGGAGGGGATCCATGGATGGCTCCGGAGGGATGCCCCACCCTACCGGCCCCGGCAGGTAGACTGGAAGCGGCCATGATCGACCTCCACTGCCACAGCCTCCATTCCGACGGCACCGACGCGCCGGAGGCCCTGGCCCGGATGGCGGACGAGGTCGGGCTCTCGGCGCTGGCCCTCACGGACCACGACACCATGGAAGGCCTGCCTGCCTTCCTTGCCATGCAGCCCCAGGTGAAGGCCCGCCTGCTTGCCGGCACCGAGCTGAGCTGCCGGTTCCTGGGCCGAAGCCTGCACGTGCTGGGCCTCCTGGTGGATCCCGGGAATGAGACCTTCCGGGTCCGGCTCGCGGAACTCCGCCGCCGCCGCGACGACCGCAACCGGCGCATGGTGGCCCGGCTCCAGGAGCTGGGATTCCGGATCGAGCTGTCGGAAGTCGAGGCCCAGGCCCCGGACCAGCCGGGGCGGGCCTACCTGATCTCCCGGGTGCACTTCGCCAAGGCCCTCGCGGCCCGTGGCTACGTGAACCATCCCCAGCAGGCCTTCGAGAACCTCCTCAACGATGGCGGCCGCGCCTGGGTGCCCATGGAGGAGCTGGAGCCGGCGGTGGCGGCCCGCTGGATCCGGGAGGCCGGCGGCGTGCCCGTGGTCGCCCATCCAGGCCGCTTCGCCGGCGGCGCCTTCGTCTGGGACGAGGCCATGCGGGACCTGCGGGACCTCGGCATGGAGGGCCTCGAGGCCTACTACGGCGAGTACGCCGAGGCCCAGCAGCGCAGCTTCACGGCCCTGGCGGAGCGCCTGGGCATGGCCATGTCAGGGGGCAGCGACTATCACGGCGCCAACAAGCCCATGATCCGCCTGGGCCGGGGCCGGGGCTCCCTGAGGGTGCCGGACGAGCTGCTGGCGGGCCTCGAAGCCCGGCAACGCGAGGGTTCCTGGAATTAGGATTTGAAGGCCGGGTAGGCTGGAATCCGGAGCCCCCCATGCCCCAGCGCATCCTGATCGTCGAGGACGACCCCATCAACATCCGCTACATGCAGGTGGTCCTCACCCGCAAGGGCGGCTACGAGGTCCTTGTATCCGAGGATGTCGGCGAGATCCTCCGCATGGCCCGCGAAGAGAACCTGGCCTGCGTGATCATGGACGTGAGCCTCACCAACTCCCAGTGGGAAGGCGAGAACGTGGACGGCGTCTTCATCACCAAGTTCCTGAAGGCCGACCCCGTCGCGTCCAAGGTCCCGGTGATGCTGGCCACCGCCCACGCCATGAGCGGGGACCGGGAGAAGTTCCTGCGGGAGAGCGGCGCCGACGGCTACCTCTCCAAGCCCATCCACGACCCCGACGCCTTCCTGAAGGCCGTCCGGGACGTCGTGGACAAGGCCAGGTGACCCCGCCCTCCCCCCGGAGGAGCGGCCCCGCGCCGGCCGCCTACCGGCTGCGTCTCGAGTACGAAGGCAGCCGCTTCCATGGTTGGCAGAAGCAGGGCGAGGCCCAGGTGAAGGCCGGAGTCCGCACCGTGATGGGCAGCCTCGAGCGCTGCCTCGTCGAGGCGGGCCTGCAGGTGGTGGCCCTCCAGGGTTCGGGCCGCACGGACGCGGGCGTCCATGCCCTCGATCAGGCGGCCCATCTGCACCTGGCCCCCGGCAAGGCCCCCTCCCCCGCCCAGCTCCAGCGCATCTTCGACGAAGGCCTGCCTAGCGACCTCTCCGTCCGGGAGGTGAAGACCTGCAGCCCAACCTTCCACGCCCGCCACGACGCTGAGGAGCGCAGCTACCTCTACCAGCTCTGCCGGCGGCGATCGGGCCTCGCGAAGCCCTTCATCTGGTGGGTGCGCAAGCCCCTGGACCTGGATCGACTCGCCGCGGCCTGGCAGGCTTTCGAGGGTTTCCACGCGGTGACCGCCTTCGCGGACCTGGACCGCGGCGACGAACCCCGCTGCGAGATCCGCCGGTGCGAGTGGGCCGCCGAAGGCAGCCTCATCCTGCTCCGGGCCACCGCCAGCCACTTCAAGCGCAGCCAGGTCCGGCGCATGGTCGGCGCCGCCGTGGCCTGCGCCACCGGGGAGGCCGATCCCGCGAGCATCGCCCGGGACCTGGCCCAGCCCAGCCGGGAGGCCGCCCTCTTCTGGTCCCCGCGTGCCGCGCCCGCCGCCGGCCTGTTCCTGGAGCGGGTGCGCTATCCGGGGGAGCCGCCGGTGGGGCCCCTTCGCCCCTTCATCCTGGTGCCCTGATGACCGCCGCGCCTGCGGAAGAAGGACGGGCCGCCAGCCGCACGGCCCTGGGCGTCCTGGCCCTGCGCGCGGCGCACCGGGTGCTGGATGCGGAGCCCTGGATCCTGGACGACCCCATCGCCCTGCGGCTCCTGGATCCCGGCGCCGAGACGCGGCTCAGCTCCGATCCCCGCCTCCAGGCGCCGTTGGCTCGGGCCCTGCGTGCTCACGTCCTCCTCCGGAGCCGTGTCGCCGAGGAGGCGTTCCAGGAGGCCGCGGCCGCAGGCCTCCGCCAGGCCGTACTGCTGGGGGCGGGCTTCGACACCTTCGCCTACCGCCAGCCGGACTGGGCCTCAGGCCTGAGGCTCTTCGAGGTAGACCACCCCGCGAGCCAGGCCGAGAAGCTGCGGCGGGTCGCGGAAGCCGGCCTGCCCGCGCCTCCGAACCTGGTCCACGCGCCGGTGGACTTCGAATCGATCCCCCTCGCGGAGGGCCTGGCCCGGGCGGGCTTCGACGCCAGCGAGCCCGCCTGCTTCAGCTGGCTCGGCGTGACCATGTACCTCACCCTTCCGGCCATCCGGGCCGTGCTGAGCTTCATCGGCGGACTGCCTGCGGGCACCCGGATCCTGTTCACCTTCGCCCAGCCCGCCGAGGAGGGCGACGGCAGGCTCGCCGACCTGGCCGCTGAGGCTGGCGAGCCCTGGCTCACCCGCTTCACGGCCGAGGAGCTGGCGGAGGAGCTGCGCGCCGCGGGCTTCCGCCGCTGGGACATCCCCCGGGCGGAGGATCTGGCCGCCCGCTACTTCCAGGACCGTCCGGACGGACTCCCCGCGCCGCGCCGGTCCTCACTCGCCCTCGCGGAGGTCTGACATGCTCACCCGAGACGAAGCCTGGTCCCTGCTCTGCGAGTGGACGCCCTCGCCCAAGCTGCGCATCCACGCCAGGGCCGTGGAGCTGGTCATGCGGGACCTCGGTCAGAGGCTGGGCGCGGATCCGGAGCGCTTCGGCCTCGCGGGCCTGCTCCACGACGCGGACTACGACCAGTGGCCCGAGGAGCACCCGGAACGCATCGTGGCCTGGCTCCGGGACCGGGGCGAGGAGGACTTGGCCCACGCCATCAGCGCCCATTACACGAAGTGGGGCGTGCCCCACGAGAGCCTGCTGGACAAGGCCCTGCTGGCCTCGGACGAGATCACCGGCTTCTGCATGGCTGTCGCCCTGGTCCGCCCCGAGCGCACCGAGGGCATCAAGCCCTCCTCGGTGAAGAAGAAGCTGAAGGACAAGGCCTTCGCCGCCGGCGTGGACCGCTTCGAGGTCGCTGAAGGTTTCCGGCTCCTGATGGAAGCCGCCGGCGGCACCGAGGAGGAGCACCTGACCCGAATCCTCGGCGTGCTGCACACCCACCGGGAGGAGCTGGGGCTGCTGCCCCCCGCGCCGTGACCCGCCCTGCCCTCCGCCGCCTGCTGCGCCTGGCCCTGGAGACCGACGCCCTCGCGATCCACGAGGAGGGCACCTGGGCCACCCGCTGCCTCCACTGCCGGAGCGGCCTGCGGTTCACGGACGAAGGAGAACCGTTGAACGGGGCCACCCTGGAGCACGTGGTGCCCCGGAGCTGGTTCGACAAGCGGGCCGCCGCCGATCTCACGGCGGCTCTCGAGGGCCCGGACGATCCCCGCAACCTCGCCCTCGCCTGCGCCCGATGCAACCAGGGCAAAGGCAAGGGGCCCGATGCCGCCGGACCCGGGGATCCGCGGGCCCGGGAGATCGTGGCCCGGCTGGCGGAGGCCCGCCGGGCCCGGTGGATCAGGCGCTAGCGGAGGCCTTCGAGGAGGGCGCCAGGAGAAGGCAGGCCCCGAAGAGCAGCGCCCCGCAGACGATGGCGGTGTCAGCCAGATTGAAGGTCCAGTAGTGCCAGCCGCCGAAGACGAAATCCAGGAAGTCCACCACGTGCCCGTGGAGCAGCCTGTCGAGACCGTTGCCCAGGGCGCCGCCGAGGATGAGCCCCAGGGCGGTCCGCTCGGCCGTGGGCGTGTCTTCCCTCAGGAACAGCCCACCGAAGTAGATCAGGGCGGCGATGCCGGCCACGGTGAAGATCGTGAACCGCGCCCATTCCGGGAGCCCCTGGAGGCTCCCGAAGATGGCGCCGGTGTTGAATCCCAGCGAGAGGTTGAAGAAGCCCGGGATCACCGTGAGGCTCTCGCCCTCCCTCAGCCGGGAGAGGATCCAGAGCTTGGAGCCCAGGTCCAGGGCCAGGACACCGCCCGGGAGCAGGAGCCAGAGCGGGCGCTTCATGCCTTCACCACGTCGGCGCAGCGGGCGCAGAGGTCCCGGTCCTCACCCTGCCCGTGCCCGCCGCGATGGTTCCAGCAGCGGGGGCACTTGGTGCCCGGATGGGCCTCCGCCTCGACCTTCAGCTCGGGGCCGTCCACCCATTCCAGGCCAGAGACCACCAGCAGGTCCTCGAGGCCGTCCGCTCCCGGAAGGGCCGCGATCGCCTTCAGCGCGTCTCGTTCCGCCGCCGGGAGGTGGAGCCGGACCTGGGCGTCCAGGCTCGTGCCGACGACCTTGGAGGCGCGGAGGGGTTCCAGGGCCGACTGGACCGCTTCACGGACGGCCCAGAAGGCGGACCAGGCGGCCTCCTCCGGGGCGCCGGCCAGCGCCTCGAAGCGGCCCGTGAACACGGGACCCGCGGCGCCGGGCAGGTGCTCCCAGGCCTCGTCCGCGGTGAAGCTGAGGACAGGCGCCAGCAGCCGGATGAGCGCGGAGGCCGCCCGGTGCAGGGTGGCCTGGCAGGATCGGCGCCGCGGGGCGTCGAGGCCGTCGCAGTAAAGGCGGTCCTTCACGATCTCGAAGTAGCGGCCCGACAGCTCCAGCTGGCAGAAGCCCAGCAGGGCCTGGACGGCGCCGTGGAAGTCGAAGGCGGCGTAGGCCCGGCGGACCTCCTCCGAGAGGCGGCCGAGGGCGCCGAGGAGCCAGCGGTCCAGGGCCGTCGGCTCGGGCGCCGGGGCCGCGGGATCGAAGTCCGCCAGGGCTCCGAGCATGAAGCGGAGCGTGTTGCGGATCTTGCGGTAGGCGTCGGCGCTGCGCTCCAGGATCTCCTTGGAGACGCGCACATCCTCGCTGTAGTCGCAGCTGGCGGCCCAGAGCCGCAGGATGTCCGCCCCGTAGGTCTTGAGGATCTCCTCCGGCGTGATGACGTTGCCCAGGCTCTTGCTCATCTTCTGCCCGCGGCCGTCCAGCACGAACCCGTGGGTCACCACGGTCGTGTAGGGCTTGGTGCCGCTGGCCGCGAGGTTGAAGAGCAGCGAGCTATGGAACCAGCCCCGGTGCTGATCGCTGCCCTCCAGGTAGATGAACTGGCCGTAGTCGGCCCGGGAGAGGTCGGGATGGGTGTCGCAGACCACGCCGGCGCTGACGCCGGAGTCGATCCAGACGTCGAGGATGTCCGTCTCCTTCTGGATGGCCGTGCCGCCGCACTTGGGGCAGGCGGCGCCCGTCGGGAGCAGGTCCTCCACGGCCAGGTCCGCCCAGGCCTCGATGCCCGCCGTCTCGATGGCCGAGGCGGCCTTTTCGAAGATGGAGGCGGCCACGAGCGGCTCCTCGCAGGCCGAGCAGCGCAGCACCGTGATGGGCGAGCCCCAGGCCCGCTGGCGGCTGATGCACCAGTCCGGGCGGCCCGCGATCATGGCGTGGATGCGGTTGCGCCCGACGCCCGGGACCCAGGTGGTGGTCTCGACGCCCTCCAGGCCCAGCTCCCGGAGGCTGCGGCCGCCCTCGATGGCGTCGTCCATGGTGATGAACCACTGTTCCGTGGCGCGGAAGAGGATGGGCGTCTTCGTGCGCCAGCAGTGGGGATAGCTGTGGGTGAGGCTCGCCTCGTGAAGGAGCGCGCCGGCGGCCTTCAGCTTCTCGATGACCTTGGGGTTGGCCTCGAAGATGTTCACGCCCTCCAGCTCGGGATCGTCCACCGCAGGGAGGAACTTGCCGTCCGGGCCCACCAGCTGGAAGAGACCCAGGTGCTGAGCCAGATGGAAGTCGTCCACGCCATGGTCCGGCGCCGTGTGCACCAGGCCCGTGCCGGCGTCCGCGGTGACGTGGTCGCCCAGGAGCACGGGGCTGAGGCGGTCGAGCCAGGGGTGGCGTGCCACCAGGGTCTGGAACTCAGAGCCCTTCATCACCTTCACGGTGTGCAGGGGCTGGCCGAGCTGCTTCCCGAAGGCCTCCAGCAGGGGCACGGCCACGGCGAAATGCCGTTCGCCGGCCTTGACCACCGCATACTCCAGGTCCGGATGCATGGCGATGGCGCGGTTGCTGGGCAGGGTCCAGGGCGTCGTCGTCCAGATGGGCATGAAGAGGTTCGACGGCAGGCCGAGCCGATGGGCCTCGACGTCCGGCACGGGGAAGGCCACCGTGATGGCGGGGCTGGTCTTGTCGGCGTACTCGACCTCGGCCTCCGCCAGCGCGGTGCGGGCGCCGTAGCTCCAGTGGACGACCTTCAGGCGGCGGGTCACGCAGCCCCGGGCGAAGAGCTTGCCCAGCTGCCGAACCACGGCGGCCTCGTAGGCCGGGTCCATGGTGATGTAGGGGCGCTCCCAGTCGCCGATGACGCCGAGGCGCTGGAAGCCGGTCCGCTGGGTATCGATCCACTTCTGGGCGTAGGCGCGGCAGCGCTGGAGGAACTCCGCGCGGGAGAGCTCCCGGCGCTTGGGTCCGAGGTCCTTCTCCACCGCGTGCTCGATGGGCAGGCCGTGGCAGTCCCAGCCCGGGATGTAGGGGCTCTCGTAGCCCTCCATCCAGCTGCTCTTGACCACCAGGTCCTTGAGGATCTTGTTCAGGGCGTGGCCCATGTGAAGGCCGCCATTGGCGTAGGGAGGTCCGTCGTGGAGCACCCGGCGCCCCCGGCCCTTCCCCGCGGCGTTGTCCGCCTTCCGGGCGGCCTCGATGCGCGTGTAGAGGCCCTCGGCCTTCCACCGCTCCAGGCGCTTGGGTTCCCGCTGGGGGAGGTCCGCCTTCATGGGGAAATCGGTCCGTGGGAGGAAGACCGGATACTTCTTCTTCCCGGCCTGCTGCGTCTCGTCCGCCATGTAAAGACCTCCGCGCCCTCGTGCGCTAAAGGGCCAGTTTACCGAGAAGCGGGACTGCCCTCGCAACGGAAAAGCCGCCCGGAGGCGGCTTGTCCCGGGGACCCTCGCCGGTCAGAGCTGGGTCGTGCAGAACTTGCAGCGCGTGGCCTTGATGGCCACCTGCTCCAGGCAGGCCGGGCATTCCTTCGTCGTCGGCTCCGCGGGGACCTCCTTCTTGCGGGTCATGGCGCCCAGCAGCTTGACCAGGACGAGGAACACCGTGGCGGCGATGATGAGGAAGTCCACGGTGGCCCCGAGCACGGACCCGATCTGGAACTTCCCGACCGCCAGGGTCTGCCAGTCCCCCGAGGGCATGACGTAGCTCACCAGGGGCATGATGATGCCGTTCACGAACGCGGTGACGATCTTGCCGAAGGCCCCGCCGATCACGACCGCGATGGCGAGATCCACCACGTTGCCCTTCATGACGAAGGCCCTGAATTCCTCTTTCATCGACATGGTCCCTCCGGATGGAGGAAGGGGCCCCGTCGGGGCCCCTTCGCTGGGTTGACCGGTCACTTCGTGGCCGGGGCCTTCTTCTTCCTGCGCACGGCCTTCTTGGGGGCCGGGGCGGGCGCTTCCTTCGTCTCGGTCTTGATCTGGTTGGTCTCAACGTTGGCGTCGGCGGTCTTGATGTCCACCTCCACGCGGCGGTTGCGGGCGCGGCCTTCCGAGGTCTTGTTGTCCGCGATCGGATCCGCGGGGCCCTTCCCTTCGGCGCTCACCCGGTCGGCGGCGATGCCGTCCGCCACCAGGGCGTCGGCCACGGCCTTGGCGCGGCGCAGGCTGAGCCTCTGGTTCACGGCCTTGCTGCCCAGGCTGTCGGTGTAGCCGGAGACCACGACCTGGTAATCGCCGCTGTAGGCCTTGAGCTTGTCGGCCACTTCCTGCACCGCCTGGCGGCCATGGTCATCCAGGTCGGCCTTGTTGGTCGCGAAATGGAGCCGGGCCTCGTCCAGCACGATCTTGGCCGGGGGCGGCGGGGGCGCGGGCTTGGCCTCTTCCACAGGCGCCGGCGGCGGCGGGGGCGGAGGCGGCGGCTCGGGCGCGGGCGCCGGCGCAGGCTCAGGAGCCGGCGGGGGCGGCGGCGGAGGCGGGGGGGGCGGCGGCAGGGGCTTGGCCGTGCCCCAGGTGTAGCCGAGGCCCAGGGTGGCGAGGGTGCCGGTGTGATGGTTGGAGTCCGGCAGGTCGACCCGGACGCCCTTCACGTCGAACTGCCAGGTGAAGCCATTGTCCGCGTGGCCGAGGACGCCGACCCCGAGGTGGTAGTTCAGCTTGGTCGCGTCGTCGGTGAGGGGCTGGGGGAGCTTGGACCCGCCGAGACCCGCCGCCACGTAGGGATACCAGTTCCCGCCGGGCCGGAGGTTGAAGAGCACCGAGCCGAGGACCAACTGCTCGTGGTCGTCCGGAACGCCGACCACGCTGGCCTTGGGCTTCAGCTCGCCCTGGAGGGCCTTCACATCGAAACCCCACCGGTCCGTCCACCAGTGGCCGAAGCCGGCGCCGTAATGGAACCCGTCCTTGTAGAGCGAGCCGTTGCTCCGGAAGGTCTCGCCCACCTGCGCGGTGAGCCAGGTCTGGCCCTCCTGCGCCGCGAGGGTCATCGAGACCCCCAGAAGGAGTAAGCCCAGTGCTTTTCGCATGCAGCCTCCGCTGTGAGGGGATGGAATTTAAGGAACCTGCCAAGTGTAGGCAGACACCTGAGGCCCCACAAGCTGCGATGGGGCTCCTCATGCGTTTCGTGACAGAGAAATCACAGACCCAGACGGAGCGCTGACGGTTTCCCACCAGGAGGCGGACTCGAGTCCATCCAGAAGGTGCGATCCCGCAGGTCCCTTCACAGGACAGGAATAAACCGAAGTGGAATGCCTTTTCTCCCGTCAGCCTGCCTCAATCTTCTGAAGGTTGGACATCGATTTGTCCACTTTTGGACAGCCCTGGAGGCCCGACTTGACGGACGACAGCGCCTTACGTCCCGCCACCGGGACCTCCCTCAGGCCCCCGGAACCGTGACCTCGATCAGCCGGGCACCCGTCTCCACCGTGGCGCCCTCCTCCACGTGGACCTTGGCCACCACCCCCGCGCTTGGGCTCTTGAGCTCGTTCTGCATCTTCTCGGTATGCCTCCGGCATACGCGAGACTTCCCGCCCTCAGGCGTCCAGAGCCGTTACCTCGATCAACTTGGCGCCGGTCTCCACCGTGGCGCCCTCCTCCACGTGGACCTTGGCCACCACCCCCGCGCTTGGGCTCTTGAGCTCGTTCTGCATCTTCATGGCCTCCATGACGAGCAGGGTCTGCCCTTCCGCCACGGCATCGCCGGCCTTCACGAGCACCTTCACGATCTTGCCGGGCATGGGGGAGGCGAGAACGCCGCCCGCCGCCGCGCCGCCGCCGGCCGCCGCCAGCAGGGCCTTCATGGGGTCCTGCAGCGCGAACTCGTAGGCGCCGTCGTAGAGGCTGGCCCGGAAGGCCTGCACGTCCGGGTCGGGATGCTTGGCCCCGTCGAGCCGCACGTCCACGCTGCGCCCGCCGAGGATGACGGAGTAGGAGCCGGGCTCCACCTCCAGGATGTCCGCCGCCTGGGCCTCGCCGTCCCAGAGGAGCGTGAGGACCCCGTCCCGCCGGACGAGCTCCACCTCGTGCTGCTGCTTGCCAAGGATGAGAGTGCGCTTCATGGCTCAATGCTCCTGAGGATCACGAGGTAGGACATGTCCGCTCAGCCTTCGGGGGAAAAGCAATGAGCGGAGTCCGAAGGTGGAGAAGGCGGCTGCCGAAAAGAGAGCCAGAAGGAGCGTGACGAGAATCCAGGAACTGAAACCCACGCGCTCATCCAAGGATAGGAGACCGATCATCAGGGGCATGGAGATGGCCAAGAAAACCACCATGGTGATGAGACCGCTCCCAAGTTCCGAAAGGAATAGGAAGGGCATTCCTCCCCTCGCTCCCGAACGCTTCTGTTTCCGGGCTGCTGACATTCCGAACCCCAGAATGAAGAGCAGATCGGTTGTGTAAGCAGCCCCAGAGCGCGAGATCACAGCGAAGTGGACCAGGACCCAAGGCAGAATCAACAGCCCTCCATAGGCGGCCAATTCCCCGATCAGATCCATGAAGGTGCGATTCCGAAGGCCCGCGCTCACGCCTCGATCCTCAAAACCGGTTGAACTTGCCCCAGTGCTTCCAGGTGTCGGGCTTGCCGTCGCCGGAGCCGGCGGGCTGGGCGGCGCGGCGCTCCTCGGCCTCCATCTCCTGGAGCAGGGCCGCGGCCACGGCGAATTTCAGGTTGGGGCCCAGCTCCTTCTTCTTCCAGAAGGGCTTGTCGAGCATGCCGGTGTGGAGGGCGCCGCTGCGGAAGGGCTCGTGCTCCATCAGCACCTCGTGGAACTGGATGTTGTGGCGGATGCCGCCGATGCGGTACTCGCCCAGAGCCGCGCGCATGCGGTCGATGGCCTCCAGGCGCGTGGGCCCCCAGGTGCTCAGCTTGCTGATCATGGGGTCGTAGAACATGGGCACCTCGGCGCCCTCGTAGACGCCGGAGTCGTCGCGCACGTTGCGGCCGGAGGGCGTGCGAAGGAAGGTGATCCTCCCGGGCGAGGGCATGAAGTTCTTGTCCGGGTCCTCGGCGTAGACGCGGCACTCCATGGCCCAGCCGTTGAGGGGGATCTCCTCCTGGGTCATGGGCAGCTTCTCGCCCCGGGCCACGAGGATCTGCCACTTCACCAGGTCGAGGCCCGTGATCCACTCGGTGACCGGATGCTCCACCTGCAGGCGGGTGTTCATCTCCAGGAAGTAGAAGTTGCGGTCGGCGTCCGCCAGGAACTCCACGGTGCCGGCGCCGACGTAGTTCACGGCCCGGGCCACCTTGAGGGCGGCCTCGCCCATGGCCTGGCGCATCTCTGGCGTCACGTGGGGCGAGGGCGCCTCCTCGATGACCTTCTGGTGGCGGCGCTGAACGGAGCACTCCCGCTCCCAGAGGTAGACGTGGTTGCCGTGGGTGTCGCTGAAGACCTGGATCTCGATGTGGCGGGGCTGGAGGATGGCCTTCTCGACGTAGACCGAATCGTCCCCGAAGGCGCTCAGGGCCTCGCCTCGGGCCCGGGCCAGGCTGGAGGCGAACTCCTCCGGCTTGGACACCAGGCGCATGCCCTTGCCGCCGCCGCCCATGGCGGCCTTGAGCATGACCGGGAAGCCCATCTTGGTGGCCTCCGCCAGCAGGTCCTCATCGGACATGGTCTTCTGGATGCCGGGCACCACCGGGCAGCCGGCGGCGATGGCCACCTCCCGGGCGGCGGTCTTGGAGCCCATGGCCGTGATCGCGTCCGGGCGGGGGCCGATGAAGGTGATGCCTTCGGCCTCGAAGCGACGGGCGGCCTCGGCGTTCTCCGAGAGGAAGCCGTAGCCGGGGTGGATGGCGTCCGCGCCGCTCCGCTTGGCGACCTCGATGATCTTGTCGATGACGAGGTAGCTCTCCCGGGCCGCGGCGGGGCCGATGAAGTAGGCCTCGTCCGCCATGCGGACGTGGAGGGCGCCCCGGTCCGCCTCGGAGTAGACGGCGACGGTCGGGATCCCCATCTCCCGGCAGGTGCGGATGACGCGGCAGGCGATCTCGCCTCGATTGGCGATCAGGACTTTGGTGACGGGCATGGGCTTCCTGAGGTCAGAATGGTGCAGTGCGAACGCCCAGTCTAACGAAGCCCACCCTGTTCCTGCTGCCCGCGTTGCTCACGGTGGTCTGCGGGTGCGCGCGCAAGGGCGACCCGGTGCCCAAGAAGCCCGCGCCCCCAGCTGCGCCCACCGCGTCCTGGGTGACGCCTTCTAGGCTGGCCATCA
>DASTWQ010000009.1:0-20070 GCA_035758545.1 Holophagaceae bacterium | reverse complement strand
GGCCGAGGCCACGGACCGCCTGGGGGGCCACGTGGACGCCTTCACGGGCAAGGAGGTCGCCTGCTTCTACGGCCGGGTGCTGGCGGACCAGCTGCCCGACCTCACGCACCTGCTGGGCGAGCTGGTGACCACGCCGCGCTTCGACGGCGAGGAGCTGGCTAGGGAGCGGGGCGTCATCCTCGAAGAGATCGCCATGAGCGAGGACCAGCCGGACGACTGGGTCAGCGAGCTCTTCTACATGGACTTCTGGAAGGACTCGCCCCTGGCCCACCCGATCCTGGGCCGACGGGACCAGGTGGCGGGCTATGGCGCCGAGGCCGCCCGGGCCTTCTTCGAGTCCACCTACCGGGCCGGCAACCTCGTCATCGCCGCCGCCGGCGCCGTGACCCCGGAGACCCTGCTGCCGCTGCTGGAGCCCATCCTCGCGAAGCTGCCCGCCGGCGGCAGCGCCGAGGTGAAGGCCTCCACCGCCTCGCGCGCCTTCCTGCTCAACGCGCCCAAGAAGGGCCTCCAGCAGACCAACCTCGTCCTCGGCTTCCCGGCGCCCTCCCACACGGACCGGGACCGGGCGGCGGTGGGCCTCCTGAGCCACATCCTCGGCGGTGGCATGGCTTCGCGCCTCTTTCTGGAGCTCCGCGAGCGCCGGGGCCTCTGCTACCAGGTGGGCAGCTACCACACGCCCTACGCCGACACCGGCGCCCTCCAGATCAGCGCCGGCTGCGCCCCCGCCCAGGCGCGCGAGCTGGTGGCCCGCACGATGGCCGAATGCCTGAAGCTGCGCGCGGTCCCCGTGCCCGAGGAGGAGCTGGAGCGCGCCAAGCGCCAAGCCAAGGTGAGCCTCGTCTTCGGCCAGGAGAGCGCCAGCAGCCGCATGTTCTCCCTGGCCCACCAGGCCCTCCACTGGGGCGGCCCCGTGAGCCTGGACGCCCAGCTCGCCGAGCTCGACGCCGTCACCCCCGAGGACCTGCGCCGCCTGGCGGACACGATCCTGCGCCCCGAGGCCCTGGGCCTCGCCGCCCTCGGCATCCCCAAGGCCCACGCGATCCGCGCGGCGGATCTGGTGGCGTAAATCGCTCAGTCCTTATTCTTGTCGCGCAGTCAATATACTGGGTGCAATCCATGAGCAAAAGAGCCGTCTCTCCATCTCAGTTTGAGAAGTTACTAGATGCCCTATCTACGGATCTGATCAGATCGATCCATTATCGAGAATTGTTCCTTTCCGTTCGCTCTCAAATCCAAACCTGTCCTGATGTGTTTGCTCAATCAAATACATTCTGGTGGCTCACATTCAGCGCCCTAAGCGATGCCTCTCTTCACTGTTTGTGTCGTGTATTTGACCACCATCCGCAGGCCCTGAGTCTTCCTAACCTGCTCCACCTGATTTCTAGAAATCCCAACTACTTTTCGATTGAGAACTTCAAAGAGCGTCTAAGAGACAATCCATTTGTTGATAGCCTCGCCAAGTACCCTCGAACACTTAGTCGCGCGGAGCTAGATCGAGATTCCCTTCTGGTATCCAAGAAGGACCCACTGGTAGACAAACTCACTCAATGGAGACACAACCTATACGCTCACAGGAGTGCATCCTCGACGCTCGAAGACTTTAGGGATATGGCCTCGGTCGAGCTTGGCTGGGAGGAAGTAAAGGAACTATCCGACCGAGCCTTCAACATCTATAACCGCTACCAATCACTCTTCAAAGCCAACACCTACTCCTCTCAATTGGTTGGAGCAGATGATTTCCAAAACCTGCTTCGAATCGCCAATTCTGGATTAGAGGCTCATCGCAAAAACCTTGCGAATGAGATCGCGCCACACATCTGTAAAGATCCACCGGCACATGCGTAGCCAGCTCCCCTCAGAAATCACCGGTTCAACTGCCCTTATCGACTAAGGCCTCTTCCACACCTTCCCGCCCTTCATGACGAAGGGCACGGCGAGCATCGTCTTGATGTCCTTCGTGGGATCGCCGTCCACGGCGACGATGTCGGCGGCCTTGCCGGGCTCGAGGGTGCCGATCTCGTGGTCGAGGCGCAGCAGCTGGGCGGCGTTCACGGTGGCGGACTGGAGGGCCTGCACCGGCGTCATGCCGTAGCTCACCAGCAGCGGGAAGTCCCAGGCCGCCTTGGCGTGGTCGAAGACGCCGATGTCCGTGCCGTAGGCGATGGTGACGCCGGCGTCCAGCGCGGCCTTGAAGCCCGCCCGGCGCAGGGGCAGCAGGGCCTTGGCCTTCTGAATGCTGCCCTCGGGGATGTGGAGGGGGTTGCCGGGCTCCAGGATGGACTCCAGGGCGTAGAGGGTCGGCACCTCGAAACAGCCCTTCTGCTTCATGAGCCGGGCGGTCTCGGGGCTCATGAGGCTGCCGTGCTCGATGCTGCGCACGCCGGCCTCCACGGCGGCGCGGATGCCCGCGTCCCCATGGGCGTGGGCGCAGACATAGGTGCCGCGGCGGGCGGCCTCGTCCACGAAGGCCTTGAACTCCTCGGGGCTGAAGCTGGGGGCGCCGGGGTCGTCGTTGTTGGAGAGCACGCCGCCGGTGGCCATGATCTTGATCTGGTCCACGCCCCGCTTGCGCCACTCGCGCACCTTGGCGACGGCCTCCTCCGGGGAATTCACGATGTTCGATTCATCGAACTGCACGTCCTCCGGGAAGCCGTTGGTGTCCGCGTGGCCGCCGGTGATGGAAAAGGGCGCGCCCGAGACGAGCATCCGCGGGCCCTCAAGCTCCCCACGGGCGATGGCGTTCCGCAGGGCCACGTCGCCGAACCCGGTGTCGCTGCCGCAGTCGCGGACGGTGGTGAAGCCGGCCTCCAGCACCTTGCGGGCGTTCACGACGCCGTCGAGGACCTTGTCCGCCTTGGATTCCTTGAGCTGGGAGAGCTCGTCCAGGCCCGCCTTGCCGGTGAGGTGCACGTGGCAGTCGATGAGGCCCGGCAGCAGGGTGCGGTCGCCGAGATCAATGACCTCCGCCCCGGCGGGCGGCGCGCCGGGCTGGATGCGGCCGTCCTTCACCCAGACCTGGCCGGGGCTCACGATGCGGCCGGCCTTGGCGTCGAAGAGCCGCGCGGCCTTCAGGACGACGGCGTGGTCCTGGGCCGCGAGGGGCGCGAGGAAGAGGGCGGACGCGGCGAGGGCGAGCAGGGCGCGACGCATGGGGGCTCCGGGGATCGGCCCTCAGGGTAGCGCCGCGGCCATCCGGCGCACGGCTTCTTTCAGCTCCTCGGGCGTGAGGGCCGCGAAGCCCAGGCGGAAGAAGGGGGAGTCCCGCTGGCGGAAGTCGAAGAGGCGGCCCCCGGGGAAGGCCACGCCGGCCTGGAGGCAGCGGGCTGCCCAGGCCGCGGCGCCGGGCATGCGGGCCTCGGCCCAGAGGCTCATGCCGCCGGAGGGCACGTCGAAGGCGAGGGCCCCGCCCAGGCGGCGCTGCAGGGCCTCGGCGAGGGCGTCCCGCCGCTCCAGCAGGACCCGCCGCATGCGCCGGCCGTGGCGCTGCAGCAGCCCGTCCTCCAGCAGCTCCGCTACCGCCCGCTCCATGACCTGGTCGCCATGGTGGTCCACCAGGAGGCGCTGGGCCGCCAGGGCCTCCACGACCCGGGCGGGGCCCGCCACGAAGCCCAGCCGCAGGCCCGGGGCCAGCACCTTGGAGAGGGTGCCCAGGTAGATGACGACGCCCGCGGGATCCGCGCTGGCCAGGGGCAGCACCGGGCGGCCCTCGAAGTGGAACTCGAAGTCGTAGTCGTCCTCGACGAGGGCGACGCGGTGGCGCCGGGCCAGCTCCAGGAGCTGGAGGCGCCGGGGGGCGGACATGGTGACTGTGGACGGGAACTGGTGGTGGGGCGTGGTGTAGACGAGCCGCAGGGGCCGCCGGGCGAGGATCGCCTCGAGGGCGTCCACCCGCAGGCCCTGGGCATCCACGGGCACCGGGAGCACCTCGGCGCCCGCGGCCCGCAGCACGGCCCAGGCCATGGGGTAGCCGGGGTCCTCCACCGCCACGGCGTCGCCGGGCCGCAGGAGGGCCCGGGCCACGAGGTCGAGGGCCATCTGGCTGCCGTTGGTGGCGAGGATGCGCTCGGGGCCGTAGGCCAGCCCCCGCATCTCCGAGAGCAGGCCCGCCACCGCCGTCCGGTAGCGGGCGTCGCCCAGGGGGTCGCCGTAGCCCAGGGGCGCGTCCTTGGCGCGCAGCGCGCGCCGGTAGGCCCGGGCCAGCAGGTCCTTGGGCACCAGCCGCAGGTCCGGGAAGCCCCCGCCCAGGTTCAGCGCGCCCTTCGGCGGCCGGAGGGAGCGGGGCGGCGCCTCCGGGGCCTTCAGGTCGAAGCCCAGGCCCTGGCCTGGGCCCGAGCCCTGTCCGCGGCCCTGGCCGCGACCCCTGCCGGGATCCTCGGGCAGGTCCCGGGCCACCCGGGTGCTGCGGTCCAGGGATTCGATCCAGCCCTCGGCCTCCAGCTCCCGGTAGGCCGCGAGCACGGTGTTCCGGTGCACGCCCAGGGTCGCCGCCAGGGTGCGGGAGCCCGGCAGCGTCGCGCCGGCCTTCAGCCGGCCCTTGCGGATGTCCCCGGTGATGGCGCCGGCGATCTGCCGGGCCAGGGGCGCCCGGGCGGCGGGATCCAGGGCGACGGGGAAGGACCAGGGGCGGGGCATGGTCCAATCATGATTTCATAAGTGGATCTTTTGAATGGACCATCCACGGCCATCCTGGGGGCTGGAGGTTCCCCATGCGGCTGTCCACGCCCTACCCCGAGCTCGCCCCCGCCCTCTTCCAGGCCCAGCTGGCCCTGTCCAACCTCACGAAGACCCAGGGCCTCCACCCGAAGCTGCTGGACCTCATCGACCTCCGGGTCTCCCAGCTGAACGGCTGCGCCTTCTGCGCCGACATGCACGCGGCGGACCTGGCCAAGCGGAAGGAGTCCCCCCGCCGCCTGGCGACCCTCGTGGCCTGGCGGGACACGGACCTCTTCACCGCCGAGGAGCGGGCGGCCCTGGCCTGGGCCGAGGCCCTCACGAAGCTGACGGAGCACCCGGAGCTGGACCCGGCCTTCGAGGCGCTGAAGGCCCACTACACAGAGGCCCAGATCGTCGCCCTCACCTTCCGCATCATCTCCATCAACGGCTGGAACCGCCTCGGCGTGGGCTTCCGCCTCGACCTGCCCGAGGAGGCCTGAGATGGCCCTCGCCTTCCACGACGACCGCCGCCCGGACCTGGAGGCCATCCGGATCCTCTACGCCGCCGCGCCCCTGCGCCGCCCCATCGGCGACCCCGCCCGCATCGCCCGCATGTTCGACGGCAGCAACGTGATCTACAGCGCCTGGGCCGGGGACCGCCTCGTGGGCCTGCTCCGGGGCTGGACCGACGGCGCCTTCGACGGCTACGTCTGCGACCTGGCCGTGCATCCCCGGTATCAGAAGGCCGGCGTCGGCAAGGGGCTGCTGGCCATGCTGCTGCCCCGGCATCCGGACGTGCGCTGGGTGCTGCTCGCGGCGCCGCTGGCGAAGGGCTACTACGGCCGCGTGGGCTGGGAGCGCCTCGACAACGCCTGGGTGCTGCCCCGCCCCAACGGCGCCATGCCCAGCTACGAGGCCTTCCAGGCCGAGTTCGCCGACCTCGCCGCCCAGGCGTGGCAGGAGGCCTGATGCGCGCCGCGCCGGTCCACCGCCTCGCCCTCATCTACGCCCGCCTCGCCCTGGGCGCGGCCTTCCTCTCGGGCATCGCCTCCCGGTTCGGGCTCTGGGGCAAGGGCGTCGGCTACGGCGACTTCGCCCACTTCGAGGCCTACACCGCCCAGGTGAACCGCTTCATGCCCGCCGCGACGATCCCCTTCCTGGCCTGGGCCGCGACGGTGGCGGAGCTCGGCCTCGGCGTGGCGCTCGTGGCCGGCATCAAGCCCCGGTGGACGGCCCTCGGCAGCGCGGCGCTGCTGGCGCTCTTCGGGATCGCCATGGCCATCTCCTTCGGGCCCAAGGAGCCCCTCGACTACTCGGTGTTCTCCGCCTCGGCCTGCGCCCTGCTGCTGGCCCTGGCCACGCCGGAGCCCGCGGCGTGAGCAACCTGAACCTCTACCTGACCGCGGTGCTCATCTGGGGCTCCACCTGGCTGGCCATCACCTGGCAGGCCGGCCCCGTGCCGGCGGAGGTCTCCGTGGCCCTCCGCTTCGGGCTGGCGGGCCTGCTCCTGCTCGGGTGGTGCCGGCTGCGGCGCATCCCGCTGCGCTTCACGCCGCGGGAGCACGGGTGGATCGCCCTGCAGGGCGCGACGATGTTCGGCGCCAACTACGTGCTCGTCTACCTGGCGGAGCAGCGCATCCCCTCGGGCCTCATGGCGGTCCTCTTCTCCCTGCTGGCGGCGCTGAACCTCCTCGGGGCCCGGCTCTGGTTCGGCTCTCCCCTGCGCCCCGCGGCGCTGGCGGGCACGGTCCTCGGCCTCGCGGGGGTGGCGCTGGTCTGCCTGCCCGGCGCCACGCTGCAGGCGGGGCCCGCCTTCCGGACCGGCGTGGGGCTCGCCCTCGCCGCGACGGTGGTCTCGAGCTTCAGCAACCTGCTCTCCCAGGGGAACCAGCGCCGGGGCCTCCCGGTGGTCTCCACCAACGCCCTCGGCATGCTCTACGGCGCGGCCTTCGTCGCGCTCTACGCCGCGGCCCTGGGCCGGCCCTTCGCCCTGGACCTCTCCACGCGCTACGTCGCCTCCCTGGCCTACCTGGCGGTCTTCGGCTCCGTGCTCGCCTTCGGGGCCTACCTCACCCTGGTGGGGCGCATCGGCGCGGGCCGGGCGGGCTACGCGATGGTGGCGATCCCCGTGGTGGCCCTGGCCCTCTCCACCGCCTTCGAGCACCTCCACTGGGGCTGGCCCCTGGGGCTCGGGGCCGCCCTCTGCCTGGCGGGGAACCTGCTGGTGCTGGCGCCGCCGGGGCGGCTCCCGGCTGCCCTCCGGGTAGAATGAGGACGGGGCCTCCGGGCCCCTTTCCCATGACCGAGACCGCCGCCTATCCCTGGGAGCGGCCCGCGCCGGAAGCGGCCGGGCGGCCCTCGGCCTGGGGGCTGGCGCCAGAGGCGCTGGAGGCCCTGGGCGCGCCCATCGGTGGCGCTCACCTCTTCGCCCGGCTCCAGCGGCCCTGGACCTGGACGGCGGGCCGCCCCGATCTGGGCAAGGGCGCCGCGGCCTGGGCCTCGGAGGCCCTGGACCTGCACCTTCCGGAGATCCTGGAGCGCCATCCCTCCAGCGACGGCTCCACCAAGCTGGTGCTGGGCCTGGCGGACGGCCACCGCATCGAGGCGGTGCACATGCCCCGGCGGACCCGGAACCCGCGGGTCACCTTCTGCATCTCCAGCCAGGTGGGCTGCGCCATGGGCTGCACCTTCTGCGCGACGGGCTCCATGGGCATCCAGCGAAACCTCCAGGCGGGCGAGATCGTGGGCCAGGTGCTGCGGCTGCTGTCGGAGCTGGGTCCGGACCGGCCCAGCCAGCTCAACCTGGTCTTCATGGGCATGGGCGAGCCCCTCCACAACCTCGCCAACGTGCACCAGGCCATCCGGGTGATGTGCGACAGCCGGGGCCTGGACCTGGCGGCCTCCCGCATCACCGTCTCCACCTCGGGCCTGGTCAGCGGCATCGAGAAGCTGGCGAAGCTGAGCCCGCGGCCCCTGCTGGCCCTCAGCCTCAACGCCACCACGGACGAGATGCGCAGCCGCACCATGCCCGTGAACCGGGCCTGGAACCTCGCCCGCCTGCGCCAGGCCCTGAACGCCTGGGGCCTGCGGCCCAACGAGAAGTTCACCTTCGAGTTCGTGCTGCTGGCGGGCGTCAACGACACCGACGCCGACGCCGAGCGGCTCGCCGCCTGGCTGGGAGAGCTGCGCCACAAGCACGTCGTGAACCTCATCCCCATGAACGAGCACGCCCACGCCCCCTTCCAGGAGCCCCAGGAGGACCGCATCCAGGCCTTCAGCGACCGCCTGAAGGCCCTCGGCTGCTTCGTCACCGTGCGCCGCTCCCGGGGCCGGGACGTCCAGGCCGCCTGCGGGCAGCTGGTCAAGGACGGCACTGCGTAACGCCAAGCCGCAAAGGCGCCAAGGCGCACGACCGGGAGGAGACGTCATTCACGAGAACGAGATCGCCCAGATCGTGGTGGATGCCGCCCTCACCGTGCACCGGACGCTCGGCGGCCCGGGCCTTCTCGAAGGCATCTACGAGGAGGCTCTGGCCTGGGAGCTCCAATCCCGGGGCCTGCGGATCGACCGGCAGAAGGAATGCCCGGTGGCCTACCGCGGGAGGACACTGACGCTCCCGCTTCGGCTGGATCTTCTGGTGGAGGAGAAACTGATCGTGGAATGCAAGGCCACGACCCAGCATGCCGAAGTGTTCGAGGCCCAGCTCCTCACCTATTTGAGGGTGACAGGCTTGAAGCTCGGCCTCCTGGTGAATTTCGGCGCGCCTCAAGTCAAGAATGGGATCCGGCGGGTGGTGAATGGTCTGTGAGACCACGGCCTCGCGCCTTCGCGCCTTGGCGTCTTCGCGTCATGCAGTTTAGGAGTCCACGATGATGATCGTCCCCGTCCATGTGCTGCCCCACGGCGAGGGGCTTGACCTGCCGGCCTACGCGACGGCCCATGCGGCGGGGCTGGATCTCCGCGCGGCGATTCCGGAGGGCGAAGGCTGGACGCTCCTGCCGGGCCAGCGGCGCCTGGTGCCCACGGGGCTGACGATGGCGATCCCCGAGGGCTTCGAGGGGCAGGTGCGCCCCCGCTCCGGCCTCGCCCTGAAGCACGGCCTCACGGTGCTCAACGCGCCGGGCACCATCGACGCGGACTACCGGGGCGAGGTGGCGGTGCTGCTCATCAACCACGGCAGCGAGCCCTTCGAGCTGCGCCGCGGCGAGCGCATCGCCCAGCTGGTCTTCGCGCCAGTCATCCAGGCCTCCTGGGAGGCGGTCCCGGGCCTGGACCAGCTCGGCGCCACCGATCGCGGCGCCGGCGGCTACGGGTCCACGGGGCGAGGTTGACGGAAGCAGCGACCTGACAAAGGAAGAGGGCCCCGTCGGGGCCCTCTTCCTGTCCAGCGGATCCGACTACTTCCGGGCGGGCTTGGCGGCCGGCTTGATGGCGGGCTTCGCCATGGCCGGGGCGCCGGCCTCGTCGCCCTTGAAGTTGGCGTCCGCGGGGAACTTGGCGTCCACGGCCTTCGCGACCTCGTCGCTGAAGGCGATGGCGGCCTGCTCATCCAGGTAGGCGAAGAGGCCGGGGTTGTACTGGATCACGGCCTGCAGGCCCTTGGCCTTGGCGATCTCGTCGAGGATGGGACCCACGTCCTGGTTGAACTGGCCGAAGGCCTTCTGCTGGGCCTTCTCCATGTCGGCCTTGGCGTCCTCCTGCAGCTTGTTGAAGTCGTACTGCAGGTCCCGGAGCTGCTTCTGGAGCTTCTCCTTGCCCTCGTCGGAGAGGCCGCTGGCCTGGAGCTGCTGCTGGAGGCGCTGGCCCTCCTGCTGCTTGGCCTGGAGCTTGTCCTCCCACTGCTTGCGCTCCAGGGCGAGGCCCGAGAAGAGCTTGCGGCAGTGGCCGCTCTGCTCGATGACCCGCTGGGGGACGAGCACGGCGAACTTGTCGATGATCGGCTGGGCGGCGGCCTGCTGGGCGGCGGCGGGGAGGGCGGCCGCGAGGGCGGCGGCGAAGAGGATGCGGCGCATGGGAGCTCCTGGAAAGGTTCGGGGGCGGGTCAGAAGGTGGTGCCGATGCTGAACTGGAAGTCGTTCCGGCCGTTGGGGTCGAAGGGGTAGGGATTCACCTTGTGGGACCAGATGAGGCGCAGCGGCGCAGGGCTGATGGGCAGGAAGAACCGCAGCTCGACGCCGAAGCTCTTCAGCAGGTCGGGGTTCCGGTAGGTGACCCGCTGCCCGTTGAGGGTGTAGGTGACCGGCTCCGTGTCGAAGATCCGGGTGCCGGGGCCCCAGGCGTTGCCGGCGTCGTAGAAGAGCACCGTCCGGAACTGGTCCGCGATCTTGAACTGGTATTCGAAGTTCAGGATCAGCTGCTTGTTGCCGCCCACCACAACGGGCTGACCCAGGTTGTCGAACAGGACGCTGCCGACCTGGCCGTACTGGTACCCGCGGATGCTGTTCTCGCCGCCGGGCCGGTAGAGCTCGAAGGGCAGCAGGGCCTCGTCGCTGAGGTTGCGGAGATAGCCGTAGCTCAGGTGGGCCGCGAAGATGTTCCGCTCGGCGGCGGTGTAGTACTTCGCGAGATCCACCGTCGTCCGGAGGAAGGGCCTGTCCCCGCCGAACTGCCAGCCCCCGTATTCGAAGCTGAGGGAGACCTGGGTGCCTCGGGTCGGCTTGTAGGGGTGGTCCACGGTGTTGTAGGAGATGCCCGTGCTGACCGAGGAGGTGACCTCGTTGTCGATGTTCCGGAAGTAGTAGTTCCGCCCGCCCTCAATGCGGATGAGGCGGAAGGAGTAGCCGAGGCTCACGGTGGTGAAGTTCGCCCAGGTCTTGCCCCGGAACCAGTTGCTCAGGTAGGCGCCCATGCCGATGCCGATGGAGCGGGAGAACTGCTTGTAGGCGTTCTCGATGCCAACGCGGGAGGCGTCGTAGTCCACGGACCCGTTGCTGAAGGAGGTCGAGAGAGAGTAGGGCAGGTCCAGCACGTAAGGCTCGGTGTAGGAGACCGAGAGATTCCGCTGGAAGGCGCCGCCGGTGTAGCTGAGGGAGAGGGTCTCGCCGCCGCCGCCGAGGTTCCGGGTGCTGAAGCTGGCGCCCAGGGAGAACCCGAAAAGCTGGCCGTAGCCGCCCTGGAAGAGCACCTCGTTCACGCCAGACTCGGTGCCGAGGATCGTCAGGTCCACCTGGGGCTTGCCGGGGACGAGATCCACCTTCGGATCCTGCTCCTTCACGTCGAAGAATCCGAGCTGACTGAGGCGCAGCATGGAGTCCTTGAACATGGCGACCGAGAAGGGGCCACCCTCGGACAGAAGCATGGACCGGCGAAGCACCTTGTCCTTCGTGGTGGTGTTCCCCCTGAACTCGATGGACCGGACGGTGTAGGGCTCGCCCT
The DNA here is from genome assembly GCA_035758545.1 of Holophagaceae bacterium. Taxonomy (GTDB): domain Bacteria; phylum Acidobacteriota; class Holophagae; order Holophagales; family Holophagaceae; genus JAFDVN01. The sequence goes on along the minus strand of DASTWQ010000009.1, from coordinate 9,039 downwards.
CGTCGGCCTTCAGGGTGGTGTCGACGTACTTGCGGCCGCCCTCCTCCCGGACGGAGAGGTCCTTCTCCGCGTGGAAGAGGATGTAGCTGCGGTCGCTGTAGGCCTCCTTGACCTTGTCGATGCCCGCGTCCAGGGCGTCGAGGTCGAAGGGCGTGGGCTTGGAGGGCTCCGCCAGGGAAGGTTTGATCCCGAAGACCTTCTTGAGGAACGATCGGTTGTCCCGCTTCTGCTCGGCGTACTTGAGGCGATAGAAGTCGGTGCCGTAGAGGTGGTTGCCCTCGACGTTGAAGTGGCCCTCGAAGAACTGGTCACCCTCGATCACCGGGATGGTCATCGTCGCCCGGAGGTCGTACTTGGCGGACTTGCCCTCGGAGATCAGCTTGAGGTTCTTCGCCTTCTGCTTCTCGGTAGTGAAGTCCTTGATGACGATGGTGGGCTCGCCGACGAAGACGTCCTTGTAGCCCTGCCGCCAGTAGGCCTTCTTGACGTTCTCGAGGTCATCCTCGAGGTTCTTCTGAACGAGGAGGTCGTGGGTCGTGAAGATCGAGAGCGCCCAGTGCCGGCGCGTCTTCTTCATGGCCTTCTCCAGCGTGCCTTCGGAGAGGACCTTGTTCCCGGTGAAATCCACGCCGTAGATGTGGGTCTTGCCGCCCTCCTTGATGTCGAAGACGAGCCGGGCCACGCCGGGCCCCATGGGCTCCAGCTTCACGGTCACCTCGGGGGTGCGGAAGCCCTTCTCCTGGCAGACGTCGACGATCTGGTCCTTCACCTTGCGGGCGGCCTCCGGATCGTAGACCCCGTCCGGCTTGATGGTGAGGCCCTTGTCCTTGATCTTGTCCTTGAGGTTGGAGACGCCCACCTCGGTGCCGCCGCGGTAGTCGACCTCCTTGACCACCGGCCGCTCCACCACCCGGATCACCAGCTTCTGGCCATCGCCCTCCGGCACCAGCTCGAGCTTCACGTCATCGAAGGCGCCGCTGTCCCAGAGGCGCTGGACGATGGCGGAGTAGTCGAGGCTCCGGGCGTCGTCGCCGGCCTTGACGCCCGCGCGGAAGGCCACGGTCTGGGGCGTCTGGCGGATGGCGCCCACCACTTCGACCTTGGTGATGGGCTCGGCGTCCTGGGCCTTCAGGGCGACTGGCGCCGAGGCGGCCAGGAGCGCGAGCAGGGCTCCTCGGCCCGGGCGCAGAGTCCGGTTCATCCGCCAACCTCCATCCGTCATGCTTTGGCTCCCGCCAGTTGTCCTTCGGCCGCTTCCTGGAGGGTCGGCACGAGCTTGTCGTCGGAAAGGTCGAAGGTGACGACGCCGCCCGGGAGGTCATCCCGGCCGACCATCAGCTCCGCGAGGGGATCCTCGATGTTGCGCTGGATGGCGCGGCGCAGCGGGCGGGCGCCGTAGGCGCGGTCCCGCAGCGTGGTCTTCACCAGCCACTCCACGGCCGCGTCCGAGAGGGCCACGGAGAGGTGGTGCTTGGCGAGGGTGGCGTTGAGGTCCTGGACGAGGAGCCCGACGATCTTCTTCAGCTCATCGTCGCCGAGGCGGTTGAAGACCACGATCTCGTCGATGCGGTTCAGGAACTCCGGCGGGAAGCTGCGGCGGAGCACCTTCATGGCCTCGCCGCTCTTCGCGTCGAGCTTGCCGGCCTGGTCGCCGAAGCCGAGGTTCTTCTCGTTGAGCAGCTCCCGGCTGCCCACGTTGGAGGTCATGATGATGATGGTGTTCTTGAAGTCCACCTGGTTGCCGAAGGCGTCGCTGGCCTGCCCGTCGTCGAAGATCTGCAGGAGGATGTTCACCAGATCAGGGTGGGCCTTCTCGATCTCGTCGAGCAGGAGCACGCAGTAGGGGTTGCGGCGCACCCGGTCGGTGAGCATGCCGCCCTCCTCGTAGCCCACGTACCCCGGAGGGGCCCCGAGCAGCTTGGAGACCTCGTGCTTCTCCATGAATTCGCTCATGTCGAAGCGGATCATCTTCTTCGGGTCCCCGAACAGGAAAGCCGCCAGGGTCTTCGCCAGCTCGGTCTTGCCGACGCCGGTGGGGCCCAGGAAGAGGAAGGAGCCCATGGGGCGGTTGGGGTTCTTGAGCCCCGTGCGGGCGCGGCGGACGGCGCGGCTGACGGCGGAGACGGCCTCCTTCTGGCCGATGACGCGCTCGTCGAGCTTCTCCTCCATATGGGCGAGGTTCTGCTTCTCCTCGCTCTTGAGGGCCTTCACGGGGATCCCGGTCCAGGAGGAGACCACCTCCTCGATGTCCTCCTCGGTGACCTCGGGGAAGCTGGCGTAGTCCTCCTCGCTCAGCTCGCCGCGCTTCTGCTGGACCTCCTCCCGGAGCTGGACCTCCTTCTGGCGGAGCAGCACGGCCCGCTCGAAGTCCCGGGCCAGCACGGCCTCGTTCATCTCGTTCACGACGCGGTGGAGCTCCTCCTCCGCCTTCAGGGCCTCGCCCCCGCCGTTGCCCAGGCGCAGCTTCACGCGGGCGCCCGCCTCGTCCAGCAGGTCGATGGCCTTGTCGGGCAGGAAGCGGTCCGTGATGTAGCGGTTGGACAGGTAGACCGAGGACTCCACGGTCTTCAAGGGGTACTTCACCCGGTGGAACAGCTCGTACCGGGGGCGGATGCCCTCCAGGATGCGCATGCTCTCCGCCTCGTCCGGAGGGTTCACCGTGACGGGCTGGAAGCGGCGGACGAGGCTGCGGTCCTTGTCGATGTACTTGGCGTACTCCTTGTGCGTCGTCGCGCCGATGCACTGGATCTCGCCCCGGCTGAGGGCCGGCTTCAGGATGTTGGCGGCGTCCAGGCTGCCTTCGGCGGCGCCGGTGCCGATGAGGCTGTGGATCTCGTCGATGAAGAGGACCACGGAGGGGTCCTTGCTCGCCTCGGCGATGATGCTTTTGAGCCGCTCCTCGAACTGGCCGCGGTACTTGGTGCCCGCCACCACGAGGCTCAGGTCCAGGGCGTAGATCCGCTTGTCCGAGAGGCTCGGGGGGACGGCGCCCTCGAAGATCTTCTGGGCCAGGCCCTCCACGATGGCGGTCTTGCCCACGCCGGCCTCGCCCAGGAGGATCGGGTTGTTCTTCCGGCGCCGGCTGAGGATCTGGATGATCCGCTCGATCTCCAGGTCCCGGCCGATGAGGTTGTCGAAGATGCCGCGCTCGGCCATCTCCGAGAGGTTGCGCGCGAACTCGGACAGGAGCGGGTGCTCCTTCTTCTTCTTCGCGATCTTCTCCTCCTTGGTCGCCTCCAGGAGGATCTCCTTGGCGGCGATGAGGTCGGCCCCGGCCTCCCTCAGGAGGCGCCCGGCCAGGCCCTGGTCCTCCTTGAGCATGCCCAGGAGCAGGTGCTCGGCGCCCACGTGCTTGTGGTTCAGCTTGCCGCTCTCGGTGGTGGCGTGCTGGAGGATGCGCTTGACCTCCTCCTCCATGGGGATGTCGATGGAGGTGGAGGAGGGGGTGACCTTGTGGTCCTTGGGGGTCAGGGCCGCCACCACGCGCTCCCGAAGGGCGCTGGTCTGGACGCCCATCCGCTCCAGGAGCTGGGTGGAGGTCTTCTCGGACTCCCGCAGGAGCCCCAGCAGCAGATGGCCGCTGCCGATGCTGTCCGCGCCGAACTGGCTCGCCTCGTAGCGGGCGAAGAACATGACGCGGCGGGCTTTTTCGGTGAATTTCTCGAACAAGGGACACCCTTAGGGGTTTCCTGCGCCGGAGCCGGGAAGGGTTCCGGAGTGGGAACCCAAGGGTAACGCCTTCGGGAAGTCCCTCCCAGCAGGATTTCCCGCGATTCCGCTGGGATTTCCTAGCGGGGGCCGGTAGACTGGACGGCTTGGAGCGAGCCATGAGCCAAGCCACTCCGAACCTGGCGATCCTGGGCCTCCAATGGGGCGACGAAGGCAAGGGCAAGGTCGTGGACCTGCTCGCCTCCCGCTACCGCCATGCGGTCCGGTTCCAGGGCGGCAACAACGCGGGTCACACCGTCGTCGTGGACGGCCAGGCCATCGCCCTGCACCAGGTGCCCAGCGGCGCCCTGAACAGGGGTTGCTTCCTCGTGGTCGGGAGCGGCGTCGTGCTGAACCTGGAGGTCTTCCGCCAGGAGCTGGACCGCCTCGCCGCCCGGGGCTACGACGTGATGGGCCGCCTGATGATGAGCCAGAAGGCCCATGTCATCCTGCCCCACCACATCGCCCTCGACCTCTGGCGGGAGGAGCGCGCGGCCCTGGGGGCCGCCGGCAAGATCGGCACCACGGGCCGCGGCATCGGGCCCTGCTACGAGATGAAGGTCGCCCGCATGGGCGTGCGCCTGGGCGACCTCAAGCACCCGGAGATCCTCATCGAGCGGGTCCGGCCCGGCTACGACGAGGTGCGCCTCCGCATCGGCGACGCCGCCAAGGACCTGCCCTCCCTCGAGTCCATCGTCACCGGGCTGCTGGAGACCGCCGCGCCGCTCCTGGATGTGATCGGTGACACACAGGGCCACCTCATGAAGGCCTGGGAGAAGCGCGAGCCCATCCTCTTCGAAGGCGCCCAGGCGACCCTGCTGGACATCGACCACGGCACCTATCCCTACGTGACCAGCTCCAACTGCTCCCTGGGCGGCCTCTTCACCGGCACCGGCATGCCGCCGAAGGCCCTGGACCGGGTGCTGGGCATCGCCAAGGCCTACACCACCCGGGTGGGCTCCGGCCCCATGCCCTCGGAGCTACTGGATGCCACCGGCGACCGCATCCGCGAGGTGGGCCGCGAGTTCGGCACCACCACGGGCCGACCCCGCCGCTGCGGCTGGTTCGACGCCCCCATCACCGCCCATGCCTGCCGCACCAACGGCGTGGACGGCGTCGCCATCATGAAGCTGGATGTCCTCGACGGCCTGGAGGAGGTCGGGCTCGTGGTCGGCTACCGGGACGGCGAGGGCCGCCTCACCTCGGCCCTGCCCGCCTGCCCCCAGGAGTGGGCGGAGCTGAAGCCCGAGATCAAGCGATTCAAGGGCTGGGCCAGCACCCGCGGCGTCACCCGCCACGACCAGCTGCCGGCGGAAGCCCAGGCCTACCTGGACGCCCTGGCCGAGGCCATCGAGACGCCCATCGCCTACCTGAGCACAGGACCGGATCGGGTCGAGGGCTGCATCTACCCCGGCACCTTCCTCGCCGAGCTGATCTGAAGCGTTCCCCGGGGAACGCCGCGCCCCGCCGCTGAGCCCCGGCTGAGTATCATCGGCGGATGGCCTCCGCCTTGAGACTCCTCCGCGCCGCGCTGCTCCTGGGCGCCGGCCTCGCCGCTTCCGCCCAGGTCCTGAGGGTCGCCGCCGCCGCGAGCCTGCAGCCGGCCCTGGGCGAGGCGGTGGGAAGGTTCGAGGCCGCGCACCCCGGCGCCTCGGTGCAGGTGAGCTTCGGCGCCAGCGGCAGCCTCACGGCGCAGATCCAGCAGGGCGCGCCCTTCGACCTCTTCCTCGCCGCGGACCTGGACTACCCGGCCAAGGCCGCCGCCAACGGCCACGGCCGGGGCCCGGTCTTCCCCTTCGCCGTGGGCCGCCTCGTACTGTGGATCCGGCGGGACCTGGGCCTGGATCCCGCGCAGGGCCTGGCCGTCCTGAGGGACGCCCGCCTCGCGCGCATTGCCCTGGCCAACCCGAAGCTCGCCCCCTACGGCGCCGCGGCGGAGGCCGCCCTGCGCCATGAAGGGCTCTGGGAGGCCCTCCAGCCGAGGCTGGTCTTCGGCGGCAACATCGCCCAGACGGCCCAATACCTCCAGGCCGGCGCCGCGGACGCCGGCTTCATCGCCGCCTCCGAGGCGGCCCACCCGGACCTGCAGGCGAGGGGCCGCGCCTGGACCGTGCCGGAGACCCTCCATCCGCCCCTGCTCCAGGGGGGCGTCCTGCTGAAGGGCGGCTCGGCGCCGGCCCTGGCGGAGGCCTTCGCGGCCTTCCTCCGCGGGCCCGAGGGCCGCGCGATCCTGCAGCGCCACGGCTTCGGGCCGCCCTGATGGACTGGGGCGCGCTGCGTCTCAGCCTGGCCCTCGGGGCTTGCACCGTGACCGTGCTGGCGCCCGTGGCGATCCTCCTCGCGGCGGGGATGGCCTACGGCCGCTTCCGCGGCAAGGCCGCCCTGGAGGCGCTGCTGATGACGCCGCTGGTGCTGCCGCCGACGGTGCTGGGCTTCTACCTGCTGGTGGCCATGGGCCCTGGGAGCCCCCTCGGCAGGGCCTGGACGGCCCTCACGGGCCAGGGCCTCGCCTTCTCCTTCAGCGGGCTCCTGCTGGCCTCGGCGATCCTCAACCTGCCCTTCTTCGTCCAGCCCCTGGCGACGGCCCTCGCGGGCGTGGAGGCCGGATACCTGGAGGCCGCCGCCACCCTCGGCGCCGGACCCGTGTCGCGCCTCTTCCGGGTGGCCCTGCCCCTCGCCTGGCGCGGCCTCGCCGCCGGCGCGGTGCTCAGCTTCGCCCACACCCTCGGGGAGTTCGGCGTGGTGCTCATGGTGGGCGGCGACCTGCCGGGCCGCACCCGTACCGCGTCCATCGCCGTCTTCGACCAGGTGCAGGCCCTGGACCTCCAGGCTGCGGGGCGGACCTCCTTGGTGCTCCTGGCGCTGGCCTTCCTGCTGCTTCTGGGGCTGTCCCTCCTGAAACGCGCGGGGCAGCGGGGGCCGGAGGCGCCGTGGAGCTTCTAGCGGCCTTCACCCGCCGACACCCGGGCGGCCCCGAGATCCGGGCGGACTTCACGATCCCCTTGGGCCGGCCTTGCCTCACGGTGCTCTTCGGCCCCAGCGGCTGCGGAAAGACGACGGTCCTGCGAGCCCTCGCGGGACTGGATCCCCTCCAGGAAGGCCGCATCGCCGCCGGGGAGGAGCTCTGGTCCGACGGCCCGCGGCGCCTGCCCGCCCACCGCCGCGGGGTGGGCCTCCTCGCCCAGCAGCCCAGCCTCTTCCCCCACCTGCGGGTGGACGCCAACGTGGGCTTCGGCCTGCCGCGCCTGGACCGGCGGGCCCGCGCAGCCCGCATCGCCGAGCTGCTGGAGCTGGTGGGTCTGGCGGATCTGGCCCGCCGCTGGCCGTCGGAGCTGTCGGGCGGCCAGCGCCAGCGGGTGGCCCTGGCCCGGGCCCTGGCGCCCCGGCCCCGGCTCCTGCTGCTGGACGAGCCCTTCGCCTCCCTCGACCAGGCGGGCCGTGAGGCCCTCCGCTCCCGGCTCCGGGAAGCCCTGCAGGCCACGGGCACGCCGGCCCTCCTCGTCACCCACGCCCGGGAGGAGGCCCTGGCCCTGGCGGACGAGGTGCTGCTCATGGACCGGGGCCGCATCGTCCAGCGGGGCGCGCCGGAGGTGGTCTTCAGCCGCCCCGCCGCGCCGGGCCTCGTGGAACCGGGCACGGTGCTCCGGGTGCGTGTGCTCGCGCGGGCTCACGGCCTCGTGCAGGTGCGCGCGGGCGCGGCGGAACTCTGGGCCCCGGATCCCGGCGGCCTCGGAGAGACGGCCCACGCCATCCTCCGCCCCGAGGGCGTGGCGGTGGAGCGGGAGCTGCCGCCCCACGCCGCCGCCCGCAACCGCCTGGCCGCCCGCATCCTCGCCTTGGAACCCGAAGGCCCCCTCGTCCGCCTGCGGCTGGACGCCGGCTTTCCCTTGGAGGCCCTCGTCACCGCCTGGGCCTGCGAGGACCTGCGCCTGGAGGGCGGCCAGTCGGTCACCGCGCTGGTGAAGGCCACCGCCATCCGGCTGAGCCCCTGCCCGCCGGAGACCATGGCTTGATCGCGGCCCCTTCCTCCCTCAGACTGGGAGACCTGCCGCATGCGGCGAGGGTCTGTAGCTCAGTCGGTAGAGCAGTGGCCTTTTAAGCCATTGGTCGCGGGTTCGAGTCCCGCCGGACCCACCACCGCAGGCGGAACACCCGAGGGGCTATCGTCTAGGGGTCAGGACACCGCCCTTTCACGGCGGTAACACGGGTTCGAATCCCGTTAGCCCTACCAAGCTGGCGCGACCGCAAGGTCGCGCTTTTTGTCTGGGGGCTGACGGGATGAGAATCCCCAGCGGCGAGGGTCCTGAGCGGCGCCTGGGGGGCTTGGGGTCCGTCCCGGGCGGGGGTATGCTCCTCACCATGCGGCGCCTTCTGCTGGCGAGCTTCGCCCTCCTGCTGACCTTCCTGCCGTTCCAGGCGGGTGGGGCGCCGGTGGCCGCGAAGGCCTGCTGCGCGGGGTGCGCCGGGATGCCCAGCTGCCCGCCCAGGTGTCCGGCGCCCCCCTCCCAGCCCGGGCCGTGCCTCAGCCCCGTCGCCCCGGCCACCGAGGCCCGAACGGCCATCGAGGCCGAAGCGGCCCGCCCCGTGGAGCCCTCGCCGCTGCCCGCGGACCTCCCGCACGGGCAGGCCGGCCCCAAGGGGGCGCAGATCCTGGCGGCGCTGCCGCGGGAAGCAGGCCCTCCGGATCCCGGAGCCCGCCAAGCCCTCCTGAGGGTCTTCCGGATCTGAGACCGGAACGCTGCATCGCGTTCCCTCCTTCTCGATTCCGGAGTCCCCATGCGCGCCGTGCCGCGCCTGGCCCCGGCGCTCCTCGTGGCAGGCGCGCTGGGGGCCCAGGCCCCCCTTCCACCTGATGCCCCGCTCGCTTCCCTGGTCCAGGAGGCGCTGGCGGCCAACCCGCGACTCAAGGCGGCCCAGGCCTCCCTGGCCGCCGAGCGGACCAAGGTGCCCCAGGCCGGGGCGCTCCCCGACCCCATGGTCACCCTCGGCTACCGCAACGAGGGGTTCCGGAAGTTGACCTACGGAACCGCCATGGCCGCCTTCGGCGAGATCGGGGTGAGCCAGAGCTTCCCCTACCCCGGCAAGCGCAAGCTCCGGGAAGGCATCGCCGAGGCGGGCGTCGCGGCGGAGGCGGCGGCCCTGGACCGCATCCGCCTCGACCTGGTGGCCTCGGTGGAGCGGGCCTACGTGGACCTGCTCCGGGTCCGGGGGCAGGCGGCCCTGCTGGGGGCCCAGACGAAGCTCTGGGAGCAGGTCTCCTCCACGGCCCAGGCCCGGCTGGAATCCGGCGCCGGCGACACTGCGGACCTGCTCCGGGCCCAGGTGGAGACC
>DASTWQ010000246.1:0-11629 GCA_035758545.1 Holophagaceae bacterium | reverse complement strand
CCTCGCCCCCTCCCTGCTGCGCCAAATCATTTTTACCTTGCATATAAACACCATAGTCTACATACTTCCCAAAACCATGATCCCATACGAATTCCGCTGCAAAATAAGCGGCAGCTGGAAGTGCACCAACTTCCGTAAATGCAGCTGCAAAAACAGCAGTATCTAGGGCTAATCTACCGACTGAATGCTCGTGGGGATCCTGCCAAGTCTGAACTCCTTCGACTAGAATTCCGAGTCCACCTGCGTACGGGCCGGCAGTATGTCCAACCTCTGAAACTATATTCAAATCCTTAGCCAGATTGCCTGAAGCGCCTAAGAGGTCTCGAGCAGCTTCACCACCATAATGCATTGTATCTGCTGTGATACTAATTGCGCCGAGGGCGGTACTTGCATTCTCAAGGTTTGAACACCTGGGCTCTGGAGAGAGAGCTCCTGCTGGACTTCCACTAACACCGCTAGCGGGATGATTCCATGGACCGCTCCACGGACCACTCTGATCAGGCCAACCACCCGGCACTGGAATGAATGGGCCCCCTCCTGATCCCGATACAGAAATAGTCACTGAGGCATATCCCTCCCAACCACTCGCCGGAGTATCGGTATCGCAGCCATTTGGATCAGAGCATATTACATATCCACCATCATAATAACCAATAGCTCCGGACTTTACCTTCACCATCCCACTAGGATCGAAATTGAGGAACGGCCCCCCCCCCACATACGCCATCTGGTTGTACGTCGAGGAATCGGCCCCCTGGTCCGAGTTCACGAACCGGTGCCAGATCGGGGTGTAGAAGCGGCCGCGCATGTAGATCAGGCCGGTGGGGTCGGTCTGGAGGTGGCCGGTGTAGCCGGTGAGGGGCTGGTAGCCGCTGTCCATGGCCGGGAAGGTCTCGCCGTAGGGGCCGTAGACCTGGCGGCCCTCCACCGCGGGGGCGCCGCTGGCGGGGCCGGTGATGAGCCGCGGGGTGCCCAGGTGGTCGCTGTGAAGCTCGTGGACACCGGCGCCATCCACCTCGGCGATGGCTTCGCTGCCCAGGTAGATCACGTCCCGGTTCCAGGCGAAGCCGCCGGCGGCGGGGACGTACTCGCCCAGCAGCAGGCCGCCGGTGGTGTAGGCGTAGCGCCGGGAGAGGCCGGCGACGCTGTCATCCCGCCGCACCCGCAGGCCGGAGGGGGCGTAGCCCTCCACCTCCGTCAGGCCGGGGGCGTTGACCTGGCTCAGACGGCCGAGGCCGTCCCAGACCAGGCCCGTCTGGGGTGTCGCCCCGACGCTGGCGCCAACGTTGGTCGCCTCCCCCGCGGCGTCGTAGATCCAGCCCGTGGCGGAACCGCCGGTGGTGGTCGCCGGGGTCCGGTTGGTGGGCAGCGCGCCGAAGGTGAAGCCGATGGCCTGGGGCGGCGTGCTGCCGCTCAGGGCCGCGCTGGTGTTGTTGTCGAAGGCGTCGTAGCCGTAGGTGGCGCCGTAGGCTCCCAGGGCGGGCGCCGAGGCGCCGGTGAGGCGGCCCCGGGAGTCATGGGTGAGGGCCCACTCGCCGGCCTGGCTGAGGTGGTCCTTGGAGCTGTCGTAGGCGTAGAGCCGGTCGCCGTCCAGCTTGGTGCCGTTCGGCAGCTGGATGCTCCACTGCTTCAGGTGGATGCCGTCCGCCTCCGTGGTCCACTGGCTGGAGGCGCCGGAGGCGAACTGGAGGGCGGATTCCATGCCCCAGGCGGGATCGTAGGCCACGGTGGCGACGGTGCCGCCGGACCCGCCCCCGGGGGCGGTCTGGCTCACGGAGGTCACCCGGCCCAGGGCATCGTAGCCGTAGCTCACCACGCGGCCGCTGGGATAGGTGAGGGTATGCAGGGCCCCATCGGCGGCGTAGGCGTACTGGATGGTCGCCGCGAAATCCGGAGTCTGGGTCGTCTCGGACACCAGGGGCGCCCCCGCGGTGGCGGGGCCGTAGGTGTAGGCCTGGGTCAGGGTCTGGCCGCCGGAGACGGTGCTGGCCTGGGTCAGGAGGGGGCCGGTGAAGGTGTAGCTCAGGGACTCGGACCCGGCGCTCACGGCCGTCAGGCGGCCGAGGCCGTCATAGGTCAGGGTGCGGGTGCGGACCCCGTCGCTCACCTGGGTGGCCCGGCCGAAGACGTTGAAGCCCGAGAAAGTCTGGATGCCGGTCTCGGGCTCCGTCTTGGTGGTGAGCAGGTCCAGGCCGTCGTAGGTGAAGCTGCGGGTCTGGGTCGTCCCCGCCCCGGCAGGGTCCGTCTCCTGCACCTGCGTCAGATGGCCGTGGCCGTCATAGGCGTAGGTGCTGGACTTGAGGAGGGTGCTGCCCTGCTTCACCTGGGTGGCGAGGACCTGGCCGAGGCCGTTGCGGGTCTGCACGCTGGTGAGGCCCGTGGCGGTGTTCACCGCGGTGGTCACCCAGTTGTAGCCGGTGCTGTCCACGCTGTAGGCGGTGGTCACGGTGACGCCGTCCTCCCCGGTCTCGGAGACGGGACGGTCCAGGGGATCGTAGGACCAGGTGGCGGTGCGGGGGGGATGGCTGCCGTCCTGGACCGCCGGCAGGGTCACCCGCTGGATCAGGCGCCCGCAGGCGTCGTAAGCGAAGGTGACCACGGTCCCATCGGGGCGGGTGAGCCGCACGGGACGCCCCAGAGCATCCCGCTCCTCGGTGGCCACCCGGCCGGCCTGGGCGGTGATCACCGTGCGCTGGTCGCCGCTGTAGGTGACCGTGAGGGGGGCCTGGCCCGGGGTCGACTGGGAGACGAGGCGCCCCAGCAGGTCGTAGCCGTAGGTGGTCACCACGCCCTTCGCGTCCTGGACCTGGAGCGGACGCCCGGAGGAATCCCGGCTCAGGACCTGGGTGGTCAGCTGGAGGCTCGGGGACGCGGCGCTCATGCGCTGGATCTGGGGCCAGCCGTTGCTGTCGTAGGTGATGGAGGTCAGGGGCACCCCGGTGCCCGCGTCGGACCCGGCCACGAAGCTCGCGAGGGGGTGCTCGGAGATCCGCCGGCCCTCCGCGTCGTAGGCCAGGGCGACGCCAAGGTAGGCCCCGCTGTCCCCCTGGCTGGTCCCCTTCTGGGTGACCTTGGTGAGCTCGAGGATCTGGGTTTGGCCTAAGATGTCGATGTTGCCGTACTCGAAATCCTGGACGCGGCTGGGAGACAGCGGATTCTTGCCGGGCGGGATGTCCTGGGTGACCACCTCGGAAACGCTCTGGTTGTCGAGCTTGTCCAGGTAATCGGCGTAGGTGTAGGTGACCCGGCGGATCGCCGCATAGGCCACCTGCTGCTCGATGCCGGTGGGACGGAGGCCCTTCGGATCCATCTGGGTGAGGGTGCGGAAGGCGGGTTCCCCGTCCCGGGTGACCACCTGGCCCGTGGCCAGGGTCCCGGTGTTGTTCAGACCAGTGCCAGCGAGGGTATTGGTCACCGACAGCCAGGTCTTGCCCTGCAGGTCGGCCAGGGAGACGGCGGCGAGGGCCGCGTTGCCGTAGGCCTGGGGCTGGGTGGCCGGGCCGAAGTTGAGGGTCCAGGTCCGCTGGCTCTGCCCCACGCCATCCGTGAGGAACCAGTCCTTCTTGATGACAGTGAAGTTCGCGCCGGCACCGGAGGTGGTGGTCGGGAAGGTCCGGGACCAGGTGACCTTGTGGCCCACCGTGTGGCCGGACCCACTCGGGCCGGTGGCAGTGAGGGCATCACCCCGCCAGGCGAAGATGTATTCGCCCCGGAACATCGCATCCCCGTACAGGGTGTCGTCAGAGGCAAGGGGGTTGTCGATGCTGCTGGTCACCTGGGTCACCAGCTGGGCCGGATCGGTGACCTGGAGGGGCGCCGCGTGGTTGGCGTCCCAGGCCACCTGCCAGGTGAGGGTGTTCAGGGTGGGGGCGTTGGGCTGGGCCGATGGCACCGGGAGGATCGCCCAAGTCGGATCGGGAAGATTGGCCCGGTCCCCTACCGAGATCGTCGTCGGGCGCGCGGCGAAGCCAGCGGCGCGGGGGCTGGACTCGGGGAGCTTCTGGTAGATCATGCCCGCGCCGTTGTCCTGGGGCGGGTTCATCCCGTTCGGACGCAGGGCGGAGAACCCGGTGTAGCCGTCCACCTCCAGGGAGGGGAGGTCGACGCCCACGAAATCCGCCCGCAGCAGCGGGTGCGCCACCGTGTCCGGCGCGTAGGTGGCCCACTGCATCTGGATCGCCCGGGCGGCGCTGGCGCCGGGCCGGCGGTTATCGGCGACGACGGTGCACACCGAGGTCACACCCGAGGGCAGGCCCGCGGTCTGACGGGTCCAGGTGAAGGTGGCCGAGTGGCCGAAACGGTCCACCCACAGCACCGGGGCCCAGGTGTTGAGTTCCTGCAGGTAGGCGAAGACCCGGGCCTTGGCCCGGTCCATCACGATGCAGTAAGTGGTCTGGGTGGTGAAGCCGGAGATGCGGCCCGTCAGCTTGGTGGCCCAGCTGCCCAGCTGATCGGCGGTGGCGTTGTACTTGACGATGGCGCCATCCACCGTCACCTGCAGCGCGGAGGTCGCGGGGTTCGTGAACCCGAAATCCGCCGCCAGGGTGAAGGTGTTCGCGCTGTTGTAGGTGGACCAGGAGGACCAGTCGCCGTCCCCGTAGGCCCGGCCATCCTCCAGCACCAGCGCGCCTTCATCCTGCCAATATCCATGTGTGCCGTAGGGCGTGAGCAGGTAGTCCGCGCCGGGATTGATGTACCCGAAGTGCACCGCGCCCCAGGCGGGGCGATCTTCCGAGAGGGCCGCCGTGGGCACCCAGGTGGGGTCCCCGTAGGTCCGGCTGTAGGTCCCTTCCGTCCACTGGATGACCTGATGGCTGCCGTTCAGGCGGACCACCAGGGGAATCGGAAGCTCCCCCGGCAAGGTCGCCACCGGAACCCGGAGGGTCATGGCGCCGGTCGCGTCGTCCACGGAGACCCCCGAGGCACTGCCGGGCACCTGCAGCGGAGATTTCAGGCGGAACACCGTCTGCCCTGACAGGAGGACAGGGCTCAGCAGAAGCGCGAGGACGGAGAGGCGACGGAGCATGCTGGAGTCCGGAAAGAAACCTCCACTGTAAAGGAAGATCCTCGGCTCGCGCCAGTCGACGTTGGGTAGGCAGTGCAACATCCAAGGACACTGCTCTGGTTCGGCCTCTGGTGCTCTCACCTCCTGCCCCCAAACGCACCGGCGGCACGGGTCGCCCCGTGCCGCCGGCTAAGGTGCTTGTGTTCAGGCCGCGATCAGAAGGTCACGCGGAAGCCCAGCTGGATGTGGCGGGGCAGCTGGTAGGCGTAGGGCTGGTTCGCGGCGTAGGTGCCGCGGATGTTGGTGCCCTCCGCCAGGTTGGTGGCCTGCTGGGAGTTCAGGAAGTTGAAGACATCCAGGAAGACGCTGCCCTTGACCTGCCCGTACAGCGCGTGGGAGTACTCGGCATGGACGTCGATCTGGTTGGTCTGGGGCGTGCGGTTCTTGCCCATCAGGTTGGTGTCGACCGCAGCGGGATCCGTCGGCCAGGCGAGCAGGACGCGGCGGCTCAGCAGCTTGCTGTCGCTGTAGTGGTAGCCGGAGTTCGCGCTGGCGGTGACGCCGAGCTGGAGGCCCATGTCCCACTTGTAGTAGACGAACATCTTGGCCTGCCAGTCGATGGAACCGTCCAGCGTGCCGTTCATGTAGCCCAGGCGGGGATCGAAGCGGCCCAGGTCACCCTGGAAGTCCGCGTCGCCGCTGCTGAGCGAATCGCCCGTGGCGTGGATCAGGGAGTAGGTGAACAGGCCGCCCCAGTGGTCGGTGGCCTTCTTGGCCACGGTGACGTCGAAGGCGCTGTAGTAGCGGGCCGCGTCGGGCAGGTTGGCGAGCACGAAGTTCAGCTGGCCAGCGTAGATGCGGGCGATGTTCTGAGCGCCGGAGTAGCCGCCGCCGGAGAAGTAGTCCGGGCTGAGGGCCAGACCGCGGAAGACGTCGATGGCGTGCTTCTGGGCGGAAGTCAGGCCGGTGTAGACGCCCACCGTGCCGCCGATGCCGAAGATCGAACGGGCCTCGGCCTCGAGGTTGTTGGGGTCGGTGTAGAGGGTGGGATCCCAGTCCTCGACGATGTCGTAGTCCTTGCGGTAGGTGTAGGTGCCGTCGAGGCTCCAGCCGTTGCCGAAGTCGTGGGCCACGTCGAAGCGCACTTCATCGGTCTTGGGGAGCTTGAAGGTGTCGGCGAAGACCGCGTCCACCGTCTTGGAGCCGCCGCGGGTGTTCTCGGTCACCCAGGTGTTGGCGATGCGGATCTGCTCCAGGCGCACCGAGCTGGTGAGGCTGCCGGTGAAGCGGACCATGTCCAGCTTGATGGGGTCGATGTAGCGGCCGAAGTAGGCGGAGGCCTTGGTGCGGCCGTCGCCCTCGACGTCCCAGATCACGCCCACGCGGGGGGCGAACTGGTAGGAGGTCTTGAAGAGGCTCTGGCCGTTGTCGGCCTTGAAGTTGTACTGGTCGAGGCGGAAGCCCGGGCTGATGGTGAAGCGGCCGATGTTCCACTTGTCCTGGATGTACCCGCCGCGGAACTCCATCTTGGGCGTGGAGGACGCCTTGCTGTCGAGGGTGATGCGGTAGCCCTGGTAGCCCTCGTTGGGGTTGCCGGCGTCGAAGAGCTCGTTGAACTGGTAGGCGTCCAGCTCGGTGTTGTCGACCGTGCCGTCGGAGTTGGTGTCCAGCGCGGTCTTCACGCTCGCATAGGCGGCCTGGTTGTTGATGGCCGAGAGGAGGCGGGAGGCGGTGCCGGGGACGTTGCCACTGTAGTTGGCGTCCACGTAACCGAAGGTCGGGCCAGCGCCGGTGACGGAGCCCACCCCGCCGAGGGTGTTGTACTGCGCACCGCCGGAGATGAAGATCGTCTGGGTCAGCTGGTCCTTGCCGGACTGGAGGCCCGCCTTGAGGGCATGGGAGCCCATGGCGTCGAAGAGGAAGGTGCCGTCCACGCGGATCATGTCGCGGCGGTACTCGCGGCCGGTGCCGGCGCCGGAGTTGCCGAAGGTGCGCTGGATGACCGGGATCACGCCACCGGCGGGATCGGTGTTCATGTCCACCTGGGGGCCCAGGTTGGAATAGAGCGCGGACTGGGTGAGGGCCTCCTCATGCCGACCGGCCTTCACGTCGAGGATGAAGGAGGGGGTCTGCCAGGAGTAGGCCAGCAGGTAGTTGCTGCCGCCGGTCTCGGTCTTGATGCCGCGGGCGGTGACGATGGTGGGATCCGTCAGGTTGTCGTAGTGGCCGGGGTTCCGCATGAACTCCGCGGTCAGGGTGTGGCCGGGGAGGAACGCGTAGGTCAGCTTGGCGAAGTAGCGCTTCTCATCGTTGCCGACGCCCTCACGGACCTCGCCGGGGGTCAGGGTGGAGGCGTCCGCGACCTGGATCTTGGGGGCCTTCAGCTTCACGCCCTGGGCCGAGGCCACGATCCACAGCTTGTCCTTGATGATCGGACCATCCGCCCAGACGGCCAGGTCGGTCAGATCATAGTTCGCCACCTGGACCCGGCCAGGACGGATGTTCGCAGGCCAGCTGGAATCCTGGAGGCTGACCGTGATGCCGCCATGCCACTCGTTCGAGCCGGAGATCGTGGTGACGTTGGAGAACAGGCCGGCCTTGGCGCTGTACTCGGCGGTGATGCCGCCGGTCTTGACATCCTGGTTGGCCACCAGCTCCTGGGGGACGGAGGTGCTGTAGAGGCCGGACTCCGGGCTGGTCATGTCCATCCCGTCCACCATGTAGGTGTTGTTCCGGGCGCCCTGGTTGCCGAAGTTGTCGCGGTCCAGGCCAGTGGTGAGGGCCGGGTTGCCGCCGTTGGGGCCGCCGGTGGAGATGACGCCGGGGGCGAGGGCCAGGGTGGCGAGCTGGGTGCGGGCCACGGGCAGGGACTGGATGTCGTCCTGGGTGAGCTGCACGCCCGAGGTCACCGTCGTGGTGTCCACCGAGGGGAGGGCGGCCACGACCTCGACGTTGGCGGAACCGACTTCCACGAGCTTGGCGGACACGGCCTGGTTCTGGTCCACCAGGATCTCGACGCCGCTCACGGTCTGGGCCTGGTAGCCGTCCGCGGAGATCTGAACCGTGAAGGTGCCGGTGGTCAGACGGGGGAAGCGGGCGCGGCCGGCGGCATCGGTGACGGCGGTGCGGGCGCCGCCGATCTGGGTGGGACTGGAGGCGATGACCTTGGCCCCGGCGAGGGGAGCCCCGGACTTGGTGGTGACGGTGACGGTCATGCTGCCGTCGCCGGCGGCATGGGCGACGGCGCCCATCGCCACCAGGAGGGCCGCGGTGCGGCCCAGGCGGGAAGTGAGGAGGGACATGCAACGACTCCGAAGACGCGATGCGCGGCATCGCCAGTGGAAGAAAGGGCTGGACAGGAGCGGTCCCGCGGAACCTTCACAAGGGGTGAAGGACGAGATCCGGGGGGCCGGAGCAACTTGAAAAAGAGAAGCTGAGGCCTATTTCACCCCGTGGGTCGCGAGACGGGCAAGGGATAATTTCACGCGGATGTCACAAGCCGGGATGCAGCTGGGAGGCCCCGCAGGCCGGAATGCCGCTGGGCACCTCCCGGTCCTTCGCCACCAAGGCACCGGTATTATCCGATCCCGGGTGAGGAACTGGATCGCCCCGGCTGGCTCAGGCCTCGGGCAGGAGGTTCCAGTAGAGGCCCGGCCCGCCCTCGGCGCTCCGGAGGGCCTCCTGGGCCCGGGACAGGGCCCGCTGGAGCTGGGGATCGTCCAGCTTGGGACTCCAGAGGGTGGCCCCGATGTGGCGCTTGCCCAGCCAGGGCTCCAGGCGCTCCATCATCGCGAAGACGCCGCCCATCTCCGTGCGGGGCAGGAGGGCGAGGATGAGCCCCCGGCCGAAGTCCACCAGGAGATCTTCGCCCCGCAGGGCGTTCATGAGGCCCTGCAGGCCCTTGGCGTCGTCGCTCTTCAGCTGCTTCCAGACCAGCACCGCCATGCCCTCGCCCTTGCGCCGGGCCATGTAGAGGTTGGCCTTGAGCCAGACGTCCAGGTAGCGGGCGTTGGGCAGGCCCGTGGCGGCGCTCTGGAGGGCGCTGTCCTCCACCACGGCGGAGGTGAGGTCCAGGGCGTCCTTGGTCATGCGCAGCTCGGCCCGGAGGGATTCCACCTCCAGGGTCTTGCCCAACAGGTTCGCCACCGCGTTCACCAGGGCCAGTTCGCCCTTCGAGAAGGCCCGGGGCCCGGAGAAGTGGACCGAGAGGACGCCCGTGGCCTGGCCGCTCTCCTTGAGGGCCGTGCCGATGAAGGCGCCGATGCCGAGGCGGCGGCAGCCGGGATCCTGGGACCACTGGGGGTCCTCGGCGGTGTTGCGGATCACCAGCGCCCGGCGGGGATGGTCCAGCACCCGGGCGCTGAGGCCGCCGCAGTCCGCCTCCAGGGCGCCGCCCATGGTGACCTCGGGATCGTGGGCCCACCAGAAGGGCTCGAAGCCCAGCTCCGTGAGCCGGGTCATGAGGGCGCGCTGGGCCCGGAGCTGGGCCACCAGCAGGTTGAGGCAGTGGTCGAAGAGCTGGGTGCTGTCCATGGACACGCGGTCCAGCAGCTCGTTCAGCGCCGTGAAATGCTCGTCCCCGGCGATGGAGAAGGTCCCCGAAGGCGGGTTGAGGTGGGGATCGCGGGGCGCGCCTTCGGAGGGCAGGCTCAAGATTCGGCTCCGGGAGTCAGGCCCCCCAGTATAGGCGAGCGGCCCGCGTCCCGATTCTGGGAAGGCCTAGTACGCAATCACCCTCAGCCCCGGATCCACCTCCACTCGCCCTGGCGTTGCCAGGTCGAGGCGCCTAGTGTTCCCAGGCCCTGGCTCCGGCCGTGCCTAGTAGGCGATCACACGAAGAGACGGGTCCACCTCCTCCTCTCGGTATCGCTTCGCGATACGCGAGACGCCGCTAGGTGGATCGGACCTGGCCCCTGTTTTCAGTACGCAATCACCCTGAGCCCCGGATCTACCTCCTCTTGCAACAGCCCCTCGATGTAGCGGAGGGTGCCGCTGACGGAGCTGGGGCAGGAGCCGCAGGCGCCGTGGTAGCTGATCTGGAGGGTCTCGCCGTCGAAGCTCACCACCTCGAGGCCGCCGCCGTCGCCGGCCAGGCCCGGGCGGATGCGGGAGTCGAGCAGGTCGTTGATCTTCGCCAGCTTGGCGTCCGCCCCCGCGCCGCTGAGGGCGGGGCCCGCGGCGCCGGCGGCGGCCTCCTCCAGCTGCAGGTCCTCGATGGCCTCGCAGATGGGGTCGATGAGGTCGCTCCACTCGGAGCCCTGCTCCTTGTTCACGGTGACGAAGCGGTCCATGTAGAAGACGCTCGTCACCTTGCCCAGGGCGAAGACGGCGCTGGCGAGCGGGTCGCCCACGGCGGAGGCGAAATCCTTGAAGCTGCGGGTGCCCATCTTCAGCAGCGGCGCCTGGACGATGAACTTCAGCGCGTCCGGGTTCGGGGTGGGCTCGATGTTGATGACCTTGGGCATGTCCGCCTCGCACCCAATACTTTACTCCCCTGGTCAGGATTTGGGAGGCCCTAAGCTAAGGCCATGGCCAAGCCTCGCGCCCTGCTCTCCTGGTCCTCCGGCAAGGACGCGGCCTGGGCCCTGCATGCCCTCCGCCAGGAGGGGGCGGTCGAGGTCGTGGGCCTGCTGACGACGATCAACCGGGCCTTCGACCGGGTGGCCATGCACGCGGTCCGGGAGGTCCTGCTGGAGGCCCAGGCGGAGGCCGCCGGGCTGCCCCTCTGGAAGGTGGAGATCCCCTGGCCCTGCCCCAACGAGGCCTACGAGGCCGCCATGGCGGCGGCCTGCGCCCGGGCGGTGGCGGAAGGCATCGAGGCGGTCGCCTTCGGGGACCTCTTCCTGGAGGATGTCCGGGACTACCGCATCCAGAAACTCGCCGGCACGGGCCTGAGGCCCCTCTTCCCGCTGTGGGGACGGCCTACGGCGGAGCTGGCCCGGGAAATGGTCGCCGGGGGCCTGAAGGCCACGCTCACCTGCGTGGATCCGAAGGTCCTGGAGCCCGCCTTCGCCGGACGGGACTTCGACGCCCGGCTCCTGGCGGACCTGCCACCGGGGGTGGACCCCTGCGGCGAGCGGGGGGAGTTCCACTCCTTCGCCTGGGACGGGCCCATGTTCGACCGCCCCGTGCCCCTTCGCCGCGGCGAGGTGGTCGAGCGGGACGGCTTCGTCTTCGCCGACCTGCTGCCGGAGGCCGCCCATGCTTGACCTCGAACTGTCCGCCGCCGTGGAGGCCGCCCGGGCCGGGGGCGAGGTGCTGCTGACGCACTTCCGCCGCCTGGAGCCGGGCCAGATCAGCGAGAAGACCAAGCACGACCTCGTGAGCGTGGCGGACCGGGAGAGCGAGGTCGCCATCCGCGCGGTGCTGGCGGCGCGGACCCCGGACCACGGCTTCCTCGGGGAGGAGACCGGCGCCTCCGGCGACGCGGCGGTGCGCTGGGTGGCGGATCCGCTCGACGGCACCCTCAACTTCGTCCACGGCTTCCCCCATTGGTGCGTGAGCATTGGCCTGGAGGACGCCGAGGGCGGCCGGGTGGCCTGCATCCTGGACCCCCTGCGGGGGGACTGCTTCACGGCGGTCCGCGGCGGCGGCGCCTACCTCAACGGCCAGCGGATCCGGGTC
>DASTWQ010000199.1:0-14747 GCA_035758545.1 Holophagaceae bacterium | reverse complement strand
GGCGTCCTTGCTGACCTCGATCTGCTCGTAGGTCTCGTTGTTCATGAAGACGAGGTGGTCGCCGTCCTCATAGAGGAACTCGAGCTTGTGCTGCTCCAGGCTGGCCTTGTCGATCTTGTCGGAGGAGCCGAAGCGGTTCTCCCGGTTGATGCCGTCCTTCAGCCGCTTCATCTTCGTGACGACGCGCGCGGGGAGGTTGCCCGGGGTCTGGTGCTCGACGCTGACGACGCGGCAGAGCTCGCCCTCGAAGTTGATGATCATCCCGGCTCGGACCTGGGTGGCGTTGATGAACGGCATGGGGGGCCTCTCACAAGAGAAAGGCCCCGAACGCGTGGATCAGGGCCTCTTGGTGGGCGTACCAGGATTCGAACCTGGGACTTCTACCGTGTGAAGGTAGCACTCTACCGCTGAGTTATACGCCCGCGGCCCTCCAGCCTACCGCGGTCAGGCCGCCTTGGCTACCGGGATTCCGCGAGCGCAGCCCCGAGCGCCTGGGCGAAGCGGGGCGCGTCCGCGGCCCTGAGTCCGCAGATGCCCACCCTCAGCCCCCAGGGCATGGGCACCACGAAGACCCCCCGGGCCTTGAGGCGGTCGCAGACGCCTCGGGGGTCCGCCACTTGCAGGGTCACGAAGAAGCCCCCCTGCCAAGCGGGGCAGTCCAGCCCCTCGGCCTTCAGGGCGGTCTCCAGGGCCAGGGCCCGGGCTTCGAGCACCTGGGACCAGTGCCGGTGCTCGGCGGCGAGGGCCTCCTGGGCCTTGCCGTCCAGGTGGAGGCGGACCACCAGGGACTGGGGCGCCCGGGGGCAGTTGGAGAAGAGGCCGCGGCAGCTCACCGCCAGGGCGGCCTGCAGGCCTGCGTCGGCGGTCCAGGGGAAGACCAGGGCCCCGCCCCGGGCGCCATAGAGGGTCAGGCTCTTGGAGATGGACAGCGCCGCGCCGACGAGCACGCCCGCGCCCCCTTCCGCGAAGGCGCGGTAGTCGTCCAGGGCCTCCCGGACCGCCTCGGGCTCCCGGGTGTAGTCCAGGTAGGCGAGGTCCAGCAGCAGGGTGACGGGTCCCTTCGTCGCCAGACGCCGGAGGAGGTCCGTGAGCGCCGCGCGGTCGGCCTTCGACAGGCAGCGGCCCGTGGGGTTGTGGCAGGGATCGTTGAGCCAGAGCAGCACCCGGCCCTGGGAGGCCATGAGGTCCCCGAGGGCCTTCTCCCAGGCCGTCGTGTCGAGGCCCCGGCCAGGCTCCGGATAGGGGAGGGGCGCGATCCAGGCGCCGCCCTCGGCGGCGAGGGTGTCGTAGGGCCCCCAGTAGGGCGCCATGGTCGCCACGGCCATGCCGGGTTCGAGGAAGTTCTTCACGGAGAGCGCCAGGGCCCCGCTGCCGCCGGGGGTGGCGCAGCCGGACTTCGGCGCGCCGAGCCCGGGCCAGTGGCGGTCCGTCACCGCCGCGAGGAAGGCCGGGTCGCCGGTGATGGGCGCGTAGGGTGCGATCTCCGGATCCGTCAGCTCCCGCCAGACCTTCATCACGGTCTCCAGGGCCACGAGCTTGCCGCGGTCGTCCAGCAGGGCGCCCACGGTGGCGTTGATGACCGCCTCGCCGGCGGCGGCCCGTTTCTGGGCCTCGCCGTTCAGCGCGAAGATGAGGTCCTCGCCGGAGAACCCGCGTCGGGAGGGAAGGAGCTGCTCAAGCATCCGGCCATTCTACGGGCAGCGGCCCGGACCTGGATCACGCCCCTCCGCGCCGGCTCCGGCCTCCAGCCCCCAGCCCCCAGCCTGCGCCCCCGGCTACCCTGCGGGAGAGGTGCCCCATGATCCGCCCCTTCCAAGGCATGGTCCCGAAGCTCGGCTCCCGGGTCTTCGTCCCCGACAGCGCCCTGGTCCTGGGCGACGTGGAGATCGGCGACGACGCGTCCATCTGGTTCAACTGCGTCGTCCGCGGCGACGTGAACTGGATCCGCATCGGCGCCCGGACCAACCTGCAGGACGCCTGCGTCGTCCACGTCACCAACGGCAGCCGCCCCACCCTCATCGAGGAGGAGGTGAGCATCGCCCACAACGTGATGATCCACGGCTGCACCATCCGGCGCGGGGCCCTTGTCGGCATGAGCACGACGATCATGGATGGCGCCGAGGTCGGCGAAGGCTGCCTCGTGGCCGCCGGCAGCCTGCTGCGGGAGGGCTTCCAGGCCCCACCCCACACCCTCGTCGCCGGCTGGCCCGCGGAGGTGAAGAAGGACCTCACCCCCGCCCAGCGCGAGCTCACCGCCTCCATCTGGCGCCGCTACGTCCGCTACAAGGAGGCCTACTTCCAGGACGGCTGGCCCCTGGCCGAGGCCCCCGCGACCGCCGAGCCCCGCCCGGGGTTCCGGGAGGGGCATCCGTATCCCTGATCAGTCCAGATCGACCACCTTCACGACGGGGTTCGCCTCGCCCCGGGGCTGCTGCAGCCGCACGGCGCCAGCGAGGAAGCCGGGGTTGGTGAGGCCAGGGGAGTAGGGATCCGGCGCCGGCAGCTCCAGCACCCACACCGCCTGGCCCAGCTCCGTGGCCTCGGACTTCGCCTCCGCCTCCATCGCGTCCCGGTCCAGGCCCGTCACGACCTCGAGGTGGACGCGGCAGGCGGGCGCGCCGGGGTTCCAGGGATTCGGTCCGGAGGCGGACTGCTGGAGCAGGGCCTCCAGGGCCTCGGGGATCTGGGCATCAGGCGTATGGGCCTCCCGCAGGGCGTCGTACTTGGCCACGAGGTCGCCGGTGCGGCTGATCATCGTCTCCATGGCGGCCTTGTCCCGGGCCCGGGCGCGCTGGCTCAGCATCGCCGGGATGGCGATGGCGCTCACGATGCCGATGAAGGGCACCAGGATCACAGGCATGGCGAGGCCGATGATGCCGAGCACCAGGCCCGTGGCCGGGGGCGCCGCGTAGTGGTCGGGATACTCCCGGGCCAGGCGCCGGGCCTTGGCGCTCTGAACGAGGGCGACGATGGCCAGAACGATGCCGATGGGCAGGCCCACGCAAGTGACGCTCGCCACCAGGGACCAGATGCCGCAGAGCTTGGCGCCGCGGGCCCCGGGAGCCGGGGGCAGGCCGCCGGAGGGGTCGAGGGGCGCGCGGGGGGCGTCGTACACGGAGGCTCCAGGGAGGGGTGCTCCCCAGGATGCCGGCCCCCGGCCGAAGGCACAATTCCGCCGGGGCCTCCCTTTCCTCCCGTCCCTTCGCTAGACTTCCCGGCATATGTCTCCCCAGCTGATCCTTCGCGTTCACGCGGATGCGCGTCTGGGCCTCGGCCATGTCGCGCGGGCGCTGGCGGTCGAAGAGGCCTGGCGGGCCCTCGGAGGCGCGGCCCTGATCGCCGTGAGCGGCGACGCCCGGGCCCGCCGGGTGGGTGCCGGCCGCCACCCCTTCCTGGACCAGGACCTGCCCTGCGCCGCCGTGGACCTTGGGGAGGCGCTGGACGCGCCCCTGCCGGCCGCGGTGAAGGGCGAGGTGGTGCTCGTGGACCAGTGGGATACGACCGCCCCCCAGCTCCAGGCCCTGCGCCCCCGCAAGGTGGCGCTCATGGAGGACGACACCGACGCCCATGAGGCGGCGGACCTGCTCTTCCAGCCCTTCCTGGAGGGCGCGAGCTGGCCGGAGCACCCCGTGAAGACCGTGGATGGCGAGAAGCGCCGGCCCTACGAGGACCGCCGCGGCGGCTGCCGGGTGGTGCTGGGCGCGCGGTTCGCCGTGGTGAGCCCCGCCGCCCAGGGGCTGCGCCCCCGGCGGGAGCCCAACGCGGTGCTCTCCGCCCACAAGCTGCTCGTCACCTTCGGCGGCAGCGACGGGGCCGCCCTGGCGCCCCGGGCCTTCGAGGTGCTGCGGCGCCTCGTGGAGGAGGGCCGCTGGTCGGGCGCCTGCACCTTGCTCGCCCCGGGCGGCCTCGCGGGGGCCCCCTTCCCGGGCTGCACCGTGCTGGAGGGCATCCCGGGCCTGGTGCGCCGGCTTCCGGAGTTCGACGCGGTCTGGTGCGCCGCCGGGATCACGCTCTGCGAATCCCTCTGCCTGGGCATCCCCGTGGCCGCCTGGGGGCAGAACCGCCGCCAGGGGGCCATCCTCTCGGACCTCTCCCTGGCCGGCGCCTGCTGCGACCTGGGGGAAGGCCCTGAGGCCGACCTGGGAGTGGTGGCCGAGGCCCTGGCCCATTGGCTCTCCCCGGAGGGCCAGGAGACCCGCCAGGAGCAGCTGGGCGCCGGCATGGCCCTCGTCGACGGCAAGGGCGCCGCCCGGGTGGCCCAGGAGCTCTGGAAGCTGGCCGGCGCCTGAGGTCCTCCCGGCCCCTCCGCCCAGCCCCAGGCCGCATCCTGGGCTCCTCGGAAATTGCGCCTTGACCCTCCCCCAAGCCCTTGATAGGCTCTTCCTTCTGCGATTTCGACCGCCCGGCGGATGGTCTGCCGTCCCCGGATCCCGGAGCTTGCGATGAGCACCTACTTCCCCAAAGCCAAGGACCAGCAGCCGCGCCAGTGGTTCCTCGTGGATGCCGCGGGCCTGCCCGTGGGCCGCGTCAGCTCTGCCGTCGCCGAGATTCTCTCGGGCAAGCACAAGCCGACCTGGACCCCCTTCCTCGACACCGGCGACCACGTCGTGGTGATCAACGCCGGCCAGGCCGTCTTCACCGGCAAGAAGGGTGAGCAGAAGGTCTACCACCACGTCCGGACCACCCAGCCCGGCTCCATCAAGCACACCCGCGCCTCCGTCATGCAGGAGACGCACCCGGAGCGCGTGATCGAGTCCGCCGTGAAGGGCATGCTGCCCAAGGGCCCCCTGGGCCGCCAGATGTACCGCAAGCTGAAGGTCTACGCCGGCGCCGACCACGAGCATGCCGCGCAGCAGCCCCAGCCCCTGACCATCCAGAAGTAAGAGAGGTTTGACGATGGCCCTCGCCCAGTACTACGGAACCGGCCGCCGCAAGACCGCTGCCGCCCGCGCCTTCCTGCGCCCCGGCACCGGCAAGATCAGCGTGAACGGTCGCAGCCTCGACAACTACTTCCCCAACGCCGTGCTGCGCATGATGGTGCACCAGCCCCTGGTGCTGGCTGACCTCGAGGGCAAGTTCGACCTGCACCTCACCGTCGCCGGCGGCGGCAGCGCCGCCCAGGCCTCCGCGATCCGCATGGGCATCTCCCGCGCCCTCCTCGGCTACAACGAGCAGCTCAAGTCCATGCTCCGCGGCGCCGGCCTGATGACCCGCGATCCCCGCATGAAGGAGCGCAAGAAGCCCGGCCAGAAGGCCGCGCGCCGTCGCTTCCAGTTCAGCAAGCGCTAACCGTTCTTCCGGACGAGGGGGCTTCGGCCCCCTCGTCCCGTTTCACCGGGCGGCCTGACATGTCAGGCCAGCCGATTCGGGCGGGACAGCTCGCCTTTCATCCCACTCAAAAAAGGGAGGCCGACATGGCTCAGATCCAGATGAAGGAACTGCTCGAGGCCGGCGTGCACTTCGGGCACCAGACCAAGCGCTGGAACCCCAAGATGAAGAAGTTCATCTTCGGTTCCCGCAACAGCATCTACATCATCGACCTGCAGAAGACCCTGCGCCTCTGGAATCAGGCCGCCAACACCCTGACCAAGGCCGCCGGCGAGGGCAAGACCTTCCTCTTCGTCGCCACGAAGCCCCAGGCCCAGGAGCTCATCAAGGAGCAGGCCGAGCGCTGCGGCGCCTTCTACGTGAACAACCGCTGGCTCGGCGGCATGCTCACCAACTTCTCCACCATCAAGAAGTCCCTCGAGAAGTACCGCGAGCTGGAGGCCACGCTGGCCGATCCCGCCCGCACCGCCACCATGAGCAAGAAGGATGTGCTCCTGCTGACCCGCCAGCTCGAGAAGCTGCGCGCCTCCTTCCAGGGCATCCGTGACATGCGCACGCTGCCGGACATGATCTTCGTGATCGACCCGCACCGCGAGGACATCGCCGTGACCGAGGCCAACAAGATCGGCATCCCCGTCGTGGCCATCGTGGACACCAACTGCGACCCGGACAAGATCGACTACGTGATCCCCGGCAACGATGACGCCATCCGCTCCATCCTGCTCTTCGCCGAGCGCGTGGCCGACTCGATCCTCGAGGGCCGCGGCGCTCACACGGACAAGGCCCACAACGAGTCCCTGAAGCAGATGATGGCCGAAAAGATGGAGGCTGAGGCCTAAGAGGCCCCAGCTGTCCCGCAAGATCCGTCGGCCATCAGGGACCCTGGTGGCCGATGCCATGAAGACGCGAAACCCGAACCAAGGAGAATGACCATGGCGTTCACCGCCCAGGACGTGAAAGAGCTCCGCGAGAAGACCGGGCTCGGCATGATGGACTGCAAGAAGGCCCTCGAGGAGACGAACGGCGACATGGAGGCGGCCATCGAGCACCTCCGCAAGAAGGGCCTCGCCGCCTCCGCCAAGAAGGCCGACCGCATCGCGGCCGAGGGCATCGTCGAGGCCTACATCCACCCCGGCGGCCGCGTCGGCGTGCTGGTCGAGGTGAACTCCGAGACCGACTTCGTGGCCCGCAACGAGGCCTTCCAGCGCATGGTGAAGGAGATCGCCATGCACATCGCCGCCGCGGACCCCGCGCCCCGCTTCGTGGACAAGAGCGAGGTCACCCAGGAGTTCCTGGAGACCGAGAAGCGCATCGCCACCGAGCAGGCGCTCGCCACCGGCAAGCCCGCGAACATCGTCGAGAAGATCGTCGAGGGCAAGATGAACAGCATCTACAAGGAGGTCTGCCTCCTGGAGCAGCCGTTCATCATGAACAGCGAGCTGACCATCCAGCAGTTCCTCTCCCAGCGGACCGCCGAGATCGGCGAGAAGCTCTCCATCCGCCGCTTCGTCAAGTTCGTGATGGGCGAGGGCCTGGAGAAGAAGAAGGACGACTTCGCGGCGGAGGTCGCCGCGCAGATGGGCAAGTGAGCCCCGCCTGAGCACCCGGGAAGGGCGGCCTTGCGCCGCCCTTTCTTTGCCGCCAGCATCTTCCGGAGCCCCCATGAAGTACACCCGCATCCTCCTCAAGCTCTCCGGCGAAGCCCTCATGGGCGACCAGAAGTACGGCATCGACCCCGCCGTGGTGAACATGATCGCGGAGCAGGTGAAGGCGATCCGGGCCCTCGGCGTGGAAGTGGGCCTCGTCATCGGCGGCGGCAACATCTTCCGCGGCGTGGCGGGCGCCACCAAGGGCATGGACCGCACCACCGCGGACCATATGGGCATGCTGGCGACGATGATCAACGCCCTCGCCCTCCAGGACGCCCTGGAGCACATGGGCGTCCACACCCGCACCCTCTCGGGCCTCGAGATGCCCAAGGTGGCGGAGAGCTATGTCCGCCGCCGGGCCACGCGGCACCTGGAGAAGGGCCGGGTCGTCATCTTCGGCGCGGGCACAGGAAACCCCTACTTCAGCACCGACACCGCCGCGGCCCTGCGCGGCAACGAGATCGGCGCCCAGGTGGTCATGAAGGCCACCAACGTGGATGGCATCTACACGGCGGATCCGAAGAAGGACGCGTCCGCCACGCGGTTCGAGAAGGTGAGCTATCAGGAAGTGCTGGAGAAGGGATTGAAGGTGATGGATGCGGCGGCGATCGCGCTCTGCATGGAGAACGCCCTCCCCATCCTCGTCTTCGACATGAACAAGCCCGGCAACCTCGTCGCGGCGGTGAAGGGCGAGCCCATCGGCACCCTGGTCGGCTGAGGCGCCCCGGTAATCCCCTCCAGGCCTTCCGGTGCGGCGGCCATCGCGCTTCCCGTCTATCGGACGCCACATCTAGTGGCGTCCTCCCATTCGCGCTGCGCGCTCATGGAGACGGGCCCCTTATGGAGAACGCCCTCCCCATCCTTGTCTTCGACATGAACAAGCCCGGCAACTTCGTCGCCGCGGTGAAGGGCGAGCCCATCGGAACGCTCGTCGGCTGAGGGGCGCGGAGGCGACTAGACTGGAGCCATGGCGCTCCGTCTGCCCGACGCGACGGTCCTGGAGGATCCGGACCTGCTCGCCGCCCTGCGGCGGGACGAGTCCCATGTGGCCGGCGAGCTGCCCCTCGCCTGGGTGAAGCCCCGAACGCCAGCTGACCTGAGGGCCCTGGTGGCCTACGCCACCGCGGAAGGGGTCGCCCTCGTGCCCCGGGGCGCGGGCACGGGCAAGGCCGGAGGCTGCGTGCCCTTCGGCCGCGCCATCGTCGTGGACCTGGCGGACTGGCCCGGGGAGATCACCGTCAACCGGGCGGATCTAACGCTCACCGCGCCCGCCTCCGCCAGCCTGAAGGCTGTGAAGGACGCCGCCGCCGACGCGGGCCTCTTCTACCCGCCGGATCCCAACAGCTGGCCCCAGTGCGGCTTCGGCGGCAGCCTCGCCACCAACGCTGGCGGCCCCAACGCCGGCAAGTACGGCATGACCCGCCACTGGATCCTGAGCGTGGACGCCCTCATGGCGGACGGCGAGATCCACACCTTCGGCATCGCGAGCGTGAAGGCCAACGCGGGCCCGGCCCTGGGGCAGCTGCTGGTGGGCAGCGAGGGGATCTTCGGCCTCATCACCGGCGCCACCGTGCGCCTGGCGCCCGCGCCCCGGGACTTCCTCACCCTGTTGCTGCCGGTGTCCCGCTGGACGGACCTGCTGGAGTTGCCGGCGAGACTGGCGGAGGCCGGCCTCCGGCCCTCCGCCTTCGAGTTCTTCGATCCTGCGGTGCTGGCGGAGCTCCGGGCCCACGGGCCCGAAGCGGCCCGGCGCCTGCCGGGGGAGGCCCTGGCCCTACTGGAGTTCGACGACGACGGCTGCGGCGGAGAACCCTTCATCGACCGCGTGGTGGACGCCCTGGGCGAGGCCGGGGCCAAGCTCCAGCTCGCCACGGACGCGGCCCAGCGGGAGCGGCTCTGGGCGGTGCGGCGCACCACCAGCGCCTTCCTCAAGGAGCGCCACCCGCGGAAGGTGAGCGAGGACATCACCGTGCCCCGGTCCCGGCTGCCGGAATTCTTCGCGGGCCTCGAGCGGCTGAAGCTGCCCTGCGTCAGCTACGGCCACCTCGGTGACGGGAACCTCCACGTGAACCTGCTGACCGCCGGGGAGACGGACCCCGCGGAGCTGGATGCCCAGGTGCGGGAGCTCTTCCGGCTCAGCGTGAGCCTAGGCGGTACCCTCAGCGGCGAGCACGGCATCGGCCTCGCCAAGCGGGAGGCCTTCGTTTCCCTCACGGACCCCTACCAGGTCGAAGCCCTGCGGGCCCTCAAGCGGGCCCTGGATCCCGCGGGCATCTTCAACCCCGGGAAGGTGGTCTGATGATCCGCATCAAGCGCGCCTACGAGCTGCCCTCCCGCGGAGACGGCACGCGGATCCTCGCGGATCGGCTCTGGCCCCGGGGCTGCACGAAGGAGGCCCTCGCCCTGGATGGATGGGCGAAGGAAGCCACGCCGAGCCCCGAGCTGCGCAAGGCCTATCACGCCGGAGCCCTCGCCTTCCCCGCCTTCGAGGCCGCCTACCGCCGGGAGCTCCAGGGCCCCGCCGGCCGGACCGGACTCGAGGCTCTGCTCGCCATCGCCCGGGCCGGCGACCTCACCCTCGTCACCGCCACCAAGGACGAGCGCCAGAACCACGCCCTCGTCCTGAAGGCCGTGCTGGAATCCCACCTGAAGGAGCGGCCATGAGCCTGATCCTCGGCCATCGCGGCCATTCCACCAAGCACCTCGAGAATTCCATGGAGGCCTTCCGCGCCGCCCTGGCCGCGGGCATGGACGGCTTCGAGCTGGACGTCCAGCCCACCCGCGACGGGGTGGCCGTGATCCTCCACGACGACACCCTGGACCGCACGGCCCTGGGTTCCGGCGTCCTGCGCAAGCTCAAGGCCGCCGAGCTGCCGAAGCTCCGCAACGGCGAGCCCCTGCCCCATCTCGCGGAGGCCCTCGCCCTGCCTGCCACACTCATCAACGTGGAACTGAAGGGCGAGCCCGGCTGGAAGCAGGCCCTCGCCGCCGTGGAGGCCGCCGGGGCCCTGGACCGGGTCCTCTTCAGCAGCTTCGAGCACTCGGAGGTCCTGCAGCTCTGGGCCGCCTGCGAGGAGGCCCGCTGCGGCTTCCTCTGGGAGCACGACGAGGCCATGGACCTGACGGAGGAGGAGCTCGCGGAGCTGCCGGCGGAGCTCCACTTCCATCCGCCCCTCTCCGCCGTGAAGGCCAAGCCCGATCTCTGGCGCCCCCACGCCGCGCGACTGGCCCTCTGGGGCATGAAGACGCCGGCGGAGGCCGCGGGCCTCGGCTTCGAGCCCGGGATCCTGATCGCCGACGGTCCCGCCTAGCGGAAGCCCATCCGCTTGCGGAGGGCGTGGAGCCCCAGGCCGCTGCCCAGCCAGCCGAGGGAGGCGCCGAAGGCGGCCAGCAGCACCGGCAGCGCCAGGCCCCCCAGCAGGGAGGGCAGCCAGACCCCGAAGAGGTCCCCGACGCGGTAGACGAAGGTGTCGATGAAGGGCTTGCTCTTGTACCGCTCGTCGGCGCCCAGGGGCACGTAGAGCACCTCCCGGGCGGGGCGGTCCACGGCGTAGTGGAGGCCCCGGCGCGCCACCTGGAAGGCGAACAGCACCCCGAAGACCGGCCAGAGGGCCAGGGCGCCGAATCCCGCAGCGGTGATCACCGGCAGGGCGCAGAGCACCGCCGCCACCCCGAACCGCGTGAGCAGGCGGCTGGTGACGAAGAGCTGGGTCACCAGCGTCAGCACGTTCACCCAGAGGTCGATGCGGGCGAAGGCGGCGGTGCGCGCGCCCTGGCTGGCGAAGGTCCGCGCCACGATGCCGCCCTGGGCCAGGTAGAGCAGCGTGGAGGTGAGGGTGTAGAAGAGCATGTAGGCGCAGATGACCTGCAGGTAGCGGGAGCCGAGGATGAGCCTCAGGCCGGCCAGGGCTCCGGGCCCCGGCTCCCGGGCGGCGCCGGCGGTGCTCCCCAGCCCGAAGCGGCGGGCCAGCACGAGCATGCACTGCACGGCCGCCTCCAGCGCCCCGGCGGAGACCAGCAGCAGGGCCGGCGCCGGCACCTTCCAGAGCCGTCCTCCCAGCTGCACCCCCGCGCTCAGCAGGCCCGTGAACCCCGCGCCGGCGATGGCCCCGAGCGTGCCGCCGACCGCCAGCAGCCCGAAGAGCCGCTTGGCCTGGTCCTCCCGGAACAGGTCCGTCATCAGCCCCCAGAAGAGGGACACGACGAAGAGGTTGAAGACGCTGAGCCAGATGTAGAACGCGTAGCCCAGCGCCACCCCCCGGTGCGGCAGCAGGTGGAAGAGGAGGAAGAACAGGGCGAGATTCAGGGCGAAGAACCGGTGCGCCAGGGGGATGAAGCGCCGCCGCGGCAGCCGGGCCACCAGGGCCGCGAAGGCCGGGTTCACCGCCAGCATGGCGAGGAGGGTGCCCGTCATGAGCCAGGGCAGGGCGTCCGCCCCTCGGGCGATGCCGAAGGCCTCCCGCACGGGCCGGAGCAGGTAGTAGCTGAGCAGGACGAAGAAGAAGTAGGCGGTGGCCCAGACCACCGGGACCCCTTCGCCGGCCTCCAGCAGCACCAGCCGGCGCAGGGGGCCGGGAACCCGGCGGGGGAGGGTCAGCGGCATGGGACACCTTGCGCGGAGCAATCGCCTCACTATATATAAAGTCACGATGTAATCCCACCGGAGCCCCCATGAGCCTCGACCGCCGCGCGTTCCTCGCAGCCTCTGCCGCCGCCGGCGCCGCCCTGGCCGCCGGGCCCCTCTGGGGACGGACCCGGGCCCCCCAGCCGCTGCGGATCCTCATCCTGGGGGGCACGGGCTTCCTCGGCCCCGCCCTCGTGGCCGCCGCCCGGAGCCGGGGGCACCACCTCACGCTCTTCAACCGCGGCAAGACCCGCCCGGGGCTCTTCCCTGATCTGGAGCAGCTCCACGGGGACCGGGACCCCCTCAAGGGGGAGGGGCTCAAGGCCCTCCAGGGCCGGGACTGGGACGCCGTCATCGATGATTCCGGCTACTTCCCACGCATGGTCGGCGCCTCGGCGAAGCTGCTGGCGGACCATGTGAAGCGCTACGTCTACATCTCCAGCATCTCCTGCTACCGGGAGCCGGCGCCCATGGGCGGCGATGAGGCTGCACCCCTGGCGGTGCTGAAGGACCCGGCCGTGGAGACCATGGGAGCCCAGTTCGAGAACTATGGCGGCCTCAAGGCTCTCTGCGAGCAGGCCGCCGAGGCGGCTCTCCCCGGCCGGGTGGCGGTGGTGCGGCCGGGTTACATCGTCGGGCCCGATGACCCCACGGGACGCTTCACCTACTGGCCCGTGCGCTTCGCGAAGGGCGGCGAGGTCGCCGTGCCCGGCGCGCCCTCAGACCCGCTCCAGGTCATCGATGTCCGGGACCTGGCCGCCTGGCTCGTGAAGGTCTGCGAGGACGGCACCACCGGCCGCTTCAACGCCGTGGGCCCGGAGAAGGCCCTGGCCTGGGGACGGGTGATCGAGGCCTGCGTGGCCGCCTCCGGCGCCGCCCCCCGCCCCGTCTGGATCCCCGCGGACCGGCTGGCCAAGTTGGCGCCCGAGTTCGACTTCCCCATCTGGGCCCCCTTCGCCGGGGACACCAAGGGCTTCCACACCTGGAAGAACGACCGGGCCGTCCGCGCGGGCCTCCGCTTCCGTCCGGTGGAGGCCATCGTCAAGGACACCCTGGCCTGGCACCGCGGCCTCGCGCCCGACGACAAGCGCCTGCGCCTCGCCGGCCCCAGCCCGGATCAGGAGGCCAAGCTCCTGGCGGCCTGGAAAGCCGCCCAGGCTGCCAAGCCTGCCTGAACCGGGGCTCCGGGCCCCGGCCGGGCCGTGGTGAAATAGGGGTTTCCGTCCGGGAGCCCCTGTGATCACCCAGAAGCACTTCCTGTCCCTCGCCGACTACTCCGCCCAGGAGATCCGCGAGCTGCTAGAGACCGCCGCCGACCTCAAGCGCCACCCCCAGCTCTACCGGGATGCGCTGAAGGGCAAGGTGCTGGCGATGATCTTCGAGAAGAGCTCCACCCGCACCCGCGTGAGCTTCGAGACGGGCATGTACCAGCTGGGCGGCCTGGCCCAGTTCCTCTCCAGCCGCGACATCCAGATCGGCCGCGGCGAGCCCATCTACGACACGGCGGCGGTGCTGAGCCGCTACGTGGATGGCATCATGGCCCGCACCTTCGCCCACCAGACGGTGACGGACCTCGCCAAGTACGGCCGAGTGCCCGTCATCAACGGCCTCACGGACCTGGAGCACCCCTGCCAGATCATGGCGGACCTCCAGACCGTGGCCGAGGTCTTCGGCGGGCTGAAGGGCCTCAAGTTCGTCTACATCGGCGACGGCAACAACATGGCCCACTCCTACATGCAGGGCACCGGCAAGGTGGGCATGGACTGCACCATCGTCACCCCCAAGGACCCGAAGTACTCCTGCAACGCCGAGATCATCAAGGGCGCGATGGCGGACCACGCCGCCCAGGGCACGAAGCTTGTCATCACCGATGATCCCAAGGCCGGCATCGAGGGCGCCCACGTCGTCGCCACGGACACCTGGGTCTCCATGGGCATGGAGGAGGAGAAGGCCGAGCGCCTGAAGGCCTTCCACGGCTTCACCGTGGACAAGCACCTCATGAAGCTCGCCCACAAGGACGCCATCTTCCTCCACTGCCTGCCGGCCTATCGCGGCTACGAGGTCACCGAGGACGTCATCGACGGCCCCCAGAGCCGCATCTACGACGAGGCCGAGAACCGCCTGCACGCCCAGAAGGCGATCCTCTACCATCTGCTTCGCAAGTAGGCCGGCCGCATTCTCCGCGAAGGGCGCCTCCGGGCGCCCTTCGCCGTTCAGCTCGTGGATTCACTCGATCGCCGCCGGAGGTCCCAGCCGAGACCCACGGGGCCGAGGAGGGTCGTGAGCAGAAGGGCGCCGACGATGGCGGCGCTGACCTCGGGGCTGAGGAGGGGCTGGCCATGGATCGTCAGCGCGTCCCCCACGCCGACGAAGATGAAGCCCACCTCGCCACGGGGCACCATCCCCCACCCCACCGCCGTCCAGCGCAGGCCCCGGCCGGCGCCGAGGCCGCCGATCCACTTGCCGAGGGTGCCCAGCAGGGCCAGGACGAGGGCGAAGACCAGGGTGGAGGGCTTGAGTAGGGCCAGGGGATCCACCCTGGCCCCCACCAGCACGAAGAAGAGCGGGGCCAGGGCCATGACGAGCGGATGCACCAGTTCCTCCAGGCTGTGCCGCTCGCGCTTCTCCAGGTTCTCGATGTGGGCGGGCTCCAGGATGAGCCCGGCGGCATAGGCGCCGACGATGGTGGCCAGGCCGGCACGGTTTCCGAGCCAGGCCAGCAGGAAGGCGAACCCCAGGCCCAGGGGCAGGAGGAGCTGCTCGCTGCGGAACCGGTCCGCCAGCCGGAAGATGTGGGGCGTCGCGAAGCGGCCGAGGGTGAGCGCGAGCCCCAGGAAGAGGAGCGCCAGGGCGAGGGTGCGGCCCAGGCTGGCCCAAGGCAGCGACCCGCCTGTGGTCGCAGCCGCGGCGATGCCGCTTACGGCCACCAGCACCAGCAGGCCGAGCACGTCGTCGATCACCGCGGCGCCGACGATGACCCGCCCTTCGGTGCTGTCCAGGGCCCCGGCCTCCTTCAGCACTTGGCTCGAGATGCCGATGGAGGTGGCGCAGAGGCAGGCGCCGATGAAGAGATCCACCGCCAGGGGCGTGCCTTCCGGCAGGAAGAGGGCTGCGCCCAGGAGCCCGAGGCCCATGGGGAGCAGCAC
>DASTWQ010000174.1:0-2035 GCA_035758545.1 Holophagaceae bacterium | reverse complement strand
CGTAGCTGATGGTGGAGACGCGGCCCTCGTCGACGCCCAGACCCTTGAGGTAGTCCAGGGCAGCGGCGGCGCGACGGTTGCCGAGCGCGAGGTTGTACTCATTGGTGCCGCGCTCGTCGCAGTTGCCGGCGATCTGGATCTTCACGTCGCCGTACTTCTTCATGAAATCGGCGATGCCCTGCAGGGTCGGGCGGTCCTCGTCCTTGATGTCGGACTTGTCGAAGTCGAAGTGGATGTTCTTCAGGGCCGCGGCCTTGTCCGCCTGGTACTGCTTCATTTCGGCGTCACGGCGCTGCTGGGCCAGCTCCTCGGCGGTGGGGCCGGCGGGCGCAGGGGCGGGAGCAGGGGCCGGCTCGGCGACGGGAGCGGGCGCGGGGGCGGGGGCCGGGGCGGGCGCGGGCTTCTTGCAGGCGAGGCCGAGGCCCAGGGCCAGGAGGGCGGAGAGAGAGAGGGGGGTGAGGGTCTTGCTCACGCGCATGAGGACTTCCTCCTTGAGAGTTGGGTTGGACCGCGGAACAGCGCTGGGTCCGAGGTTAGCAAGATCAGTGGGGCCGAAAGGGTAAAACTTCTGTCATGGCCCTGATGGGCCGCAGGTTATTGCACCCAGCGCGGGCTCTGGACGGGCGCCAGCGGGGAGACGCGCTCCACCTGCCGGCCGTCCAGGCTCGTGGTGTACAGCTGGAGGGCGCCGGCGCGGTTGCTGCTGAACACCAGGCCGCGCTCGTCCGGCGACCAGCTGGGGGACTCGCTGGTGCCGACGCCGGTGGTGATCTGATAGGCCTTGCCCTCGCCCAGCTTGTAGACGAAGAGGTCGAAGCGGCCCTCGAAGCGGGAGACGTAGGCGATCATGTCGCCCTTCGGGCTCCAGGCCGGCGTGGCGTTGTAGGAACCATCGGTGGTGAGCCGCCGCACGCTGGTGCCGTCGTCCTGCATGAGGTAGACCTGGGGGCCGCCCTCCCGGTCGGACGTGAAGGCGAGCTGGGTCCCGCTGGGATTCCAGGCGGGCTCGGTGTTGATGCCGAAGCCGTCCGTGAGGCGCCGGGCGCGGCCCGTGGCGAGGTCCAGGACCATGATGTCGCTGTTGCCGCGGCGGTCGCCCTGCACGAAGGCGATGCGCCGGCCGTCCGGCGACCAGCTCGGCGAGTTGCAGAGGCCCACGGATTCACCCACGGCGGGATAGAGGCGCTCGAAAGCGCCGCCCACGGCCCGCTGCCCCCAGATCTGCGGGGAGCCGCCCTTGTAGGTGACGAAGGCGATGCGGCCGTCCGGCGCGACGGTCGGGGAGAGCGTGAGGCTGCCGTAGCGGGTGAGCTGCACGAGGCCGGCACCGTCCCGGTCCATGCGGAAGAGCTCCTTCACGCCGGGTGCGGTCTGCTTGACGAAGAGGAAGTGGGTGGAGGCGGTGCCGTCGGCGCCGGTGAGCCACTTCACCAGCTGGTCCGCGGCGGCGTGGGCCACCTGGCGCAGGGGCACGCGGCCCTGGAAGCGCTTCGAGAAGATGACCTTCTGCGCCTTGGCGTCCACCACCTGCAGGTCCAGGAAGGTCTCCTGCCCCGCGGTGAGCCGCATGGGGGCGATCCAGTCGCAGCCCGCATCCCGCCAGGCGGGCCAGGTGGGCGCGTCGGCGGTCGCCGGAAGGGTGCCCTTGGCCAGGGCGAACACGCCGGACCGGTCCAGGTCCGCCTGCAGCACCTTGGAGAAGTCCCGGTCCACGTTCGCCGCGTCGCCGCCCTGCACCGTGGGGGCGGGGAGCCCGAGCACGAGCTTGGCGCCGCTGGAGGCCTGGAGCACCACCTCCTGCGGGGCCTGGGCCCGGAGGCCGAGGGCGAGGAGAGGCGCGGCGGCCAGGGCC
Source organism: Holophagaceae bacterium (assembly GCA_035758545.1). Classification (GTDB taxonomy): domain Bacteria; phylum Acidobacteriota; class Holophagae; order Holophagales; family Holophagaceae; genus JAFDVN01. The sequence goes on along the minus strand of DASTWQ010000174.1, from coordinate 183 downwards.
AGGAACCGGAGCAGGGGGCGGGGCGTCTTCATCGTCATCGGCTTGGGATCCATGGGTGAAGTCTATCAGTCGCCTTCATGGATGCGGCCGGAGGCCGAAGGGTTCAGGGCCGCGCGGACGCCCGCGGGCCCGTGGCGAGCACCAGCGCCACCAGGCCCAAGGCGGGCCACAGCAGCGGCCAGG
>DASTWQ010000127.1:0-14383 GCA_035758545.1 Holophagaceae bacterium | reverse complement strand
GCTGGCCTCCACCCTGCTCTGGCGGGAGTCGCTCCAGGACGCGGCCTCCCTCGCCCTGAGCGCCCGGCAGGCCCGGCTCTGGTCCTTCTCGAGGCCGGTCCACGGCCTGGCCCGGCTCCAGCTCCGCACCCTCGCCGGGAGCATGATCGGCCGCTTCACCTTCCTCATCCCGGTGATGGCGGTGGTGCTCCTCAAGGGGCCCCTGGCCGGGGCCGAGGCCCGTCCGCTGCTGGCGGTGCCCGGGGCCTTCATCTACCTCGCCTTCAGCGCGACGCAGCTGCTCTTCAACCAGTTCGGCCTGGATCAGGGCGCGGCGAAGGGGCTCCTCATGCTGCCGGTCTCGCCGAAGGAGCTGCTGCTGGGCAAGGCCCTGGGCCATGGCGCCTTCCTTGGCCTCCAGGGCCTGCTGCTGGCGCTGCTGCTGGCGATCTTCGGCGGCCCCGGCCTGGGTCCCGCCCTGCCCGCGGGCCTCGGCCTCTTCGCCGCCTGCATGCTGGCCATGGGCACGATCGGGATGTTCACCTCCGTGGCCCTGCCCCGGCCCCTCTCCCGCACCCGGCTCGGCAGCGGCGGCATGCCCCTGGTGATGGTGCTGGTGTCCATGGGCGCGAGCCTGGGCTGCGCCGCCCTCTTCGGCGGCCTCTTCGCCGCGCTGGCCTGGCTGGCTCCCGCCTGGCTGCTCCCGGGAATGCTGCTCGCGGCCGCGGCGATGGTGCTCGTGTTCCGGGCCGGACTGGAGGCCGCCGGCGCCTACCTCGTCCGCCACCGGGAACGGCTGGTGGAGCGGCTGGGATGACCGGCGGCGCCCTGGCCTCCCTGCGGATGGCCGCGGAGCTGGGGGGCACGCGGCTCTCGGGCGAGGGCGGCCCCCTGGTGCTGGTGGAGCGCCTGCGGGCCCACGGCCTGCCGGCGGTGGCGGTGCTGGCCCATGATCCCGACCAGCTCGCGGCGCCCCTGGCGGCCTGGGAGGGAACGGACGCGCCGGTGAACCTCGCGGGGATCCTGCCCCTGCCCGGAACGGACCTCGCCGCTGCGCTGGCCTTCCATCGCCGCCGCATCGGCGCCCTCAGCGCGGCCCTGGACGCCTCGCTCCCCTGGCTCGCGGACCGGCCCATGCTCGCCAAGCGTCTGCCGGGGCGCCTGGCCGCCGACGCCGACCTCGCGCCCGCGCCTCTCGGCCCCCTGGAGCGGACAGAGCTGCGGGCCTTCGTCGCGGACTGGAGCGACGCGGCCTTCGAGGTGACCTTCCTGCGCCCGGCGCGCCTCCTCTGGCCCGAGGTCGACCCGCCCCCTGGCGCGGAGATCCTCGCGCCCCCGCTGCGCCTGTCCGTGGGCTCGCCCCTGCTGGATGCCCTGCGCGGGGCCCTGCGGGCCGCCCTGGGCCAGCCCATCCCTCTGCTGCCGCTGCCGGAGGATCCGGTGGGCCTCCAGGCCCTGAAGGTGCTCACGCCGGAGGTCGCCGCCTTCCGCGGTCCCGGGGCGGCCTGGACCCGGGCCTTCCAGGCCCTGGCCGCCCTGCCGGCGCCCCCCCACTTCTGCGCCCGCTGCTGAGCGGAGGCCGCCGCTGACCTGGCCGCTGACCCGGATGCCGAACCCTGGGATCATGGCGCCATGTCCGACTCCCTCCCCAGCCGCATCGGCAAGTTCGAGATCCAGCGCCTCCTGGGGCACGGCGCCATGGGGGAGGTCTACCTGGCGGTGGACGGCGCCATCGGCCGTCCGGTGGCCCTCAAGATCATCCGCCCCGCCCTCGCCGGCCTGGACGCCGGCGGCGAGCTGAAGGCGCGCTTCCAGCGCGAGGCCCGGGCCGCCGGCGTGCTCAGCCATCCCCACATCGTCACGGTCTTCGAGTTCGGGGAGGAGGGCGGGCTGCTCTACCTGGCCATGGAGTACGTGGAGGGCGAGGACCTCGCCGCGATGCTGGCGGCGGGGGCGCTCCGCCCCTCAGAGATCCTCGAGGTGGCGGCGCAGATCTGCGAAGGCCTGCAGCAGGCCCACAAGAGCGGCGTGCTGCACCGGGACATCAAGCCCTCCAACGTCATGGTCAGCCGGGAGGACGGCCGACTCCGGGCCAAGCTCATGGATTTCGGCGTCGCCAAGACCGGCGGCTCCGCCACGACCCAGACCGGGCAGGTGGTGGGGACCCTGGCCTACATGGCCCCGGAGTACCTCCGCACCGGAGAGGCGAGCCCGCAGACCGATCTCTTCTCCATGGGCGTGCTGCTGCACGAGGCCCTGGCGGGCGAGCGGCCCTTCGGCGGCGCCACCACCGGCGCCGTGGTCTACGGGATCATGAACGAGCCGCCCCGGAAGCTGGATCCCGTGGTCCTGGAGGGGGTCAGCCCGGCCCTGGCGGGCCTCATCGAGGGCCTGCTGGAGAAGGATCCGGCCCGCCGCCGCCCCGCCAGCGCCGGCGAGCTGGCCCGGCGGCTCCGGGCCGCCCAGGATCCGGCCTGGCGCCTGCCGGAGGAGGACCAGGCCACCACCGCCCTGAGCCGGGGCCAGGCGGAGGATCTGGTGGAGCAGGCGGCGACCACCGCCGGTCACCGGGCGCCGGTCGAAGGCACAACCGCCGGCCACCGGGCTCCGGGGCGGCGCTGGTGGCCCTGGCTCCTGGGCGGTGGTGCCGCGGCGCTGGCCCTTGGCGGGGCCTTCGCCTGGCGGGGCCGGACCTCCGCCATGGCCGTGGTGGCGCCCACCGCCTCGACCATGCACGTGAACGACGTGGTCCTCGCCGAGGCGGCCCAGATCGCCGCCAAGGGCCATCCCGATGACGCGCTCAAGCTCGTCCAGGCGGTCATCGACGCCACGCCGAAGGACGTGGCGGTGGATCCGGACGCCTACGCGGTGAAGCTCGTCTGCCTCTACCAGAGGGGCTGGGTCCTCGCCTTCGGCGAGACCCTCACCGAGGCCTGCTTCCGCGGCGTCAGCCCCCGGGACCTGCTCTCCAACGCCGCCTACAAGGACATGCTCGAGAAGGACAAGGTGAAGAAGAAGCTGCCGGACAAGGTGCGGGAGCGGCTCCTGGAGGGGCGCGACATGGGCGCCGATCCGGACGGCGGCGCGCCCGGCCGGCCCTAGGGCTTCAGCTTCGCCATCAGCCCGTCCAGCAGGTAGGCGGGCGCGATGACCAGGGAGACGAGGTTCGCCGTCAGGCTCGGACGGTTCTTCTCGAAGGCGCCGTGGCCGATGAACTGGGCGATCCAGGCGGCGGCGAAGATCCCCGCGTGGGCGGGCCAGGGCAGGTGGCGGGCCAGCACCGCCATCACCGCGCCGATGGGGATGGCGAAGAGCGCCAGCCGCAGGTCGTGCTGGGCATAGAAGGCCACCAGGACCGCCAGGGCCAGCTCCGGCCAGCCGAAGGGCACCCCCAGGAGTACCACCTTCGGCGGGATCAGGCCCAGCAGGCCCAGGGCGCTGAAGACGATGAGCGGGATGCAGAGGACGTGGATGCCGTGGTTGACCGGATTCCGGTGGTCGCCGCCGTACCAGTCCAGCCAGCGCTGCATGCGCTCGGTGCGCCGTGCCGCCATGTCAGTCTCCGTCGAGGGACACCAGCAGCTTGGGGGGAAGGTCCGCCTCGATCAAGCGCCAGGTGTCCTTGCCCAGCTTGAAGGCCACCGGCAGCACCAGGCCCGGCGTGTAGCGCCAGAACTGGGCATAGGAGGTCGAGATCATCGCCCGGGCGCCGGCGTGGTCCACCCGCCAGGCCGGCGGCGCGAGGCGGCGCAGCAGCTTGGGTTCCACCTGGGGCGGCAGGATCTGGGCCTCCGGCCCCGTGTGGGTCAGCACGAAGACCCGCACGGCCTCGCCCTCGGCGTCCCCCCGCAGGTGGGGGATCGACAGCAGCGCCGGGTGGCCGCCGTCCACCAGGTCCAGCTGCACGGGCGGGTGCCCCTCCGCCTGGTAACGGAGACGGCCCTGGACCTGCGCCGAGAGGGCGGCGCAGGCCAGGAGGAAGGCCGCGAGGATCCGCATCCTACATGTTCAGGGCGCGGCCCTGGACGGCGCGGGCCGCCTCGGGGAAGACCTCGTTGAGGGTCGGGTGGGGGTACATGGTGTTGATCAGCTCGTCCACGGTCATCTCGCCGGCGAGGAGGGCGAGGCTGCTGGCCACCAGCTCCGTGGCCTTGGGGCCGAGGATGTGGATGCCGAGGATCTCGCCGTACTGCTTCTCGCTGACGATCTTGATGAAGCCGTGGGGCTCGCCGACGATGTTGGCCTTCGCCATGGGCATGAAGGGGAAGGTGCCCACGGCCACCTCGTAGCCCTTCTCCTTGGCCTTCTTCTCGGTGAGGCCGATGGAGCCCACCTCGGGGTCGCAGTAGGTGCAGCCGGGGACGCGGTCGTAGTTGATGGGGTGCGGGTGCACGTCCTTGCCCAGGCTCTGGGCGGCGTGCTCCACGGCGACGATGCCCTCGTCGCTGGCCACGTGGGCGAGCCAGGGGGTCTTCACGATGTCGCCGATGGCGTAGAGGCCCGGCTCGGCGCTCTGCATGTACTTGTCCACCATGACGTAGCCCTTGTCCACGACGGCCTTGGTGGCCTCCAGGCCCAGGCTGCCGGTGACGGGGGCGCGGCCCACGGCGATGAGGACGTGGCTCGCCTCCACGGCCCCGGACTTGGCGCCCTCCAGGTGGCAGACGACCTTGTCCGCGGCGCGGTCGATGCGGGCGATCTTGGTCTTCGTGCGGATGTCGATCTTGTGGGCCTTGGCGAGGATCTTCTCCAGCTCAGCGCCCACGGCGTCGTCCTCGATGGGCAGGATCTGGTCCGCCAGCTCCACCAGGGTGACGTTGGAGCCCAGCCGCGCGAAGACGGACGCGAACTCCACGCCGATGGCGCCGGCGCCGAGGATGACGAGGTGCTGGGGCAGCTCCGCCAGGTCCAGGATGTGGTCGCTGTTGATCACCCGCTGGCCGTCCGTCTCCAGGCCCGGCAGCTCCCGGGGCACCGAGCCGGTGGCGAGGATGATCTTCTTCGCGGTGTGGACCTCGGTGGCCTCGCCCTTCACCTCGACGCGGCCGCCGCCCAGGAGCTTGCCGAAGCCCTTGAGCACCTGGACCTTGTTCTTCTTCATGAGGAACTCGATGCCCTTGCCGTTCTTGAGGACGATCTTGTTCTTCCGGGCGACGATGGCGGCGAGGTCCGCGCGCATCTTCGACACGTCCACGTCGGCGATGCCGAACTCCTTGAGGCTCGCCATCTGCTCGAAGCGGTGGGCGCTCTCCAGCCAGGTCTTGGCGGGGATGCAGCCCCGCCGGAGGCAGGTGCCGCCCAGGCCCGCGGGGTCCTTCTCCACGAGGGCCGTGGAGAGGCCCAGCTGCCCGGCCCGCACGGCGGCGATGTACCCGCCGGGGCCCGAGCCGATCACGATGACGTCGAAGTTGGCCATGGGAAGCTCCATCCGAAGCCCTCATCTTCCCACACCAGAAGCCGCCGGCCGGAGACCTGCGCAGACCGCCGGCCATTGACCGGGCCGGCCCCGCCTCCCCAAGCTGGAGCCAGTCCCCCGAACCGCGTCCGCCCTGGAGGTCCTCATGGACAAGCTCCTGCTCGCCCCTGCCTTCCTGCGCCTCATCCGGGAAGGCCGCTTCTTCCGGCCCGTGTTCCACTGGATCCTCCGTGTCCAGGCTGTCCTGGCGGCCCTGGGTGGGATCCTGCTCTCCATCGAGCTCTGGAAGCAGGCCTCCGGCCTCTCCACCGGCGCTATCTTCGGCCTGCTGGTCCTCCAGCTGGCCCTGGCGGTGGCGGTCTACCTGGTCTGCCACCTGAGCTGGATCCGCGCCTCGGACCTCGCGGCCTTGGAGGGCGGAGAGCCCGAGCCGGTGGCCGTCCTGCGCCTGCTCCTGAAGCTCGGCGGGGAGGTCTACGCCGCGGTCCTGGCGCCCCTGAGCGTCGGCGGCGCCTTGCTGATCTGGATCTCTGCCGGGGAGGCCGGCGACGCCCTGCGCACCCTCTTCGCCGGCGTCCTTCCTGCGGCCCCGGGCGATGCCTTCCAGTCCGGCCTGACCCTGCTCGCCTCGGGCCTGGCCCTGGCCGCCGCCGGACTGCTGAGCGCCTACGCCCTCAGCGAGCTGATCCGGCTCTTCGTGGCCCTGGAGCGGAACACCCGCAAGGCCTGATCCGGGGGATCAGGCCCACAGATCAGGCCGACAGATCAGGCGTAGACGAGGGCGGACCGCACTTCGCGGCGGGCGGCCTTCCACTCCTGCCAGGCCTCCTGGAGCTGTTCGCGATGGTGGGCCATCACGGCCCGCCATTCGGCGCGCGCCAGGCGCCAGGCCTCGGCGCGCTCGGCTTTCCGGGCCTTCCGGGCAAGCCCCTTGGCGGCCCACTCGGAGCGCCAGGCGGCGCGCTTGGCCTTGAGTCCCTCGCGGCACTCGTGGAGGGCGGCGAGGGCCAGGTCCAGCTGGAGCCGGGCTCGCGCCACGCGCTCCTGGAGGGGATGGGCGACGTGCGGGGCGTGGCGCTCGAGCCTGCGCTCCAGCTTCTGGGCCTCCACCTCGACACGGGCCCGGGCGATGGCCGCTTCGGGTACCCGGCGGAAGCCGTGGACGAGTCCAGTCCAGCGCAGGCCGTTGAGGATCCACTTGGTGCTGTCCCAGTGGTACCAGCGGTGGCCATTGCGATAGTCCCACTGCCAGGTGTGGTGGAAGTTGTGGTAGCCCTCGCCGTACGTCAGGGGCGCCAGCACCCAGTTGTCCCGGGCGCTGCTGGCCTCGCTGTAGGGGCGGCTTCCGAACCAGTGGGCGGCGGAGTTGATGAGGAAGGTCGTGTGGTGGGTCAGCACGATGCGGAGCAGCACGGCGATCACCAGGAAACCCCAGAAATCGCCCAGGGCGAGGCCGATCCAGAGGGGCACCGAGGCCACGACGGCGCCGATGAGGAAGTGGTGCCGGTGCTGCCAGCGGACGAGCGGATCCTGCTCCAGGTCCGCCACGCCGCTGAGGGGCAGTTCCTTGGCCTCCATGACCCAGGTCCAGTGGGCGTACCAGAAGCCCTTCCCGATGGCGTAGGGGTCCTTCTCCAGGTCGTCCACGTGATGGTGGTGGATGCGGTGGTCGCTGGCCCACTTGAGGGCCGAGTTCTCGAAGGAGGCGGCGCCGAAGGCCAGCAGGAGGAAGCGCACCGGGGCGCTCGCCTTGAAGGCCCGGTGGGAGAAGAGACGGTGGTAGCCGGCGCTGATGGCGGTGCCGATGGCGAACACCATGACCGCGGCTGTGATCCACTCGGACCACCGGAAGCCGTTCAGGGCCAGGTGGAGGGGGACCGCGAGGGCTGCCGCAGCGAGCGTTCCGGCGAGGAAGATCGTGTTCAGGCGGTTCCAGCGACGCGGACTGGGCTTGCTCATGCCACCTCCAGGGCCAGAGGCCCGAACCTTCATTCTACGCTTCTCCGTCTTCCGTGCCGCTTTCGCGGTTTCCTCCCAGAGGACTGGGGAGGTGGGGCCAGAAGCTCTGCTCGTAGAGGAAGGCGAAGGTGAGGGTGGCGCTGGCCACCATGAGCGTCACCACCGCCCAGGGCACCGGCGCCTCGCCGAGGAGGGGCACGCAGCTGCGCACGATGAGGGCCAGGCCCGACAGGAATGCCAGCCAGCCCCCGGCACGCCAGCGAGGGACCAGGGTCCCCGCCGCCACCAGCAGCAGCCCCCAGCCCCAGGTCTGCTGGAAGAGCCGCTCCCAGCGGGCGGCGTCCTCCATCGGGAAGGCCTTCCAGGCGGCGGCCCGCTCCACCAGGAGCAGGACGATCAGGGCCCAGTTCCAGACCCCGGGGCGCACCCCGGGGGCGGTGATGGAGGTGTCCACGGGCGAAGGCTCCGGCGGCGCGAGGCTCGCGGGGGCGGGCCGGCCGCAGGCGGGGCAGAACCGGGCGCTCGATGGCAGGTCGTGGAGGCAGTGCTCGCAGCGCATGGCCCCAGTATCGCGCGGCCCGGGGCCCGTGGGAGACTGCCCTTTTCGGGACCAGCCATGGCCGCACGCAAACCCTGGTGGCGCTCCGGCACCGCGTGGATCTTCGGGGGGCTCCTCCTGGGCATCGCCCTCGGCGGCTCCCTGCCGAAGGACACCCATCCCTTCGCCTACCAGCTCTTCCACTTCCTGGCGGCGGCCTTCATCGCCCTCATCAAGAGCCTCATCGTCCCCCTCATCTTCAGCACCCTGGTAGTGGGCATCGCAAAGACCGGCGACCTGAAGGCCGTGGGCCGCATGGGCGCCAAGGCCCTCCTCTACTTCGAGCTCATCACCACGCTGGCCCTCGTCATCGGCCTGGTGGTGGCCAACGTCGTGAAGCCCGGCGCGGGGATGCACCTGGACCTCGCCGCCCACGGCGCGGCCCCGGCGGCGGTGAAGAGCGGCTGGGACACCCTGCTGCACCTCTTCCCCTCCAACGTCGTCCAGGCCGCGGCGGAGGGCGACATCCTGCCGGTGGTCATCTTCGCCACCCTCTTCGCCATGGCCCTGGTGCGGGTGCCGGACGGCAGGGGCGAGCCCGTGCTCCGGTTCTTCGACAGCTTCTCCCAGGTGATGTTCAAGTACACGGACATGGTCATGCTGCTGACGCCCTTCGGCGTCTTCGGCGCCATGGCCGCCAGCATGAGCGGCATGGCCGCCGGGCAGATGGTGAACGGCGAGCTGCTCAAGGGCTGGCCGGCGGTGCTGCACCTGCTCAAGCAGTACGCCCTCCTGGTGGGCAGCCTCTACGGCGCCCTGGTCCTGCTCGTGCTGCTGGTCTTCATCCCCGTCATGAAGCTCTGCCGCATCAAGGTCCTGGACTACTTCCGGGCCGTGCGGGAGCCCGCCACCATCGCCTTCTCCACCGCCAGCAGCGAGGCCGCCCTGCCCCGGCTCCTGGAGCAGACCGTGAAGTTCGGCGTGCCCGAGCGGGTCGCGGGCTTCGTCATCCCCGCGGGCTACAGCTTCAACCTGGACGGGTCCACCCTCTACCTGGTGCTCGCCGGCCTCACCATCGCCCAGGCGGCGGGCGTCCACATGGGGCTCTGGCAGCAGGTGGCGATGCTGCTCACCTTCATGCTCACCAGCAAGGGTGTGGCCGGCGTGCCCCGGGGCACCCTCGTCATCATCGCCGGCACCTGCGGCTCCTTCGGCCTGCCCGGCGAGGCGGGCATCGCCATGCTGCTGGCGGTGGACGCCATCATGGACATGGCCCGCACCCTCACCAACGTCCTCGGCAACGGCCTCGCGAGCATCGTCGTGGCGAAGTGGGAGGGCGTCTTCCGCACGGAGCACGAGCTGTGAAACTCATCGTCTGGGACTTCGACGGCACGCTGGCGGACACGCGGCCCCTCATCGAGGCGGGCATGGCCCACGCCCTCGACACGCTGGGGCTGCCGCGCTCGGTCATGGGGGAGTGGCTGCGGTGCGTGGGCCTGCCGGTGGAGGAGGGCATCCGCCGCACCTTCGGGCCCCTGGGCCTGGACCTGGAGACGGTGCTGCCCGCCTACCGCAGCTTCGGCCACGTGGACCACGAGCACCTGATCCGCCCCTTCCCCGGCGTGCCGGAGCTGCTGGAGGAGCTGCGGGGGATGGGCCAGGCCATGGGCATCGCCACCTCCAAGCGGCGCGTGCCCCTGTCGCGCCAGCTGGAGGGCTTCGGCTGGACCGGCTACTTCGACCCCATCGTCACGCCGGACGAGGTCCAGGCGGGCAAGCCCCACCCCGAGAGCCTGGAGCTGATCCTCCGCCAGACGGGCCTGGCCCCCGCAGACTTGATCATGGTGGGGGACACCCCCTTCGATCTGGAGATGGCCCGCCACGCAGGGGTGCCGAGCGTGGCCGTGGGCCACGGCTTCTACGGCGAGGCGGAGCTGGCGGCCTTCGGCCCCCGGGCCTACGCCCCGGACACGGCGGCCCTCCGGGACATCCTGCTGGCCTACACCGCAGCGGGAGCGGAGGCCCCATGAGCGACCCGAACGAGCTCACCCATCTGGACGCCGAAGGCCTGCCCCGCATGGTGGACGTGGGCGGGAAGGCCGTCACCGCCCGCCGCGCCGTGGCCGTGGGCCGGCTCCAGCTGGACGCCCCCGCCCTGGCCGCCCTGACCGCCGCCTCCGGCCCCCAGCCCCCGTCCTCCAGCCTCCAGCCTCCAGCCTCCAGCCTCAAGAAAGGCGACCCCTGGCCGGTGGTCCACCTGGCCGCCGTCCAGGGCGTCAAGCGGACCCCGGACCTCATCCCCCTGGCCCATCCCCTGATCGTGGACGGCGTGGCCGTGGCCCATCACCTGGATGCCGCAACGCGTCAGGCCTGGCTCCGGGTGGAGGTCCGCTGCACCGCCCGCACCGGGGTGGAGATGGAGGCCCTGACCGGCGTCTCCGCAGGGCTTCTCGCCCTCTACGACATGCTCAAGGCCGTCTCCCACGGCCTGGAGGTCGGACCGGTCCGGCTTTTGCTGAAGGAGGGCGGGCGTCACGGCGCCGTCCACCTCCCCTGGATCGACTGCCCCTGGGAGGGCTAATTGGAAAAGATTCGCGTTTTCAGGAAATCCCAGGGCCGCTAGTCTGGAGGTGGCCCATCGGGTCCATCGGTCGAGGGTGGGGGTCACGCCCCCAGGAGGCCTAGCGAAACAGGTCCTGGACGGTGCGTCCGTCCGCCACATCCCCGGGAGACACCATGCGCCACGCGCTCCTGACGCTGCTCATCGTCGCGTTGCCCGCCGCTGCGGGCACGCACCGCGCCCGGCGCCATGCCGCCCACCCCCTCGTGGCCACCAAGGCCCCCGGGAACGTCCACGTCGTCCGGAAGGGTGAGACCGCCGGCCGGATCGCCGCGGCCAACGGCCTCAGCCTCCGGGAGCTGGAGGCCCTGAACCCCGGCCGGAACCTCGCGAAGCTCTCCGTCGGCGCCCGCCTGAAGGTCGGGGCGGCGCCGGTCCGCACCGCCGCCCCGCCGGCTCTGGCCGAGCCCACGGAAGGCGGCGAGGGGGGCACCGCCGTCCTGGCCAAGGGCCAGACCCTCTATTCCCTGGCCAAGGCTCACGGCGTCAGCCTGGCGGACCTGATGGCCGCCAATCCCGGCCTCAATCCGCGCCGGGTGCGCGCCGGGTCCACCTTGCGGCTCCCGGGCTCCGCCGAGGGAGCCGCCCTTGAGGCCGATGCCCAGGCGCCAAGCGAGGATCTGGCCGCCCTCCCCGGGATCCCGGGCGATGGCCGCGCCAGCCTGCCGGCCCTCCCCGAACTGCCCGGCGGCCCCGTGGCCCTGCCCCGGTCCGCCAGCCTGATCCCCTCCGGCGAGCCGGGTGCGGACCCGGTCCTGCCCTTCCAGCCCGCGGATCCGGACCACCTGGACTTGCTCTGGCCCGTGGAGACCCGCTCCATCAGCTCCTACTGGGGGCCCCGCATCCGCACCCGGGTCGTCCGGGTGAAGAACCGGCGGAAGAAGCGCATCCGCTACCGGGGCCGCCACAAGGGCATCGACCTGCCGGCTCCGATGCACACGGACATCTACGCCGCCATGGACGGGGTGGTGACCTACGCCGGCAAGGCCCGGGGCTACGGGAACCTCATCACGGTGGACCACGGCAACGGGATCAGCACCGTCTACGGCCATGAGTCGGTGACGCTCGTCCACGAAGGCGACATCGTCAAGCGGGGCCAGAAGATCGCCGAGGTCGGCCGGGCGGGCAATGCCACGGGCCCGCACCTGCACTTCGAGCTGCGGGTGGACGGGGTCCAGCGGAATCCTTTGCCGGTCCTCGACGACACCGAGGAGATCCCCGGAGACCTCGCCGCCCAGAACCGGGCGGACGGCCCCTCCTCTCACTAGAACCCCAGCGGTTCCGGGCCTCCGGGCACCTTTCGGGCCTCGGGCGCATGCCATCCCCGTGATAGCCTGATGGCTTACGCTCGTCGAGGTCCGCATGGCCCCTGCTTCGCTCCTTCGGTCCCGGACCGCGGCCGCCGCCGCGGCCTTCGGGCTCGCCCTGCTCACCGCCTGCGGGGGGAGTGGCAAATCCAGTTCGACCTCGGATGCCCAGGCGCCCGCCACGGTCCACGGGAAGGTGACCTACGTCCGGCCAGCCCTGCTCCGCGACAGCAACGGGCTGCCCACGGGGCTGGATCCCGATCCCGCCCATGCCTCGACCCTGCCCGCCCGGCGCGTTGTCGTGCGGATCTATCAGCATCAGACCGTGGGAACCGCGCCCAACACCGCCCAGCAGTGGGTCCGGGTGGCGGAGGTCCCCACCGGATCGGACGGCACCTTCAGCACCATCGTCCAGCCCGGCGACAACTACCTCGTGGAGCTCGTGAGTTCCCTGACCGCCAGCAGCGGCCCCGCGGTCCGACTCATCTCCGATCCCCAGGGTCTGGCCAGCACGGATCCCTGGTACAAGCGCCCCCAGTATTTCCTCCGGGCCTCCCTCTCCGGGCAGGCAGCCACTCCCAGCGAGCTGGCGCCGGTGGCCTCGGCGACTTCCAACGGCAACTACACCGTCAATTTCGCCGTGGACAACAGCACGTCCTGGCTCCAGGGCAGCACCGAGGTGAATCCTGCGGGCGGGATCGCGGCCGACTTCGACACCTGCGCCTTCGAGGCGAGCCCCAGCGGCGCCAAGATCCTGTCGATCCTGGATGCCATCACGGATATCTCAAGCACCTACCCGAATGGTGCGCTCAAGGCGCCGGTCGACCTGCATTACGCCGCTGGCGTGAGCGATCCGGGCGGGAGCTACATCGAGTACCACAAGGACCGCTGGGTCCAGGCGGGCGGCTTCGATCCCGCCTATGACGCGAACGGGCTCCAGCAGCACTATTTCGCGACCCTGCAGGCGGGCTCGGGTGCCGATGACGGCTGGAACCTGAGCGCCATCTACACCATGTTCTCCCGCTACGCCCTCTTCTCCCAGGGCTCGGGCTACCCCTTCGGGCAGAACGCCGATGCCCGGCTCCTGCCCCTGAACGCCCCGGCGGACGGCCTCAGCCCTGACATCGCGCTGACCGAGGGCCTGCCCGGCACCATGGCGGCGAACCTGCTGAAGTCCCCCTACCTCTATTCCCTGGACGGCAGCGGCGCCGTGACCGCGACCCGCGACGTCCGGGATCTCTCCGCCGTGGCCCCCGCCGCCGAAGGTCCCTTCTCCTCCCGGACTCTGGGCGCCCTCGGCTGGGAAGTGGTGCTGAAGGCCAACAGCCTGCCCAGCCCCGGCGTCGCCGCGGACTGGAGCACCGTCAATCCCGTGGCTGCCGCCCGCTTCTTCGAGCTGCCCTCCGCCACCGCGGGGGTCTACGCGCCGCCCTCCATCTACACCCAGCTGACGCGCCTCCAGGAGGCCAAGGCCTCCGCGGAGCCCGTGGACCTGGCCGCGATCTTCACCGACAGCGCCATCAATACCCTGGCCTCGCCCTTCAATGTCCCCTGGTCCACCGCCAGCGCCGCGCCCTCCTACGGCTCCACCTGGACCGTGGCCAGCGGCACCTCCACGTTCTCCGACACCCTCAGCATGGCGGACGACGTCCTGGTGGGCGGCGTCTACGCCAACGAATCCAACCGGGAGGTCCGGTACCTGGGCCTGGACCAGTCCGCGGACCAGACCTACCAGCTGTCCCTGGCGATGTCGCCCTCGAGCCTCACCGGCGGCTCTCTCCAGGTGCAGATCCTCACCAATACCGGCCCGAAGACCTACGCCTTCACGGGTTCCACCGCCCAGCCGATCACGCTGGCGCTGTCGGGCAGCGGCGACACCGCCAACCCCACGCGCTACCCCGTGCTGGTTCGCCTTCTGAGCCCTTCCACGGTCCAGCCGGACGTCACGTTCACCATGACCCTCACCGCCGTCGCGCCCTCCCTGAAGAACCATGGATCTCCGGCGCTGCGCTGAGGCGCTGGGGCCCCGGGCCCCGTTCGTCCCGGAACTGGCCATCGTCCTGGGCTCCGGCCTGGGCGCCTTGGCGGATTCGCCCGAGGCGAAGGCCGGCATCACCGTCCCCTTCACGGACCTGCCGGGATTCCCGGCCCAGACCGTGGCGGGCCACGGCGGGAAGATCGTCTTCTGCGAGCTCGAAGGGCGCCGCGTGGCGCTCCAGGCGGGGCGCTTCCACGCCTACGAGGGCCACCCCATGGCCGTCGTCACCGCGCCCATGCGCCTCTACGCGGCCCTGGGTGTCCAGGCGGTCCTCCACACCAACGCCGCCGGCGCCCTCAATCCCGCCCACGCGGTGGGGGACCTGATGGCGATCTCGGACCACCTCAACTTCACCGGCACCAACCCCCTGCTCGGTCCCAACGTGGACGGCGGGCCCCGCTTCCCCGACCTCAGCGCGGCCTACGATCCCACCCTCCGGACCCAGCTCCACGCCGCCGCGGCGGCGGTGGGCCAGCGGCTCCAGGAGGGCGTCTACATCGGCGTGCTGGGGCCCAGCTACGAGACC
>DASTWQ010000154.1:0-4794 GCA_035758545.1 Holophagaceae bacterium | reverse complement strand
CAGGGCCCTCAGTCGCGCGGCGGTGTCGTGGAAGCCCGGCAGGGGCTCCCGCAGATGCGAGGCCGGCAGGTCCGACAGGTCCGCGAGGAAGCGCCCGAGGGCCTCGGCCGCGGCCCGGGCCTCCGCCGCCGTCGCGGGCTCCTGGGGCATGCGCGCGCCGGAGATGAAGCGGGTGCAGCGCCAGGCGCGGCCCTCGCCGTCCCGGTGGAGCCAGCCGTCCGCCCGGGCGGGGACCAGGGCCAGCACCCGGCGGGCCGCGTCGGGATGGCCTCCGGCCTTCGTCCGCAGGTGGTCCGTCACCCTGGCGAAGTTCGCCAGGACGGCCTCCAGATCCGGAAAGACGGCCTCGTTCAGGCGCTGGAGGACGACGGCGCCCTCGCCGCAATCCACCCGCCAGGTCTGGTGGATGTGCCCCGCGCCCTCCCCCAGGCGCTCGGCCCGGAGCGGCGCGCCCGGAGTGTCGAACGCGCCGGCGGCCCCGAGGACTTCGGGAGGAGCCGCGGTCACGCCTCGGCGTCCTCTTCCGCCTCGTCGCCGTCGGAGGGATCCTCCGCGTAGACCCAGGCGCCGTCCTCGCGGTGGAAGCGGCTCACCTCGGAATGCAGGGTCCGCTTGCCGTCCACCATCAGGCTCGCGTGGAAGCGGACCACGCCGGTCTCGTCCTTCGGGCCGCCGCCCTCGGTGCCCAGCACCTTGAGGGAGATGCAGCGCACAGCGTCGCAGTACTCCTGCAGCTCGTCGGCGTCCAGCTTCTCCCGGAACTCGGCGGCGGTGGTGCGGATGAGGAAGTCCACGTCGCCCATGCCGTAGGCGGTGAAGCGGGCGCGCATGAGCCGCTCGGCGGTCTCCGGCTGGACCTTGCCCTCGATCACGGGCTGGCAGTGCTTGTCGAAGGTGGCCTTGGCGCCGCAGGGGCAGGGTCGGGACATGGGGACCTCAGAGGGAGATGAAGATCATGAGGACGTTGAAGAAGGCGACGAAGCCCGCCACCAGGGCCCCCTGGGGCTGCTTCGCCCGCCGGGACAGCAGGAAGGCGAGGCCGCTCAGGGCCAGGGCCGGCAGCCCGCCCCAGAGGATCCAGGGATGGAAGTTCGGGGGGTTGCGGCCATCACCGCCGGGATGGGCGAGCATCACCGCCACCCGGGCCCCCAGGGCCAGGACGGCGCCCGCCAGGGCCACCCAGGGCCAGGATCCGATGCCGGGGCGTGTCTCGGTCTCGGCCATGCCGCTCCTCCTCAAGCCAAAGAGCCAGTCTACGGCCTCGGGGCCTCAGGGCCGCCACCGGATCTCGTAGACGTGGCGGAAGGCCTCCAGGCCTTCGCCGGTGGGCTGCAGGTGCCGCACCGACAGGTCCTTCGCGCCGGTCAGAGCGAGCGCGCTCTCCAGCCAGCCCGGCAGCCCGAACCGGTACCAGTCCAGATAGAAGGCGTCGCTCCAGAGGCTGAGGGTGGCGGCCCCCGGCTCCAGCCGGTCCAGCACCACGCGCCCGCCCCGGTAGTAGAAGGCGAAGAGCCGGGGCATGTTCTCCAGGAGGAAGGTGGGGGACATCAGCCTCAGCATCCAGCGGTTCACCACCGTCAGCTGCTCCTTCGCGGCCTCCCGGCCCCGCCGGTAGGTGTAGGCCGGATCCGCCGTCGCCAGGTAGGCCAGGCTCAGCTCCCGGGAGTGCTCCGCCGGGATCCACTCGTAGATCCCGATGGCGCGGGAGAAGGTGCGCCGGCAGGGCTCGGAGACCTTCGCCAGCAGCGCCTGCCAGGCGGCCTCGCCGCCCTCCCGCAGCACCGCGTCCCGCACCTGCCGGGTCATGGGCCCCCGGAGCTCGGTGATCACCACCGACTCCCGGGTGAGGCCCGGGGGGATCGCGCTGGGGGCATCCACCGTCATGGCACCAGCATACGGCGCCCGGCGGCATCAGGCCTTCCAGCGGACCTCGTAGACGTGGTGGAAGGCCTCCAGGTCCTCCCCGGCGGGCGGGACGTGACGGATCTCGATCTCCTTCGCGCCGGTGAGCTCCAGGGCCCCCTGGATCCAGCCCGGCACCGAGCCCTCGAACCAGGCGGGGTAGAAGGCGTCCGCCCAGAGACTCATGCGCGCCGAGCCCGGCTCCACCCGGTCCGCCAGGAAGCGCCCGCCCCGGTAGTAGTGGCTGAAGACCCGGGGCGCGTTGTAGAGGAAGAAGGTCGGCGTCATCAGGCGCAGCATCCAGCGGCTCAGGACGGTCATCACCTCCTTGGCCGTATCCCGGCCCCGCTGCAGGGCGAAGGCCGGATCCGCCTGGGCCATGTAGGCCAGGCTCAGCTCCCGCGAATGCGCGGCGGGAATCCACTCGTAGGGACCGATGGGCTTGGAGAAGGTCTGGCGGCAGGGCTCCGAGACCTTCGCCAGGAGGGCCTCCCAGGCGGCCTCGCCGCCCTCCCGCAGCACCGCATCCCGCACCTGATGGGTCATGGGTCCGCGGGTCTCGGTGATCACGAGGGCCTCCCGGGTCAGGCCCGGCGGCACCTGGGTGTCAGGCACGGCGATCATGCACCGGGAAGCTTAGGCGCCCACGGGTGCCGTGCCCGTCAAAAGATGTGAAGCTCACCGGTCTGGACCGGAGGGGTCCGGCGCCGGGGCGGCCTTCGGGGGTGAGGCGCCCCAGAGCCCGGCGAAGCCCACGGCCATGGCCAGCAGCAGGACGACGATCCAGAGCGTCCGGGGGAAGGCGGCCCCCGGGGTGGCGGTCCAGTGGGCGAAGGAGGCCAGCAGCGGCACCAGGGCACAGATGACCAGGATCACCAGGAAGGCGAGCTTGAGCACCGCGCCGGCCCGGTGCCGGGAGATGCGCATCATCATCAGGCCCAGGAGCAGCGAGGGCAGGCCGATGAAGCCCCAGAGCAGCACCAGCGGCAGGGCCGAGCTGATCCAGGCGTTGGGGAACCAGCGGAAGTAGGTCGGGAACGTGAGGATGAACCACATCAGGTCCCCGGCCGCCAGCACGACCACGACGGTCTTCAGCAGGCCGGAGACGAGGCGGGAATCGCCGTTGCCGGATTCGGTGCCCATGGGGACCTCACGCCAGAGGGATGTGGAGCCCGATCTTAGCCGCATGCTCCTTGGCCGTCTCGTAGCCCGCGTCCGCGTGGCGGAAGACGCCCATGGCCGGATCGTTCCAGAGCACTCGGGCCAGGCATCGCTCTGCGCGCTCCGTGCCGTCCGCCACGATCACGACCCCGCTGTGCTGGCTGTAGCCCATGCCCACGCCGCCCCCGTGGTGGAGGCTCACCCAGGAGGCCCCGCCCGCCACCGCGGTCATGGCGTTCAGCAGCGGCCAGTCCGAGACGGCGTCGGAGCCGTCCTTCATGGCCTCGGTCTCCCGGTTGGGGCTCGCCACGGAGCCGCTGTCCAGATGGTCCCGGCCGATGACGATGGGCGCCTTGACCTTGCCGGTGCGCACCAGCTCGTTGAACATCAGGCCGGCCTTGTGGCGCTCGCCGGCGCCGATCCAGCAGATGCGGGCGGGCAGGCCCTGGAAGGCGATCCTCTCCTTGGCGGCCTTGAGCCACCGGATCATGCCCTCGTTCTCGGGGAAGAGCTCCATCATCGCCGCGTCCGTGACGGCGATGTCCTCGGGATCGCCCGAGAGGGCGGCCCAGCGGAAGGGGCCGATGCCCTTGCAGAAGAGCGGCCGGATGAAGGCGGGCACGAAGCCCGGGAAGTCGAAGGCGTGGTCCAGCCCCACCCGCTGGGCCTGGGCGCGGATGTTGTTGCCGTAGTCGAAGACCACGCTGCCCAGCTTCTGGAACCCGAGCATGGCCTCCACGTGGGTCTTCATGGACTGCAGGGCCTTCTCCACGTAGGCCTTGGGATCCGAGGCCCGCAGGGCGGCGGCCTGCTCCAGGCTGAGGCCCGCGGGGATGTAGCCGTTGTACTCGTCGTGGGCGGAGGTCTGGTCCGTCACCAGCTGGGGGATGAAGCCGCGCTTCAGGATCTGGGGCACCAGCTCCGCGGCGTTGCCCAGGAGGCCGATGCTGCGGGCCTCCCGGGAATCCGCGTAGGTGCGGACCAGGTGCAGGGCCGTGTCGAGGTCGTCGGTCCACTCGTCCAGGTAGCGGGTGTCGAGGCGCTTCTGGATGCGGGTGCGGTCCACCTCGATGGCGAGGCAGACGCCGCCGTTCATGGTCACCGCCAGGGGCTGGGCGCCGCCCATGCCGCCGAGGCCCGCCGTGAGGGTCCAGGTGCCCGCCAGGGTGCCGTTGAAGTGCTGGCGCGCAGCCTCGGCGAAGGTCTCGTAGGTGCCCTGCACGATGCCCTGGGAGCCGATGTAGATCCAGCTGCCGGCCGTCATCTGGCCGTACATCATGAGCCCCTTCTGGTCGAGCTCCCGGAAGTGCTCCCAGGTCGCCCACTTCGGCACCAGGTTCGAGTTGGCGATGAGGACCCTGGGCGCGTCCGGGTGGGTCTTCACGACGCCCACGGGCTTGCCGCTCTGGACGAGGAGGGTCTCGTCGTCGCCCAGCTTCTTCAGCTCGTGGACGATGGCGTTGAAGCAGTCCCAGTTCCGGGCCGCCTTGCCCAGGCCGCCATAGACGACGAGGTCCTCGGGCCGCTCGGCGACCTCGGGGTCCAGGTTGTTCATGAGCATCCGGAGCGCCGCCTCCTGCACCCAACCCTTGCAGTGCAGATGGGTGCCCCGGGGGGCGGTGATCACAGGCGCTTCGGTGGTGGACATGGGGCGCTCCAGGCGAAGGGTCCCATTTTCGCACCTATTGCTTGAAATGCCGATGGTCGAAGCGGCTGGGCCAGATGTAGGCG
>DASTWQ010000061.1:0-5283 GCA_035758545.1 Holophagaceae bacterium | reverse complement strand
GGATGGGCTTCAAGGGTGACCCCGTCCCCCGCCTGCAGGCGATCTGCAAGCGGCTCTCGCTGATCGACGCCACGGGAGAGCGACCCATCATCGGCGCCGAAGGCATGGATCCCGCGGGCTACTTCCGCCCCGCGGCCCCAGGGTTCGCCACGGTGGTCTACGAGAGCCTGCCCTCGGAGGTCGAGCTGGACGGCGCCAAGTTCGAGGCCTACCTGAAGGACGAAGGCCTGGAGGCGATCTCCCGGCTCAGGGCCCGGCGCGGGGACACCGCCAGGCCGGCGAAGGACGCCTTCATCCGCTGCGCCAAGGCGCTGGTGGACACCGGGGGTGCCGGTGGGCCGGGCTTCGACCGCGTCGCCGGGCTTCCACTTGAGCTGGTGCCCGACCGCGATCCCTGCGGGCTCTCCTCGGGAGGGAAGTTGCATGTCCGCCTCCTCTACGGCGGCCGGCCCCTTCCTGGGGCGCTGGTGGTGGCCCTGAACCAAGCGGATCCCTCCCGCAGCCTCCAGGCCCGGACGGATGCCCATGGACGCGCGACGCTGAACCTTCCTCGGGGCGGATCCTGGCTCATCAAGGCCGTCCACATGATCCCGGCGCCGCCGGAGCTGCAGGCGGACTGGGAGAGCTACTGGGCCTCCCTCACCTTCACCACCCGCTGACATGCGGCGCCTCCTCCTGGCCCTCCTGTTGCTCGGGGGCTTCCTTCCCGCGGTGGCCCATGAGCTCGGGGCCCTGCATGCGACGGTCACCTTCGACCGCCAGGGCCGCTTCACGGCGGAGGTCATCGTCGACCTGGAGCATGTGCCCCCGGCCCAACGCCCACCCGAGGACGCCGGGCCGGGGCAGCTTCAGGCCTGGCGCACCGCCTTCCTCCACCGGATCTCCGTCGCGTTCGATGGCCGCCCCGCCGGCCTGGAGGCCGGCCGGTCCGCCGGGTACAAGGATGGGCTGACCACCGAGCCCGTGTTCCGCCTGGAGGGATCCATCCCGGCGGGAACCCGGACCTTCACCTGGCGAATCCAGGGAGCCCTACCGGCCTATCTCCTCACCCTCCGGCGCGAGGGGGAGGACGGCTCCCTGAGCCAGTGGATCGAAGGCGGCCAGGAGAGCCGGCCCTTCGACCTGGGCTCGGCCTTCGTGCCGGCCACCTTCGCCCGCACCGCCCGCCTCTACCTCCGGCTCGGATTCACCCACATCCTCCCGGAGGGCCTGGACCACATCTGCTTCGTGCTGGGCCTCTTCCTCCTCAGCCTGAGGCTGCGGCCGCTCCTGGCGCAGACCGGCGCCTTCACCCTGGCGCATTCCATCACCCTCGGCCTCACGATGCTCGGCTGGGTCTCGCTCCCTGCCCGCATCGTCGAGCCGCTCATCGCCCTCTCGATCGCCTACGTCGCCATCGAGAACCTGATCGTGAAGGAGGTCCGGACATCCCGCGTGGCCGTGGTCTTTGGCTTCGGCCTCATCCACGGGATGGGATTCGCCGGGGTGCTGAAGGATCTGGGGCTCCCCAAGGGGCAGTTCGCGCCAGCGCTCCTGGCGTTCAATCTCGGGGTCGAGGGAGGGCAGCTCGCGGTGATCCTGGGCGCCTTCCTCGCAGTGGGGTGGTGGGCTGGCGGGAAGCCCTGGTACCGGCGCCGCGTGGTCCTTCCGGCCTCTTGCGCCATCGCAGCCACGGGCCTCTTCTGGACGGTGGAGCGGCTCTTCCTTTGAGTGGTTCAATGGGGAACCCTCCGGAGCCCCCATGCTGCACCTCGCCCTCCTTGACGGCCTACCGGTCTCCGTCTCCATGTGGAGGCTCGCCCAGCCCTGGTGGGAGTTCGTCCTCCGGGCCCTCGCTGTCTACGGATTCCTGCTGGTGGCGCTGCGGCTCACGGGGAAGCGGCAGGTGGGGCAGCTGGCCCCCTTCGACCTCGTCCTGCTGCTGGTGCTCAGCAATGCGGTGCAGAACAGCATGAACGCCGGGGACAACACCGTCACCGCCGGTGTCGTGCTGGTGCTGACCCTGCTGGCGGTCAACGGCCTCATCGGCTGGCTCACCTGGCGGAGCAAGGCCTTCGAGCGCGTGCTGGAAGGCCAGCCCCAGATCCTCGTCCACAACGGCGCCGTGGACGAGGCCATGCTCCAGAGGGAGCGCATCACCCGCCACGAGCTCATGAGCGCCATCCGGTCCGTGGGGCTCACGGAGTTCAGCCAGGTCCGGGTGGCCATCCTGGAGAACACCGGCCGGATCAACGTCATCGCGAAGGTGCCGGAAGCCCCTTGACGAAGGCGAAAATAAGACGAAACTCACTGCATGGCCCAGGCCGCGCATGAGATTCCAGCCCTGTTCCACGGCGCCACGGTGGAGCCGGAGGAGGCCCGCAGCATCCTGAGGCCCCAGAAGGATCCGGTCTATGGATTCGGCTACACGCTCAATCCCTACCGGGGCTGCAGCCACGGCTGCCGCTACTGCTACGTCCGGCAGTATCCCGCCCAGGTCCCCGGCGCGCCGAAGGGCGTCCTCCACGGGACCGAGGATTGGGGGCAGTGGATCGCCCCCAAGGTGAACGCGCCGGAGCTGCTCTGGCGGGAACGCCATAAGCTGCACGAGCAGTCGGTCTTCATGGCCTCGGCGACGGATCCCTACCAGCCCCTCGAGCGGGACCTCCGCCTCACCCGCCAGTGCCTGGAGGTGCTGCTGCGCTGCCCCACCACCCGGGTCATCGTGCACACCCGCTCGGCCCTCATCCTCCAGGACCTGGGTCTGCTCCAGGCCTTCGGGGACCGCCTCAGCGTGGGCTTCAGCATCCCCACGGACGACGACACCGTGCGCCAGGTCACGGAGCCCCAGGCCCCGCCCATTCCCACCCGCTGGTCCACGGTGGAGCGGCTGGCGAAGGCGGGCATCCGGGTCGGCATCTCCGCGGCGCCCCTCATGCCGGTCCTGGATGCCCAGGCCTTCGCGCGCCGGGCCAAGGCCAGCGGCGCCAGTTCCGCCTGGGCCGGCGGCGTGCGGCTGCTGCCCCAGGACCCCTTCTATGAGCTTCTGCGCGCCCAGGGTTGGCTGCACATCCTGGATCCCGGCTACGCCGAGGGCGTGCGCCAGGCCTTCGCGGCCCATTTTCCCCGACCCAAGGGGCGCGGCGCCCGAATCGAGGCGATGCGGCGGGAGACGGTGCGCCTGCCGAAGCGGAGCGCGGAGGTGCAGCCCGCCCTCTTCGACTTGGCCTCGGGCCGGGCGTCCTGAACGCGCGGGATCAGGCTCCCGCGCGGAAGGGCCACTCGGTGGCGAGGTAGTCCTCCACCGGGCGCGGCGCGCGGCCCAGGAGCCGGGGCAGGGCGTTGTCCGGCAGGGTGTAGCCCGCCGCATGGCGGCGGAAGCCATCCTCGGTGAAGGGCACCAGGTCCGAGCCGAACCGGCCGCCGCCGAGCCAGCGGGCGAGGCGCAGCGCGGTGCCCTCCGACAGCTTCGGTCCCACGAGGGTCTTGCCGGCGGCCTCCGCGGCCCGGCGGAGCAGGTCGCCCCAGGTGAGGGTGTCCCCGCCGACCTCCTGCTCGCCCGGGCCAGCCTTCAGCAGGGCCTTGGCCAGGTCCTCGACATCCAGGGGCTGGAGCGGCACCTCCTCCAGGAACCGGGGGATCAGCGGGCTCCGCATGAGCCAGGCCCCGACTTCGTCCAGCAGCGCGTCCCCGGCGCCCCAGGCCGGCGCGGCCCGCAGGATGCCCCAGGGCCGGCGGCATCCGCGGATCTCGTCCTCCGCCGCGCGCTTGGCCCGGGAGAACGGATCCTCGCCCCTCAGTAGCGGGGAGAGGTGCACGAGGCGCTGGGCCTCCAGGTCCTCGGCCAGGCGGGCCAGGTCCCGGGCGACGCCAGGTCCCGCCAGGTCCAGGTCGGCCTTGGGGCGCTCCCGCTGCAGCCCGGCGCAGTTGAGGATGATGGGGCTCGTGTCCAGGCCGAAGCCGGTGGCCAGCACCTCCGCGTCCGCGCCGAAGGGCACCGGCACCAGCTGGCCCGAGGCCACTGCGGTCTCATCCAGATGGGCGCCGCCCTGCATGCGCACCATGGCAAAGACCTGGCAGTCCGCCAGCAAGGCCTGCCGGACCACCTCGCGGCCCACGAATCCCGATGATCCCGCGACGAGCACCTGCATGGAACCAGGATAGAGGGATTCACCGCCAAGACGCAGCGGGCCCGTGGAAGAAAACCCCTCGGCGTCCTCGGCGCCCCCGCGGTGAGTTTTTCCTTTCCCTCCCCTATGCGAAACTACCCTCTCCATGACCACCCTGGCCCTGAAGTACCGTCCCCGCCTGCTCTCGGACCTCGTGGGCCAGGAGGCGAGCGTCAAGGCCCTCGCGAACGCGCTGAAGCGGGCCAAGGCGTCGGGCAAGCTCCACCAGGCCTACCTCTTCGCCGGCGTGCGGGGCACGGGCAAGACCAGCACGGCCCGCATCCTGGCGAGGTCCCTGAACTGCGCCCAGGGCCCCACGGCGGAGCCCTGCGGCGTCTGCGAGCCCTGCCTGGCCGCCGAGCGGCCGGACCAGAACCTCGACATCGTGGAGATCGATGCGGCCTCCCGGGCCTCGGTGGACGACGCCCGGGCGCTCAGGGACCAGGTGCAGACCCGGCCCGCCTTCTGCCGCTACCGCGTCTACATCATCGACGAGGTCCACATGCTCTCCCAGCAGGCCTTCGACGCCCTGCTGAAGGTCATCGAGGAGCCGCCGCCCCACGCGGTCTTCGTGCTGGCCACCACCGAGCTGCACGACGTGCCCGACACCATCAAGAGCCGGGTCCAGATCTATCCCTTCCGCCTCATCCCCGTGCCCGTCATCGAGGCGCGCCTCCGCTGGGTCTGCGACCAGGAGGGCGTCTCCACCGAGGGCGAGGCCCTCCGCCTCGTCGCCGAGGCCGGCCAGGGCTCCATGCGCGATGCGCTCACCACCCTGGACCGGATCATCGCCGCCGGGGACGGGAAGGTGCTGGAGGAGGCTGTCCGGGAGCAGCTCGGCATCGTGCCCGCGGTGAGGGTGCAGGGGGTGCTGGAGGCCATGGCCGCCGGGGACACGGGCGCCATCCTCGACCACTGCGAGGCCCTGGCCTCCCTGGGCGCGGACTGGACCACCTTCTGGCGGGAACTGGTGACGGCGCTGCGGGCGCGGGTGGAGCGGGAAGTCCGCGCCGGCCGAGGCCCCCAGGAGATCCTGCGCTGGGCCCGCATCGTCCAGCTGCTGCTCCTGCGGGAACGGGACCTGCGGGACACGGCGCTGCCCCGGGTGGTGGTGGAGCTGGCCCTGATCACCGCC
>DASTWQ010000052.1:0-3109 GCA_035758545.1 Holophagaceae bacterium | reverse complement strand
TGGGCCGGGAGGAGGCCGGCGAGGCCGACGGCGCCCTGTTGCGGATCCTCGCGCCCCTGGCCAAGCTCTGCACGGCGAAGCAGGCGGTGGCCGGGGTCAGCGAGCTGCTGGAGGCCTTCGGCGGCGCGGGCTACATCGAGGACACGGGCCTGCCGGTGCTGTTGCGGGATGTGCAGGTGCTGTCCATCTGGGAAGGCACCACCAACGTGCTGGCCCTTGAGGCTTGGCGGGCCCTCCAGGTCGCCGGGGGGCTGGATCCGGTGCTGGTCCTCTGCGAGGAGGCGATGGCTGGAGCGGCCTTCCCGGAGGCGGAGGCCCAGGTCCGGGCCGCCCTGGGGAAGGCCCGGGCCTGGTGGGCGGCGCCGGAAGAGGCCTCCGCCCGGGGCTTCGCCCTGACCCTGGCCCGGAGCCTGGAACTCGCCCTGCTCATCCATCAGGGGCAGGCGGACGGGGACCCGCGGTCCGACGCGGCGGTGCGGCGCTTCAGCGAGCATGGGGTCGACCATCTGCGGCGGTCTGCGCCGGAGGCCTCCCGGAGGCTGGCCCTGGACGAACCCTGAGGCCCACTCCGGTATCCTGAGGGGCCCAGGAGTCGCCCGTGCTCATCAGCCGCGAGATGGTGCTCGACCAGGACATCGGCCTCAACGCCACCCTCTTCGGCGGCGACATGATGGCGCGCATGGACAAGGTCGCGGGCATCACCGCCTCCCTCGTGAGCCACAACCGGCGCTTCGTCACCCTCAAGGTGTCGGAGCTGGAGTTCCACAGCCCGGTGAGGGCCGGGGACATCATCGAGTTCTACGGCGCCATCACCCGCCAGGGCACCACGAGCCTCACCGTGCAGCTGGAGGTGAAGGTCTACGCGCCCGTCAGCAACGCCCGCCGGGACGTCACCAGCGGTTCCTTCGTCATGGTGGCCGTGGACGACAACCTGCGCCCCGAGCCCATCCTCTGGAAGCAGGACATGCTCAAGGAGGCCAGCGCCGCGGCCCAGGAGCGCCTGGACGAGCAGCAGGGATCGAAGCGCCGGAGACGGGCATGAGCGGCGACCTCGTCAAGGCCCACCTCGACCACCGCCGGGTCTGGGCGGACTTCGACTACTGCTACCCGGTGATCTCCCGCCGCAGCAAGGGCGTCTCCCTGGGCGTGAACCTGAACCCGGACAAAGTCTGCAATTTCGACTGCGTCTACTGCGAGGTGGACCGCGTCACGCCCGCGAAGCGCAAGGACATCGACCTGGACCAGCTGGAGCGGGAGATGGCCGCCCTGCTGGACCTCACCCTGGACGGCACGCTGTTCGAGGTCAGCCCCTTCGACAGCGCCCGGCCCGAGCAGCGCCGGCTCAACGACATCGCCTTCAGCGGCGACGGCGAGCCTACCACCGCGCCGGAGTTCGCCGAGGCCGTGGACCGCATCGCCAAGCTGAAGTGGGCCCGGGGCCTTCACGACGTGAAACTCGTGCTCATCACCGACTCCAGCCGCCTCCAGGCCCGGGAGGTCATCCAGGGCCTCGACACCCTGCAGGCCAACCACGGCGAGATCTGGGCCAAGCTTGACGCGGGCACGGAGGAGCACTACAAGCGCGTCAACCGCAGCGCCATCCCCTTCCAGCGCATCCTGGACAACCTGGAGATCACCGCGCGCCTGCGGCCGCTCCTGATCCAGACCCTCTTCTTCTCCTGGCAGGGGCAGGGGCCCTCCGAGGCCGAGGTGGACGCCTACATCGGCCGCCTGCGGCACATCCTGAATTGGGGCGGCAAGCTGACGGGCATCCAGCTCTACACCGTGGCCCGGCCGACGCCGGAGCCCGAGGCGAGGCCCCTCAGGGGCGCGGAGCTGGAGGCCGTCGCCGCGCGGATCCGCGCGGGCCTGCCGGAGGTGCCGCTGGAGGTCTTCCCCGGTCCCGAGGATTGGCCGGAAGAGAACCAGCATGAGGCCTAGCCTCCTGGCCCTGGCGGGCGGGGTGGGCCTCGCCGCGGCCCTGCTGGCCCGGCGCCAGGCGCCGAAGCCCCTCCCAGCGCCCCCGGCCGCGCCGACGGAGATCACGCTCGTCGCCACCGGCGACATCATGATGCATGCGGATGTGAAGCAGGCCGCCGCCCAGCAGGGCTTCGACGCCCTCTGGTCGGAGCTCGCCCCGGCCTGGAAGGCCGCGGACCTGGCCTTCGCGAACCTGGAGACCCCGGTGGCTCCGGACACCGGCCGCCCAGGCCGGCCCTACCAGTTCAACGCGCCGGCGGAGCTCCCCGCGGCGCTGAAGGCCGCGGGCCTCCAGGTGCTCTCCACCGCCAACAACCACGCCTTCGACCAGGGGCCGAAGGGCGTGGTGGAGACCCTCGGCCACCTGCGGGATGCGGGCCTGGTGCCCGTGGGCACCGGAGCGACCCGGGCCGAGGCGGAGCAGACCGTCTACCTGGAGCGGAAGGGCCTCAAGGTCGCTGTCCTGGCCTTTTCGGACATCTTCAACAACGACCTGGACGGGAAGGCCTCCCGCCCCTGGGTGCGCAAGCTGGACCTGGACGCCGCCTGCGCCGCCGTGGCCGAGGCCCGGTCGAAGGCGGACGCGGTCCTCGTGAGCATCCACTGGGGCATCGAGGACCACCACGAGCCCACCCCCCGCCAGCAGGAGGCCGCCGCCCGGCTGGTGGCCGCCGGCGCGGACCTGATCCTGGGACACCACCCCCACGTGCTGCAGCCGGTGGCCTGGGTCCTGGCAGGGGGCCGGATGGGTCTGGTGGCCTATTCCCTCGGCAACTTCATCAGCAACCAGGACCGGACCTACCGGGCCTCGGACCCGGTGGCCCTGGGCGACGAGCGGGACGGCCTCCTGCTGAAGGTCGTGTTCCGCAAGGGGCCCCAGGGGGTGGAGATCGCCTCCGCCGAGGGGGAGCCGCTCTGGTGCGAGAACAACTGGCGGGATCGCCGGGGCGGGCGGAGCATCCGCACCGTCCCGCTCGACGGGGCGCTGGCGGCGGGCCCGCCATCGGGCCTGGAGGCGCTTCGCGCCGCGCGGATCCGGGAAATCGTCGGGCCGAGGGTTCCGGCCTTCAGCCCCGCCCGGCCACCGGTGGCCGCGACTGGATCACCTTCCGGTCCAGCCCCCGCACGA
>DASTWQ010000011.1:0-2443 GCA_035758545.1 Holophagaceae bacterium | reverse complement strand
AAAAAATGGCTCGGAGGTTCGAATCCGGGGATGGCACACCAGCCATGAAATGAAAAAGGCAGGTCCCGAAGGGCCTGCCTGCCTGTTTGGTCGGCGCGAGAGGGGCTCCCACCTCCGCGAGGAACGAGCGGGAGGACAGCGCGGGGCGCTGTCCGATAGGTAGAGGCTCCAGCTCCAGGAGCCGAAGGCGACTGGGAGGGCGCATGCGCCCGATAGCTGGAGGTGAACCTCCGACATTAAAAAATGGCTCGGAGGTTCGAATCCGGAGTTTGAACGCCACCCCGGAATGAAAAAGGCAGGTCCCGAAGGACCTGCCTGCCTGTTGGTCGGCGCGAGAGGATTCGAACCTCCGACCCCTACCACCCCAAGGTAGTGCGCTACCAGGCTGCGCCACGCGCCGGAACCTCCAACTCTATCGGTGGGGGGCCTTCCGGTCAAGGACGCGGAACGGGGCGGGCGAGTCGGGCGATGAGCTCCTGGAGGCCTTCCTTGACGGACGTGAGGTCGGGCAGGGGCCGGGCCGGTCCGGGCGCCGGGGCCGGGTTCGCGGCCGGAGACGGGAACGCCGCGGGGCGGGGCGCCTTCCGGCCCTTCGGGCCCGGCGGCTCCGGCAGCTCGTCGGGATCGAGGCCCAGGTCCAGGCGGGGCGTGAGGTGGCCGTGGAGGAGCAGCTGGCGGCAGTCGGCGACGGTGAGGCCCTCCAGCAGCCAGGCCTTGATCTGGATGAGGCGGGGCAGCTCGTCGCGGTGGTAGTAGCGCAGCTTGCCCACGGAGCGGCGGGGGCGGATCTCGGGAATGCGCTCCTCCCAGTAGCGCAGCTCCTTGGGGGAGGCGCCCACCAGGGCGGAGGCTTCGCCGATCTTGAACCAGAGGCGCTCGACGCCCCTGGCGCCCTGGCTGCCCTTGGCCGCCGCGGCGCTCATGGCTCGCGGGCCTCGATGCCCAGCGCCTTGAGGCGCTTGTAGAGGTTGGAGCGGTCCATGCCCACCCGCTCGGCGACGCGGGTCATGTTGCCGTTCTGCAGCTTGATCTCCCGCTGGATGTAGGTGGCCTCGAACCAGTCCCGGGCCTCCCGCAGGCTGGCGAACTCCGGGAAGGAGAAGGGGTCCACCTCCGCCAGGTGCCGGGCGGCGAGGGGGCCCAGGTCCTTGGCGGCCAGGTCGGCGCCGCGGCTGAGGATGACGGCGCGCTCCATGAGGTTCTTCAGCTCGCGGACGTTGCCTGGCCAGTCGTGGCGGAGCAGGGCGTCCTTGGCGTCGGGTCCCAGTCGCTTGGGGGGGCGGCCGTACTGGCGGGCGATGCGCTCGCTGAAGGCCTCCGCCAGGGGGAGGATGTCCTCGGGGCGCTCCCGCAGGGGCGGCACCCGGAGGGGCACCACGGCGAGGCGGAAGTAGAGGTCCTCCCGGAAGCGGCCGGCCTTGATCTCCTCCTCCAGGTTCTTGTTCGTCGCGGCGATGACCCGGGCGTCCACGGCCACGGCGCCGCCGCCGCCCACGGGCTCGATGCGGCCCTCCTGGAGGGCCCGGAGCACCTTGGCCTGGGTCTTGAGCGACATGTCGCCCACCTCGTCCAGGAAGAGGGTGCCGCCGTGGGCCTCGCGGAACTTGCCCTTCTGGTCGCGCACGGCGCCGGTGAAGGCGCCCTTCTGGTGGCCGAAGAGCTCGCTCTCGATGAGCTCCTCGGGGATGGCGGCGCAGTTCACCTCGACGAAGGGGCCGTCCTTGCGGGGGCTCTGGGCGTGCAGCAGGCGGGCGATCTCCTCCTTGCCGCTGCCGTTCTCGCCGGTGAGCAGCACGCGGCCCTCGGTGGGCGCCACGAGCCGCAGGTCCGCCAGGAGCCGCTTCATGGCGGGGCTCTCGGCGAGGAAGAAGCGCCCGCTGTCCACCACGGCGTGGAGGCGCTGGTTCTCCTGCTCCAGGCGGGACTGTTTGAGGGCGTTGCCCACCACCAGGAGGAGCCGGTCCAGGTCGATGGGCTTCTCGAGGAAGTCGAAGGCCCCCTGTTTGGTGGCCTGGAGGGCGGTGTCGATGTTGCCGTGGCCGCTGATCATCACCACCGGCAGGTCCGGCCGCGTGGTCTTCAGCCGCTGCAGGGTCTCGATGCCGTCGATGCCCGGCAGCCAGACATCCAGCAGCACGAGGTGGATGCCGTCGCCCTCGGGCCCCTCGAGCAGCTCCAGGGCCTGCTCGCCCTTCTCGGCCTTGAGGACGGTGTAGCCCTCGTCCTTCAGGGCTTCGCCCAGGGACTTCCGGATGCCGGGCTCGTCGTCCACGAGCAGGAGGGTCGGGCTGGGGGCCATGGGGTCCAGACTACCTCAGGCTGGTGGCTGGAGGCTGGAGGCTACAGGCTGGAGGTCCCTTCGGGGCGGCGCCTGAGGCGCCGGTCCTCCTTGAACGGAAGGCGCGGCCCGCAGGGCCGCCGCAGGGAAGCCTCCAGCCTCCAG
>DASTWQ010000229.1:0-6911 GCA_035758545.1 Holophagaceae bacterium | reverse complement strand
CGCTGCGGGAACTGCGGCAGCTGGAACGCGAGCCACTTCTCCTTCAAGGAGAACGACCTGCCGGACACCCTCGTGCGGCCGGAGACGGGTTCCTGGATGGCCTGAGGAGCCCTCAGTCCTTCAGGCCCGGGCCGTCGCTCTGGGCGAGGGACTGGAAGGCCTTCAGGGCCGAGGCCGGCCCCATGGCGAGGACGACATCGCCCTCCAGGAAGCGCTCGCCGCCCTGGGGGTTGAACTTGAGCCGTTCCTGCCCCCGCTGGATGCCCACCACCAGGGCCCCGGTGGCGTCCCGGAGCCGGGCCTCCCTCAGGCTCAGCCCCACGAGCTTGGAATCGCCGTGGATGAGGATGCGCTCCATGCCCAGCTCCACCTGGTCCTGGTCCAGCACGACGTCGAAGAAGCGCATCACGTCGGGGTTCAGGAGGAGTCCCGCCATGCGCCGGCCGCCGATCTCGTAGGGACTGACGATGTGGTTGGCGCCGGCGGCCTTGAGCTGCCGCTCCGTGCCCAGCTTGGCGTTGCGGGCCACGATCGGCAGGGTCGGGTTCATCTGGCGCGCCATGAGCACCACCAGGACGTTGTCCGCGTCGCTGGCCAGGGCGCTGATGAGGCCCTTGGCCCGGCGGATGCCCGCCCGCTCCAGCACGTGCTCGTTGAGGGCGTTGCCGTGCAGGATCATCTCCCCCTGCATCCTGGGGTTGTTCCTCCCCTTGGTCTCGTCCAGCTCGATGACGACGAAGGGGACGCCGGCCTGCTTCAGCTCCCAGGCGGCCTGGAAGCCCATCTTGCCCAGGCCGCAGACGATGATGTGGTCCTTCAGGTCCACGAGTCGCTTCTCCATGCGGCGCTCCCTGAGATAGCCCTGGAGGTCCCCCTCCACGATGAGGGCGGTGAGGTTGGACACCGCGTAGGTCGCGATGCCCAGCCCCGCCACCAGGTAGAAGATCGTGAACAGCTTGGTGAAGGCGTTCACCTCTCCCATTTCCCGGAAGCCGACGGTGAAGAGGGTGGTGATCGCCATGTAGAAGGCGTCGATCCAGCCCAGCCGGGCCAGCCAGTGATAGCCGATGCCTCCCGCGAAGGCCACCAGGAGCAGCAGCTCCAGGGCGTGGGCCAGGCGCTGGGTGGGAGGGGCGGAGCGGAGGCGGAAGGCCACGGCTAGCCCTTCAGCCCGGGCTTGATGGCGAAGTTGGCCGTGGCGAAGCCCACCATGGCGCCGGCGCAGCTGAGGCGGCACTCGATGACCGCCGTGCTGCGGGAGAGCCGGACCACCTGCGCATCCGCCGAGACTTCACCGAAGGCCGGCTCCAGGTAGCGGTAGTGGAGGTCCGAGGTGGCGAAGGGCATGAGCCCGTCGAAGGCCGTGCAGAGGGCGAAGGCGCAGGCCATGTCCGCGACGTTCGCCAGCCAGCCGCCATTCATATTGCCCCGGGGCCCGTTCTGCACCCGCGCCGAGAGCGGCAGCCGGATGCGGGCCCGGCCGGGCTCCAGCGCCTCGACCTCCAGGCCCAGGCCCTCGGTCACGGGCCATCGCTCGAAGCGGGCGCGGACCCGCTGGAGCAGGTCCGGGGCCAGCGTCTCGGGCAGCTTTCGGGCGGGCATGGGCACCAGTCTAGAGCCGAACGGCGCTTCCGCGGACGGAGGGGACCTCCCGCTCGCGGGCCGGAACCGCCCGCTCGGGGGGCATTCCTTTGCCGCTCGCGGGCCGTGAGGCAGAATGGTCCGGATGTCCACCCCTGAACGGAAGCGGGACCCTCTGTCCCAGCTTGGCCTTTTCCGCGAAGAGGCGGTGGAGCACTACCTGAAGGAGACCGAGGGCCGGGGCATCCTGAAGGTCTCCCCGCCCTGGACCTGGTTCCTGACCTGGACCCTGGGGGCCCTGGTGGCGCTCGCCCTGCTCTTCGCGGTGCTCGGCCGGGTGGAGATCAACGACCACGGCCGGGGCGTCCTGCGCCCGGCGGGCGGGGTCCGGATCCTGATCGCGCCCTCCGCCGGGACCGTGGCGGAGCTCCGGGTCCAGCGGGGGGACTTCCTGAAGGCCGGCCAGCCCATCGCGCGGCTGGAGTCTCCAGAACTCCAGGGCTCCCTCCTGGAGGCCCAGCGGCAGGTGGACCTGCTGCGCTCGGACTTCCGCTCCGTGGCCGCGCAGCAGGACCTCCTCTACGCCCGCCAGACCGCCGATCACGAGCACCGCCTGGCGAGCCTGCAGGCGGACCTGGCCAGCTTCGAGCACTCCCTGGAGACCCGGTTGCACGAGCGGGAGGCCAACCAGCGGCTCCACGCCCTCGGCATCGTGGCCGAGCTGGAGGTCGAGAAGTCCGAGGACGCCTACGAGGAGGCCCAGCGCCAGCTGCGGGCGGGCCAGCTCGCCCTCCAGCAGGAGCACCAGGCCTGGGCCTCCATCGAGGCCGAGCGCCAGCAGCAGCTCTACACCCGCAAGTCGGACCTGAGCAGCGCGGAGACCCGCCGCCAGGCCCTGGACTTCAACCTCCAGCAGAACCTCCTCACGGCCCCCGTGGACGGATTCGTGGACGGCCTCGTGATCCGCGCCGGGGACCGGGTCCAGCCCGGCCAGGCCGTGGGTCGCCTGGTGCCCGCGGATTCCCCGCTGCAGGCCATCTCCTTCCTCCCAGAGAAGGACCGCCCCTACGTG
Source organism: Holophagaceae bacterium (assembly GCA_035758545.1). Lineage (GTDB taxonomy): Bacteria > Acidobacteriota > Holophagae > Holophagales > Holophagaceae > JAFDVN01. The sequence goes on along the minus strand of DASTWQ010000229.1, from coordinate 4,258 downwards.
AAGGAGGGGGACCGGGTGAAGGTGGAGCTGAACGGCTACCCCTACGCGGAGTACGGCACCCTCACAGGGCACGTGACGCGGATCGGGGATGACCTGGCCTCCTCCGCCGAATGGCAGGAGGCCATGGGCGATGGGGACCGGCCCGACGGTCCGGCCTTCCGGGTGGAGGTCCAGCTGGATCCCCGGCCCGAGGACCCTCGGACCCAGCCCATCCGCCTTCGGCCCGGCATGCTCCTCAACGTGCGCTACACCTTGCGCCGCCAGAGCCTCATCGCGATGGCCTTCGAGCCGCTGAGGCGATGGCTGCGCTGAGCCGCCTCCTCCGCCGGAAGGCCGTCCCCTACGTCCCGCAGATGGAGGCCGTGGAATGCGGCGCGGCCTGCCTGGCGATGGTGCTGGGCTACCACGGCCGCCACGTGCCCCTGCCGGAGATGCGCCAGGCTTGCAGCGTGTCCCGCGACGGCGTGAACGCCCTCGCCCTCCTCCGGGCCGCCCGGGACCAGGGCCTGGAGGCCGAGGCCTTCCGCGCCGAGGTGGAGGACCTGGGGGAGCTGCCGCTGCCGGCGGTGCTCCACTGGGAGTTCCGCCATTTCGTGGTCCTGGAGCGGCTGCATCCGAAGAAGGGCGCCCTCCTCGTGGATCCCTCCGACGGCCGCCGCTGGGTTTCCCCGGCGCGGCTCCGCCAGGCCTACACGGGCGTGGTCCTGGCCTTCGAGCCCGGGCCGGACTTCGAGCCCCGGCCCGAGGTTCGGCCCAGCCTCGCGCGCTACCGCCGGCTGGTGCTCGGCAACGCCCCCAGCCTCGCCCAGCTCCTGGGCCTCTCGGTGGTCCTCCAGATCGCCGGCATCATCTTCCCAGTCGGCCAGCAGATCCTCGTGGACCGGGTCATCGTGCCGCGGCAGGAGCCCTGGCTGTGGGGCCTGGGCGTGGCGCTCATCGCCGCGATGCTGGTCCAGTCCCTCCTGACCCTGGCGCGGAGCTGGGTGCTCACCACCCTCCAGACCACCCTGGACCTGGACCTGCTGAAGAGCTACGTGGGGCACATCCTGAGGCTGCCCATCGGCTTCTTCCTCCTGCGGCGCCCCGGCGACCTGATCCAGCGCATGGACAGCAACAGCGCGGTCCAGTCCATGCTCAGCGCCCAGGCCGTGTCCTCCCTGCTGGACTCCTTCCTGGTGCTGGGCTACGGCGGCCTCATGCTCGCCTACGATGCCCGGCTGGGGCTCCTGGTCATCGGCATCGGCGCGGGCCGGTTCGCCTTCCAGGGGCTCATGCGCAACTACTCGCGCCGGCTCCTCTCAGCGGAGCTGACGGCCTCGGGCAACGCGGGCGGCGCCCTGCTGGAATCCCTCACCACCCTGGAGACGGTGAAGGCCGTCGGGGCCGAATCCCACATGATCCGGCGCTGGACCGACCGCATGGTGGAGCGGTCCAACGCCTCCCTGAAGCGCCAGCGGCTGGAGGTCCTGGGCACCCAGGTGATGGCCCTGCTGTCCTCATTGGGTTCCGTGGCCGTGTTCTGGCTGGCGGGCCGCGAGGTCCTGGCCTCCCGGATGACCATCGGCGTGTTTTCGGCCTTCCTCAGCCTCCGGAGCCTCTTCCTCACGCCGCTGGGCTCGCTGGTGGCCAGCTTCGGCAAGTGGCAGTACCTCAGCTCCCACCTCCAGCGCCTGGACGACATCCTGGAGAGCGCGCCGGAGGCCGCTGGGGCCGAGGCGCCGGGCCCGCTGCAGGGCCGCATCGACATCGAGGGCGTCGGGTTCCGCTACGCGCCCGGAGCGCCTGAGGTGCTCCGGGACATCGAGGTCCACATCGCGCCCGGCGAGAAGGTGGCGCTGGTGGGCCCCTCGGGCGCCGGCAAGACCACCCTGGCCCGGCTCATGCTGGGCATGCTGCTGCCCACCGAGGGCCTGGTGCGCTTCGACGGCCGGGACCTCCGGGCCTTCGACCTGTCGGCGCTCCGCCGCCGCATGGGCGTGGTGCTGCAGGAGACCTTCATCTTCAACGACACCGCCCGCGCCAACCTCGCCCTCAACAACCCGGGCCTGCGTTTGCCGGACCTCAAGCGGGCGGGGGAGCTGGCCTGCATCCACGAGGTGATCGAGGCCCTGCCCCAGGGCTACGACACCCCCCTCGGCGAGAATGGCGCCATCCTCTCGGGCGGCCAGCGACAGCGCCTGGCCCTGGCCCGGGCCCTCGCCCACCAGCCCTCCATCCTGCTGCTGGACGAGGCCACCAGCTCCCTCGACCGGGACACCGAGGCCCAGGTGCACGCCAACCTGGCCGCCCTGGGCTGCACCCGCATCGTGATCGCCCACCGCCTCGCCACCGTCCAGGACGCGGACCGGATCCTGGTCCTGGACGGCGGGCGCATCGTCCAGGAGGGCCGCTACGAGGAGCTCGCGGCCCAGCCCGGCCTCTTCCAGAGCCTTGTCGAAGCCATGGAGCGCCACATTGCCTGAGCCGGCCCGCTCCCCCGCCGCCCTGCCCGCCCTTGGCGGAGAGGAGGCCTTCCTGGCCTTGGCGGAGGCCCTGGGCCTGGAGGCGCCTCCCGAGCAGCTCCAGGACCGCCTCCAGGAGAGCTCGGCCCCGGACCGCATGCTCGAGCTGCTGGAGGAGGAGGGTCTCCATCCCCGCTGGGCCCAGGTCGAGGCCCAGGACCTGGGACACCTGGACCTGCCCTCGCTGCTGGCCCTGCGGGACGGCCGCTGGCTCCTCGCCGTGGGGCGGCAGGGCCGGAACCTACGGCTCCGGGGCCCGGAAGGCGAGACGCTCCTGGCGCCGGAGGCCCTTGAAGGCGCCTACGAGGGCACGGCCCTGGATCTGCTTCCCGGCCTGCCGGAGGGCGGCCTCTGGGCCCGGGTGGGCAAGCTGGTCCTGCACCACCGGAAGGCCCTCCTGGGCATCGCCGCCATCGCCCTGCTGACCCAGGTCCTGGGCCTCGCGATGCCGGAGTTCACCCGGATCCTGGTGGACCAGGCCTTCCCCCAGGGAGCGGTCTCGCTGTTCATCGTCCTCGTGGCGGGCAATCTCGCCGCCGGGCTCTTCCAGACCTGGATCGGCTGGCTGGAGCAGCAGTACTTCCTCTACTTCCAGGTGCGGCTCGACGCGCTCCTGGAGCGTGGCGTCCTCATCCACCTGCTGCGCCTGCCCTTCCCCTACCTGCAGTCGAAGACCGTCGGAGAGCTGCTCCAGGGCTTCAGCGGCTTCAGCGCGGCCAAGGACCTGCTCACCGGGGATGTGCTGGCCGCCCTGCTGGGCGGGGCCACCTCGATCCTCTACCTGGTCTTCATGGCCCGGCTGATGCCCGGGGGCACGCTCCTCGTGGTGGCCAGCACGCTCCTGATCACCGGAGGCACCCTCCTCGTCGGCCGGCAGCAGATGAAGCTCCAGGCCGCCCAGGTGGCGGCCCAGGCCCGGCAGCGCAGCTACCTCGTGGAGATGATGACCGGCGTGGCGACGGTGAAGGCCGCTGGCGCCGAAGATCACGCCCTCGCCCGGTGGACGAGCCTGCTGCGGCGGGACCGCTACCTCGGCCTGCACGGCCAGCGCGTCGTGCTCGTGAGCGGCGGGCTCCTCGGGGGCCTCGGCCAGCTGCAGACCCAGGTGCTGCTCATCTGGGGCGGGCACCTCGCCATCACAGGGCAGATGCAGCTGGGCGAGCTGCTCGCCTTCACCATGTACGCGTCGGCGTTCACCACAGCGGTCACGGGCTTCTCCAACAGCCTGGTGAAGGTCTGGATGGCCCGGCCCTTCCTCCGCATCGCGGAGGAGCTGCTGGAGCAGACGCCGGATCCCCCCCGGCCGGTGCTGCGGAACCGCGTCCTGCCGGGCGCCATCGAGGTGGAGGACCTCTGGTTCCGCTACGGCCCCGAGCATCCCTGGATCTTCCAGGGCCTCAGCCTGCGGGTGGAGCCCGGCGGCAAGCACCAGATCGAGGGCCCCTCGGGCTTCGGGAAGAGCACCCTGCTGAAGCTCCTGGCGGGCTTCTACACGCCGGAGCAGGGCTCGGTGCGCATCGGCCCCCACGCTCCAGCCCAGGCCAAGAGCCTCTCCATCTACCTGCCCCAGTTCGTGCAGCTCTTCGATGGCAGCGTGCTGGACAACCTCCGCCTCCTCTCCGGCGGCGCGGCCCGGGACCGGCTCATGGAGGCCGCGGAGGTGACGGGCCTGGACCGGTTCGTGGCGACCCTGCCCATGGGCTACGAGACGGTCCTGGCCCAGTCCGGCACCAACCTCTCCGGCGGCCAGCGCCAGC